>CP099617.1:705000-1005000 GCA_024072375.1 Sphingomonadaceae bacterium OTU29LAMAA1
GACAACGCGGCCCGTGTCCGCATCTCGATGGATGAGACCGACGTCAACGAGGTGATGGTCGGGCTGCGTTTCTCCGGTACCGGCATCAAGTTCGGCGAACGCGGACGCGTGATCATATCGGACATCGAATCGAACGGCATCGCCAGCGGCAACAGCAATGCCGGCTACAAGATCACATGGCAGCGGTGCTTTGGCGCCAAGAACGCGGTATCGGCCTATGGTACCGAAGGCACCGGTGCGACCAATGCCGCCTTAAAATTCGGCATCGGCACCCGCGCCCCGGCGACCGATACGACGGGCACGATCCCCATCACTGCCGGGGCGATGATCGTGGCCGAGGTTCGCTATACCTACAGTCCGCTGGTGGCGGGCATGTTCATGGGCAATCGGGAATTGCGCGCGGTCCAGACGTTTCCAGTACGCGATCGGGCCGGACAGGCGCTGACCAATTCCAACGGCTTGAACGATACGGCCCGGCGGCTGTGCGACGCCGCGCATCTCGGATCAACCTGACCCAATACCGAATCGGTGTGATATAACCATTTAACAAACAGTACACGAACACTGTCGAGAATGGACGTTAACCGATGCTATACTGATCCAGATTACAACGTTGGTCGAAACATGACCGACCTGACTCACCTGCCTGCCGCTCGCCGGCCCCGAATTGCGCCGCGCCGCCGGCTGGTTCGCGATCGATCCGGAGCGACCATCGTCGAGTTCGGCATCGTGATACTGCCGTTCTTCGCGATCCTGTTCGCAATTCTCGCGACCAGCCTGAGCTATTTCGCACAGCAAAGCCTAGAGACGGTTGCGGTCACCGCCGGTCGTTCGTTGCTGACCGGGTCGTCGCAGGGGGCCGCGCTCGATCGGAACCAGTTCAAGGCAAAGGTCTGCTCCACGCTGCCACGGTACATGCGCTGTTCCAACCTGTTCGTATCGGTCGACCGATCGGTCGATTTCGCGAGTGCAAGCATCGCCGCCCCGGCCGTTACGACGAACGCCGCAGGCACGCCATCGATCACGACGGCCTATAATATGGGGGCGCCGGGCGAGATCGTCACGCTACAGCTGTATTACGTCTGGCAATTGCCGTCAGTGACGTTGGGGTACGACATCAGCACATTGTCCGGAGGGCGCCGGCTGCTGATCGCAACGGCAGTAAGCAAGACGGAGCAATATTCGTGATTGCCCCGGCCATCCCCGCCGGTGTTTGCCCTAGGCTCGCCGACGACAGTCGAGGTGTCGCACTAACGGAGTTCGCGTTCGTCTTCCCCGTCCTGCTGCTGCTGTTCCTGGGGGGGTATCAGCTATCGGATGGGATCGCGTGCAAACGAAAGGTCGGGTTGGCCAACCGAACCATCGCCGACCTCGGGACTCGATCGAAACAGGTCAGCGCCGCCGAGGTCGACGCGATGCTTGCCGCTTCGACGCAGGTCATGGCGCCCTATCGTCAGGCATCCGCGCAGGTCAGGCTGACCGAGGTGTTCACCAGCAATACCGGTTTGACCAACGTCGTATGGAGCCGGGGCCGCAACGGCGCGGCGGCACGTGCCGTCGGCAGTGTAGTGACGCTGCCGGGGACGTTGCGCACCAACGGCACATATCTGCTGATGAGCGAGATCAACTACGCCTACGATCCCGGCGTCCGCTTCAGCATCGTCGGGCGCAAGACGCTGACCGACTCGCTGTTCATGAGTCCCCGCAACTCAGATTCGGTGCCCTGCAATGACTGCTGATCCGCTGCGTCGCCTGATCGCCCGTACTGGTATCGTTCCACGGATATGGCGCGAGCGACGGGCGAACGTCATGATGATCACAGCATTTGCCCTGATTCCCCTGACCTTCGCCACCGGCATGGGGATCGATTACAGTCAGGCGATGCGGCTGGAGACCAAGGTCGCCAGCGTCGCCGACGCGGCGACGCTGGCCGCGGTGACGCAGCCGATGATGCAGAAGCCGATCCTGACGGCATGCGACGTCGCCCGGCGCACCTTCGTGTCGCAGACGACCGGCCTGCCCGGCCTGCAGCTCAACCCGCAGGTTCTGGCGCAGGTCAGGATCACCATAACCGATACTTATGCATCGCTGCCCGAGGCGACGCTCGTCTGCCCCACGATCGGCCTCACAGGACTGGACGTCGGGGTCATCCCGATGTCGCGCGTTGCGACGATCGACTTCCGAGGGACGTCCGACAACAGCTTTGCAGGCATACTCGGCATGCCGACCCTGACCGTGAAAGGTGGTGCGACCGCCAAGACCGTGAAGGCGCCCTTCATCGATATCCATCTCGCACTCGATACCTCGCAGTCAATGGGACTGGCGGCGACCGATGCCGACGCCAGACTGCTCTGGCAACGTACGGGTGAGGTCAACGGACGTAGCTGCCAGTTCGGCTGTCACGTGCGCTCGTGGCACGACGGCAAGCTGGACAGCATCTCCAACGAACAGGTTGCCAAGAACAACAACATCAAGCTTCGCATCGATGTGCTGCGCGATGCGACCATGGACATGATTGACACCGCAAAGGCCGGGCAGAGCGGCGATAACAACTATCAATTCGCCCTGTATCGCATCGGCAAGAACCAGGGCCGCTGGGCGATCGGCATGGACGAATATTACAGGCTGACTACCAATCTCACCGATGTGAAGAACAAGGTCAAAACTCTTGCCCTGAGCGACAATGACGGCGCGATCGGCTATGGCGATACCGATCTGCCGGTCGCGACCAACGCGATTCTGCCTTACATCAAGGCGACCAGCGCTGCATTTGACGACGGCACGTCCCAACTGCGGGCGCGCAAGTTTTTCTTCATGGTGACCGACGGGGTCACGGATACGGAATGGTGGCAGTGTGTCTATGGCCATTGTACCGCGCCGATCGATGCATCCCTATGTGATGCGTACAAATCCAAGGGGATCACCGTTGGAATCGTGTACACCACTTACCTGCCGACGAAGGCCAATCCGCTGAACCCGAGCGATCCCAATCTGCGAGACGAATACATCAAGCTGATCCAGCCAATCGCGCCGCAGATCGCACCGGCGTTGCAGCGTTGTGCGTCTCCGGGCTATTTTTTCGAGGCCTCGGACGGGCCGTCGATTCATACCGCAATGCAGAGGCTTTTTTCGCAGGCCAGCAAGCAAGCGACGATCATTCGCTGATCGCCGACGCCGGACGCACACCGTTACCGGTGGAATGGAATATCCGCGGCCCGTCGCTAGACGAAACCGGCCGCCCCACGATAGCGGAGCGACCGGGCCGGCGGGTCAGAGGATCTTCTTGACCGTTGCGACGATCTTCTTGGCGTCGATCAGCGCCTTCTTCTCGAGGTTCGCCGCGTAAGGCAGCGGTACGTCCTCGTTGGTCACGCGCAACACAGGGGCGTCGAGGTCGTCAAAGCCCTCTTCCATCACGATTGCGGTGATTTCCGATGCGATCGAGCAGGTCGGCCAGCCTTCCTCGACCACGACCAAGCGGTTGGTCTTGGCGAGGCTCTTGAGCACGGTCTGCTTGTCCAGCGGACGCAGCGTGCGCAGGTCGATGACTTCCGCATCGACACCCTCGCCCGCCAGCGTCTCGGCGGCTTCCAGCGCGAGGCCGACGCCGATCGAATAGCTGACCAGCGTAACGTCCTTGCCCGGACGCATGATCCGCGCCTTGCCGATCGGCAGGACGTAATCGTCGAGCTTGGGCACCTCGAACGAACGGCCGTACATCAGCTCGTTTTCGAGGAAGACGACGGGGTCTTCCGAACGGATCGCCGCCTTCAGCAGGCCCTTGGCATCCGCCGCGTCATACGGCGCGATGACGATCAGGCCCGGGACGCTGGCATACCAAGGCGCATAGTTCTGGCTGTGCTGCGCGCCGACGCGGCTCGCCGCACCGTTCGGGCCGCGGAACACGATGGGGCAGCGCATCTGGCCGCCGGACATGTAGTTGGTCTTGGCCGCCGAATTGATGATGTGGTCGATCGCCTGCATGGCGAAGTTGAACGTCATGAATTCAATGATCGGCTTCAGACCGCCCATCGCCGCGCCGGTGCCGACGCCGGCAAAGCCGTATTCGGTGATCGGCGTATCGATGACGCGGCGATCGCCGAACTCGTCGAGCAGCCCCTGCGTGACCTTGTACGCGCCCTGATATTGCGCGACTTCCTCGCCCATCACGAAGACGCGGTCGTCCTTGCGCATTTCCTCGGCCATCGCGTCGCGCAGCGCTTCGCGGACGGTGGTCTTCACCATCTCGGTGCCTTCGGGGATCGCCGGGTCCTGCACACCGTCGTTCTTGGCGGCGTCGAACAGCTGTCGCGCGCCGGTCTCGACCTTTTCCTGCGCCGGGTGCGCAGAGTCTTCGACCTTGTCGGCGGGCTTGTTCTCGTCGGCCTTGGCGTCGCCCTTGGGGCTGTCGTCCTTGGTCGCAGTCGGAGCGGACGACGCCGCGTCGGCGCTTTCGCCCTCTTCGAGCAGGATAGCGATGACGTCGCCGACCTCCACGTTGTCGGTCCCCTCGGCGATGACGATCTTGCCGATCGTGCCTTCATCGACGGCTTCGAATTCCATCGTCGCCTTGTCGGTTTCGATTTCCGCCATGATGTCGCCGGACTTGACGGTGTCGCCTTCCTTCACCAGCCACTTGGCAAGCGTGCCCTCTTCCATCGTCGGGGAGAGCGCGGGCATCTTGATCTCGATCGCCATCTCAGTAGCTCTCCACCAGCACGTCGGTATACAGTTCGGCCTCGTTTGGCTCGGGCGTGCTTTCGGCGAAATCGGCGGCTTCGTTCACGGTCTTGCGGATTTCCTGTTCGATGGACTTGAGGTCGGCCTCGGTGACGCCCTGCGCTTCGAGCAGCTTCTTGACGTGCTCGATCGGGTCGGACTTGTCGCGGACGCCCTGCACTTCCTCGCGGCTGCGATATTTTGCGGGGTCGGACATCGAATGGCCGCGGTAGCGATAGGTCTTCATCTCGAGGATGACCGGCCCCTTGCCCGCGCGGACCCAGGCGAGCGCCTCCTCGGCGGCACCGCGGCACGCCAGCACGTCCATGCCGTCGACCTGGATGCCGGGGATGCGGAAGCTTTCGCCGCGGCGATACAGCTGGTCCTCGGCCGATGCGCGGTTCACGCTCGTGCCCATGGCGTATTGGTTGTTCTCGATCACGAAGATGATCGGGAGCTTCCAAAGCTCCGCCATGTTAAAGCTCTCGTAGACCTGGCCCTGGTTCGCCGCGCCGTCGCCGAAGTATGCGAGGCAGACGCCGCCGTCGTTGCTGTACTTGTGACCGAAGGCGAGGCCGGTGCCGAGCGACACCTGCGCGCCGACGATGCCGTGGCCGCCGTAGAACTTATGTTCGGTCGAGAACATGTGCATCGACCCGCCCTTGCCGCGGCTGATGCCGGCGGCACGGCCGGTCAGTTCGGCCATGATCACCTTGGGATCGATGCCATAGGCGAGCATGTGGCCGTGGTCGCGGTATCCGGTGATGACCGAATCCTTGTCGCCGTCGAGCGCCGACTGAAGGCCGACCGCGACCGCTTCCTGACCGATATACAGGTGGCAGAAGCCACCGATGAAGCCGAGGCCGTACAATTGCCCCGCCTTTTCCTCGAACCGGCGGATCAGCAGCATGTGCTTGTAGAAGTCGAGCAACTGCTCCTTGTTCGCCTCGAACGGCTTGGGATCGGCAGGGCGCTCGCGATTGGTGAGCGGTACGGCGGGAGGAGCAGGCGATTTGGCCACGTAATACCTCAACGGTCCTGGGGATGTGTGGGAGCCTATAGGCCGGGTTTCGGGATAACATCAATTCCCTGGGTCAATCTGGCTGTGACGTAGCGTTTCCGACCTTCCGCTTCTTGCGCGGGTTCGTCGCATACCCCCCCTTCCGTCGGCACTTCGTGCTGCCACCTCCCCCTCGCGGGGGAGGGGTGATCGGCGAGCGATGCGTCCGGCATCGGCGCATCGCTTACACGGGAGGATTTCGACGGTGGGGTGAAAGACCAACTGTGTTGCCCTTCCCCTCGGGCCGCGCCAAAGCTGCGCGCGACATGGCCACCCATCCGTTCCGCATTCCGAACTTCCGCGCCTATTGGGCATCACGGCTGTCCGGCACGATCGCGCAGACCGCGCTCGCCATCGTCATCGGCTGGCAGGTCTATGGTCTGGCGCGCGAGACGATGGACGTGCGGCAAGCCGCCTTCATGCTCGGGATGATCGGTGCGGCGCAGTTCGTGCCGCTGTTCCTGCTCACGCCGATCACCGGCCTCGTCGCCGACAGCGTCGACCGTCGCTGGATCGTGCGGGCAACGACGGCGTTGCTCACCATCGTGGCGGCGATCCTGGGGCTGCTGACGTATCTGGGTGACCTCACCCTGCCCTTCCTGTTCGGCGCTGCGGTGCTGATCGGCGTCGCGCGCGCCTTCACCGGGCCCGCCTATTCGGCGCTCGCCCCCAATCTGGTGCCGCGCGAGAGCCTGCCGACCGCGATCGCGATATCCTCGATCGCGTGGCAGGTGGGATCGATCGCCGGGCCGAGCGTCGGCGGGCTGCTCTATGCGATCCATCCGGATGTTGCCTACGGCACGATTACGGCCCTGTTCCTCGTCGCGCTGGTGACGATGTTCACGATCGGCCCGGTGCCGCAGCCGCCCGCGCAGAAGGACCGGCGGCCGCTCGCGCGCATCCTCGACGGCTTCAACTATGTCCGTAACAACCGGCTGGTGCTGGCGGCGATCACGCTCGACCTGTTCGTCGTGCTGCTGGCGGGCGCGACCGCGCTGCTGCCGATCTATGCCCGCGACATCCTGCATGTCGGAGCGCAGGGGCTGGGTCTGCTCGCCGCGGGCATGGGGATCGGCGCGGCGGTGACGGCGGTCTGGTTCTCGTTCCGACCGATGAATTCCAACGTTGGCGTCAAGATGCTGATCGCGGTGATCGTGTTCGCGCTCGCCATCCTGACCTTCGGCGTGTCGACGTCGTTCCCGCTCAGCGTCGCGGCGCTGATCGTCGCGGGCGGGGCGGACATGGTATCGGTGTACGTCCGCCAGTCGCTGATCCAGTTGCACACGCCAGATGAGATGCGCGGGCGGGTGAGTGCGGTTTCGCAGCTGACCATCTCTGCATCCAACGAACTCGGCGAGGCCGAAAGCGGCCTGCTCGCCTCGCTGCTCGGGCCGGTCGGTGCGGTCGCGTTCGGCGGTGTGGCGGCAATCGTGGTCACGCTGCTGTGGGCGCGGCTGTTTCCGGAACTCAAGCGCGCACGGACCTTCGATCCGCCGGATATGTTACAGGTCGAACCCCAACACGGAGAAGCCAAACCATGAAGGCCAACACCATCCTGGAGACGATCGGCAACACGCCGCACATCCGCGTGTCCAAGCTGTTCCCCGATTCGGAAGTGTGGATCAAATCCGAACGGTCGAACCCCGGCGGGTCGATCAAGGACCGCATCGCGCTGGCGATGGTCGAGGCGGCGGAGGCGAACGGCGACCTGAAGCCGGGCGGCACGATCATCGAGCCGACCAGCGGCAACACCGGCGTCGGCCTGGCGATGGTCGCGGCGGTGAAAGGCTACAGGCTGGTTCTCGTCATGCCCGAGTCGATGTCGCTGGAACGCCGCCGCCTGATGCTGGCCTACGGCGCGACATTCGACCTGACACCGCGCGAGAAGGGCATGAAGGGTGCGATCGAGCGCGCGATCGAACTGGTCAATCAAACGCCGGGCGCCTGGATGCCACAACAGTTCGAGAACGGAGCCAACATCGACGTCCACGTCCGCACCACCGCGCAGGAGATCCTGAACGACTTTCGCGATTCGCCGATCGACGTGATCATCACCGGCGTCGGCACCGGCGGCCACATCACCGGCGTGGCCGAGACGCTGAAGAAGAGTTGGCCGAACCTTAAGGTCTTCGCGGTCGAACCCGCCGCCTCGCCCGTCATCGCCGGCGGCCAGCCCGGTCCGCACCCGATCCAGGGTATCGGTGCCGGATTCATACCCCGTAACCTGCATACGCAGGCGCTCGACGGTGTGATCGAGGTCGACGCCGCAGTCGCCAAGGACATGGCGCGCCGTTCGGCGTCGGAAGAGGGCATCCTCGTCGGCATCTCGTCGGGCGCGACACTGGCGGCGATCCTGCAGAAGCTGCCCGACCTGCCCGATGACGTGCGCGTTCTCGGCTTCAACTACGACACCGGCGAACGTTATCTGTCGGTTCCGGACTTCCTGCCCGAACAGTGAGCACGATGTCCGATGCGCGCAGCCCGACGTGGCTGCGCGCGGTGCTGTCGGCGACCGCTCTGATTGCGGTCGCCGTTCCCGCGCTGGTCGTAACCCACCCGCCCGTCATTCCGCAGCCGGCGCACACGCGCGTCGTGTTGAAGCGGCGCGTCGTGCCCCCGGCCGAACTGCCACCGGTGGAGCCGGTCGAGTTCGTCGATCTGTCGCCGGAGGATGCCAAGGCGTTCAACGCCGGCGTCCCCTTTTCAGCCTTGCCGAACCCTGCCGCGCGACCGTTTCGCTTCGTCGGCAGCGAGGAAGATCGCGCGCGAGCGCTCGACTGCATGGCGGCGGGAGTCCTGTACGAGGCCGGCGACGATGCCGAAGGTGAGCGCGCGGTGGCGCAGGTCGTGCTCAACCGCCTGCGGCATCCGGCGTTTCCGAAGACCGTCTGCGGCGTGATCTTCGAAGGGCAGGAACGCAGCACCGGATGTCAGTTCAGCTTCAGCTGCGACCATGCGCTGACCCGGTGGACGCCGACCGCCGAGGCATGGCGCCGGGCACGCGATGTCGCGACGCTGGCGCTGGACGGATCGGTATACAAACCGGTCGGTTACGCGACCCATTACCATACCGACTGGGTGGTGCCGTATTGGCAGGCCAGCCTCGACAAGGTCGTCGCCGTACACAGTCATCTGTTCTTCCGCTGGACCGGCTGGTGGGGCACGCCGCCTGCCTTCAATCGCGCGGTCAGTTCGGCCGAACCCGTCATTGCGCAGCTCGCGCCACTGTCTGACGCGCACAAGACCGCGGTGGCGCTGGCGGATGCCGATGCGGCGCTGTTCGAGGCGTCGGCGGCGCTCGGGCTGGTGGATGGCGAACCGGCGCTAACGGAAGCCGTCCCGGTGACCGGCGGAGCCGACGGGGACAGCCTGCTCGTCACCCTGCCGGCCGGTGCGGCCCCCGGTACGTATCCCGCTCTCGCCCTTCGAGCCTGTGGTGCGCGAGCCGTGTGCAAATATTCCGCATGGGCGGATGCGGCGGCGACACCGACCAGCCTGCCGCTTGCGCCGGAACAGGTGGCGACGATGACGTTCAGTTACTATCGTGATCGCGACGCCGGCATCGATAAGATGCTTTGGAATTGCGCGCAGACGAAGCGAGTGGAGCGGCGCGAGTGCATGAAGCAGCAGGTGCTGCTGACCGCAATGCCCGTACCGAAACCCGTAGCGAAGGATGCCGAAGTGCTCGGCGGGTTGCGACGCAAGGGCGACGCCACCCCCGCTCCCGTGGCGACGCCGTCGGCGAGATAGGGATCGTCACCCCCGGACGCGGGCGGGGGTGACCACACGCTATCGATGCCCGCGGATCGCCTTTGCCAGCGCGGCCTTGTTCATCCTGGACCTGCCTTCGATGCCAATCTCGCGCGCTTCCTTCATCAGGTCTTTCTTGGTCCGCTCCTCCAGCCTGTCACCGCGGGGGTCGAGTGAGCCGTTAGCCCTCGCATTGGCGATGCGCGCCGCTTTCTCCTTCGAATTGCCCTGCTTGCGCAGCTCTTCGTAGAGCGTGTCGTCCTTGATCTGCGCACCGTGATCCTTCGCCATGCGACGGTCTCCTCATCCGCGCCCAGAACGCAGCACTTGCGGATCGGTTCGATTTTCCGCGTTACAGGCAGGCGACAAACGCGATTTGGGTTCCTATATGGCCACCGCCACGACGTGAGCCCCCGCCACCATGCTGACGACCCACCCTTTCGATGATGACAAGCTGCGCGAGGAGTGCGGCGTGTTCGGCGTATCCGGTAGCGACAGCGCCGCCGCGCTGGTCGCGCTTGGCCTGCACGCGCTCCAGCACCGCGGTCAGGAGGCTGCGGGCATCAGCAGCTTCGACGGCCATCACTTCCACACGCATCGCGCGATGGGTCATGTCGCGGGGAATTTCGATCGCGACGACGTGATCCGGTCGCTGCCCGGCGAGTGCGCGGTGGGCCACGTCCGCTATTCCACGACCGGCGAGACGGCGCTGCGCAACGTCCAGCCGCTTTATGCCGAGCTGGCAAGCGGCGGCTTTGCGGTCGCGCATAATGGCAACATCTCCAACGCGATGAAGCTGCGCCGCGAGCTGATCCGGCGCGGGTCGATCTTCCAGTCGACCAGCGATACCGAGACGATCATCCATCTGGTCGCGACATCCAACTACCGCACCCTGCTCGACCGCTTCATCGATGCGCTGAAGCAGATCGAGGGTGCCTACAGCCTCGTGGTGATGACGCCGGAGGGTATGATCGCGTGTCGCGATCCGCTCGGCATCCGGCCGCTGGTGATGGGCAAGCTGGACGGCGCGGTGATCTTCGCGTCCGAGACCGTAGCGCTCGACGTATGCGGCGCGACCTTCGAACGGCAGGTCGAACCGGGCGAACTGGTGATCGTGCAAAACGGCGAAGTGCGTTCGATCCGCCCGTTCGCGCCGATGGCGCCGCGGCCCTGCATCTTCGAGTGGGTGTATTTCAGCCGCCCCGATTCGATCGCGGGCGACCAGTCGGTCTATACCGTCCGCAAGGAGATTGGCGCGCAGCTGGCGATCGAATCGCCGGTCGACGCCGATCTGGTGATCCCGGTGCCTGATTCGGGCGTACCGGCGGCCATCGGATACGCACAGCAATCCGGCATCCCGTTCGAACTCGGCATCATCCGCTCGCATTACGTCGGTCGGACGTTCATCCAGCCGGGCGACAAGGTTCGCCATCTGGGCGTCAAGCTGAAGCACAACGCCAACCGTGCTCTGATCAAGGGCAAGCGGATCATCCTGGTCGACGACTCGATCGTGCGCGGCACCACCAGCCTCAAGATCGTGCAGATGATGCGCGATGCCGGCGCGGCGGAGGTGCACATGCGCATCGCCAGCCCGCCGACGCGGCACAGTTGCTTCTACGGCGTCGACACGCCTGAGCGGGCCAAGCTGCTCGCCGCCAAGCACGATGTCGGCGGCATGACCGATTTCATTCACGCCGACAGCCTGTCGTTCGTCTCGATCGACGGCCTGTACAAGGCACTTGGCGAGGCGAAGCGCGCCGATATCCGGCCGAAATATTGCGATGCCTGCTTTACCGGTGATTATCCGACATCGCTGACCGATCAGGACGACAGCGTCGCGGTCGACCAGTTCGCGATGCTCGCCGAACGGGTCAACTGACGCACACATGACCAAGCCACTTGCAAATCAACTCGCGCTGGTGACCGGCGCGAGCCGCGGCATCGGCGCCGCTACAGCCGTCGCTCTGGGAGCGGCGGGTGCGCATGTCGTGCTCACCGCACGCACCGCGAAGGATCTGGAGAGCATAGAAGAGGTAATCTTCGATGCCGGTGGATCGGCGACGATCGCGCCGCTCGACCTGACGCAGACCGACAGCATCGCGCGGCTGGCTACGGCGGTAGGCGAGCGCTGGCAGGCGCTCGACGTGATGGTGCTGAACGCAGGCATGCTCGGCAGCCTCGCGGCGGTGCCGGCGATCGACCCCAAGGAACTGGCGCAGGTACTGACGCTCAACGTCAGCGCGCAGGTCGCGATGATCCAGGCGTTCGACCCGATGCTGCGCAAGGCGGCGGCGGGCAAGGTGATCGGCGTGACGTCCAGCGTCGGCCGCAACCCGCGTGCTTATTGGGGTGCCTATGGCGCGTCGAAGGCGGCGTTCGAGACGCTGCTGGACGCGTATGGGGACGAAACCAGCGAGATCAGCGGCATCCGTACCGCGATCGTCGATCCGGGCGCGACGCGGACCAAGATGCGCGCGCGTGCTTATCCGGGCGAGGACCCGGCGTCGGTCAAGCCGCCCGAGACGGTGGCGGACAGGATCGTCGCACTGGCGATCGCAGGTTTTGCTGCGGGCCATCGCGAACGGGTGGGGTGATTTCCGGGCTGGCGGCGAATCTGGCAACACAGGACATCGCCACCTTCCGGAAGAGCGGCATCATCCCTTGATCAGCGTCACCTGCGCGACGTCGATGCCGCGTCCGCGAAAGCCGCCCTCGCAGTACATCAGGTAATATCGCCAGAGATCGCGAAAGCGGGCGTCCAGCCGCTCCGGCAATCGCCCCGCCTTGTCCGAATTGTCGAACCGTTCGCGCCAGTGGCGGAGTGTCTGGGCATAATCCAGCCCGAAGCTGTGGTGATCGGCCCACACCAGACCGCGCGCCTCGCACAGCGACCGGAACCGGCTCTCCGACAACAACATGCCGCCGGGAAAGACGTAGCGCTGGATGAAATCGACGCCCTGCGCATAGCGTTCAAACACGTCGTCGGCGATGGTGATATACTGGATGGCGGCGCGCCCCCCCGGCTTCAACAATCGCGCGATTGTGTCGCAATACGCAGGCCAATAAGCCTGCCCCACCGCCTCCACCATCTCGATGCTGGCGATCGCATCGAACCGGCCGGCGACGTCCCGATAGTCGGTCAGCGATACGGTAACGCCGGGAAGCTGACGCGCATCGACCGCCGCTTTCTGCTCGGTCGACAGCGTCAGCGCATGCACCTTGCGCCCGCCGGCAGCTGCCGTGGCGGCGAAGGAGCCCCACCCGCAGCCGATCTCCAGAATGGTGTCACCGGGCGTGGTCCCGGTACGGTCGAGGATCGCGGCGAGCTTGCGCTCCTGCGCCATCTCCAGCGTGTCGCGTGGATCGAAGATGCCGCTCGAATAGGTGAGGCTCGGGTCGAGCCATTCGCGGTAGAAATCGTTGCCCAGGTCATAATGCTCGGCGATGTTGCGGCGCGAACCGTCGCGATCGTTTCGGCGCAATGCGTGCCAGCCGCGGAGCAGCAGCTTCGACAGACCCCCTGCCCGTGCGGTACCGGCGAGCGCGACCCGATTGCGCATGAACAGGTCGAACAAGGGCACCGGATCGGGGCTGGACCAGTCGCCGTCCGCCCAGGCGCGATACCAGCCGACCGAACCGCCCGTCGCCAGCCGCACCAGCGCTCGCCATCTGTGCAGCGTGACGATCGGCACCGGGCCGGGCTTGCGCCCGCCGAGCAGCCGATGCGTTCCATCGGGCAATCGCGCCTCGATCCCGCCGGATGCCAGCCCGGTATCGATCCGGTCCAGAAACCGGTCGAAGGTCCTCGCGAGCGCGCGTTGCTGTATTGTGTCCCCGGGCATGTCGGGCGCGCTCATGCCGCAGCTTTGCAGATTGGGGAAGGCTTCACGCCATCGCGAACGCATCGCCCAGTGTGATGATCGCGGCAACGTGGCGTTGTGCGATCTCCAGCGCGTCGTCACCATAGCCACCACCGACGGTGCTCGCGAGCGGTATGCCGTTCGCGATCCGCGCAATCAGGCGTTCGCGGCGTGCAAGGCCGTCCAGCGTCAAAGACAATCGTCCGAGCCGGTCGCCGGCAAATGGATCGACGCCCGCCTGATACAGGATCAGCTGCGGACGATGTTCGGCAAGGAACGGGACCAACGTCGCTTCCAGCGTCGCGAGATAAGCGTCATCAGCCAGTCCGTCCGCCAGCGGCACGTCGAGGGTCGAGCGCGCCTTGCGGACGGGAAAGTTCTTGTCGGCATGGATCGAATAGGTCGCGATCCCCGGACGCCCGGCCAGCAACGCGGCGGTGCCGTCGCCCTGATGGACATCGCAATCGACGACGGCGAGGCGATCGACGGTCCCCTCCTCGATCAGGCGCACTGCGGCGACGGCGAGATCGTTGAAGACGCAATAGCCGGCACCGGTATCGGCCAGCGCATGGTGACTGCCGCCTGCAGTGTTGGCGGCGAAACCGAGTTTCAGCGCCAGCCGCGCCGCCAGCCACGTTCCCCCCGGCACCGCCTGCGCCCGCGCCGCGACCTCGGGTGTCACCGGAAAGCCGATCCGGCGGGTCTTGATCGCGGGAACGCGCGCTTCCAGCACCTCGGCGACGTAATCCGGATCGTGCACCGCCTCCAGCCACGCCAGCGGCATCGGCTCGGGCGTATGCCACGCCACGCGGTCGCCGTGGGCGAGCAGCAGGTCGCGGATCAGCCCGTTCTTGTTCCAGCGATAGGTAGAGCGCGCCGGCGCGGGCGCGACATAGGCGGGATGATGGACGATCGCGATCACGCCACCTAATTAGGGTCCCGAACGGCGTAGCCCAAGCCAATGGAGAGAAAGCCGCATGACCGATCAGCCTTACGTCCGTCCCGACGTCCGCGGATTTCTCGATTACCTCAACGCGATGCCGGGGCCGCGCACGCACCAGATGACGCCGGAAGCGGCGCGGCAGGTGTATCATGCGATGAAGGACGTCGCCGATCTGCCGGTCGGCGAATTGGCGGTCATCCGCGACGTTTCGATTCCCGGCCCGGCGGGTGCGATCCCTGCCCGCCTGTTCGACGCACGCGAGCGCCGCGAGCCGGGACCGGCGGTGGTCTTCTTCCACGGTGGTGGCTTCGTCATCGGCAATATCGATACGCACGCAGGCTTCTGTGCGGAAATGGCGCGGGTGCTCGACGTGCCGGTCGTGTCGGTCGATTACCGGCTGGCGCCCGAGCATCGCTGGCCAGCGGCACCCGACGATTGCGAGGCGGCGGCGCGGTGGGTCGGGGATAGTCCGGCGGAACTCGATCGAATCGTTACGGGACTGGTGCTGTGCGGGGACAGCGCCGGCGGCACGTTGACCATCGTCGCGGCGATGGACCTGCGCGACCGCCCCGCGACGGTGCCGGTGATCGTCCAGGCGCCGATCTATCCGGCGGCCGACACGTCGAAACCCTATCCTTCGTTCGACGAATTCGCCGATGGCTTTCTGCTCACGCGCGATACGATGTTGTGGTTCGCCGATGCCTATGCCGCCGATGTCGCCAACAGCCGGGGGTCGCCGCTGATCGGACGGATGAACGGTTTGCCCCCCGCCGTCATCATCACCGCGAGCCTCGATCCGATCCGGGATCAGGGGCGTGCCTATGCCGCCGCCCTCGTGCAGGCGGGCGTGCCGGTAATGTTCCGCGAGGCGGTGGGCAACGTCCATGGCTTCGTAACGCTGCGCAAGGCGATCCCGTCGAGCGCCGGCGATGTCGCCGGCTATCTGGCGGCGCTGAAGGAGGCCATCGTGCAAGCCGAGGGCGCACGTGTGATGGCGCAGGCGGCCGGGATATGAGCGGCCTGCCCTATCGCCCCTGCGCCGGCGTCATGCTGGTCAACAAGGACGGCAAGGTCTTCGTCGGCCAGCGCATGGATTCGACGCTTGAGGCATGGCAGATGCCGCAGGGCGGGATCGATCCGGGCGAGGATGCGCTGACCGCCGCGATCCGGGAACTGGGTGAGGAAACCGGTGTAACTGCCGATCACGTCGCGCTGATCGCCGAGGCGCCCGGCGAGTTCCTCTATGACCTGCCGGAGGATATGATCGGCAAGGTGTGGAAGGGCAAATGGCGCGGGCAGCGACAGCGCTGGTTCCTGTTCCGCTTCCTTGGGGAAGACGGCGATGTCGATATCGCCACCTCGCATCAGGAGTTCCGCGCCTGGCGCTGGAGCGATCCGGCCGACCTGCCGGCCATGATCGTGCCGTTCAAACGGCGGTTGTACGAGGACGTGCTCACCGCGTTCCGGCCTCATCTGGCCGCAGACGAAACGGGCTGAGCCGTTTTGGGGTTTCCCGTACGGCTTCAGACGGTAGAGCCGTCCGGGTGCGTGTCCTGCTTGTCCTGATCCTTGCCCCTTTCCTGCTCGCCAACACGGCCGTCGGCGATGCGCCCGACGAAAGCAGGGTGCCCATACCCGCAGCGATCCGGTCGATGCTGGATGCCGCGATCGAAAGCGGCAACGATGGCGACGTGTCCGTCGTGGTGAAGTACGCGCGTCTCGCCGATCCGGCGAGCGCGGATGCGGTGCTGGCGATCGCACAGAAATGGCGCAACGACCGTGCGCAGGCCCGGCAGACGACGATCCGGCAGGCGAGCATGTTCGACCTGTGGAGCGGTCGCGCCGAACTGGGCGGCTACATCACCACCGGCAACACCGACAGCAAGGGCGGATCGGCGGTGCTCGACCTGACGCGCGAAGGGCTGCAATGGCGGCACAAATTTCACGCGCAGGCGGATTATCAGGAAAACGCGAACATCACGACGCGCGAACATTACCTTGCAAGCTACGAACCGAACTTCAAGATCGACGACCGGCTCTACGTCTATGGTGCTGCGCAATACGAAGCAGACCGTTTCCTCGGCTATTTCAACCGCTATTCCGCCTCGACCGGTATCGGCTACAGCGCGATCAAATCGCCGAAGATCCGGCTCGACGTCGAACTCGGCCCCGCGTTCCGGCAGACCGCCTTCACCGACCAAACCGAACAGAGCAACGTCGCGGCGCGCGGTACGCTGGCCTTCAACTGGCGGCTGCTACCGGGCCTGTCGGTGACGCAGAACGCGGCGGCCTATGTGCAAAGCTCCAACTCGACCTTGAGCGGCACGACATCGGTCAATGCCAAGCTGATCGGCCCGCTGTCCGCGGCACTCTCGTACAATGTTCAATACGAAAGCATGCCGCCGGCGGGATCGGTATCGACAGACACGACGAGCCGGGCGTCGCTGGTGTACAGCTTCTGATAACGCGGGCGATGACGGTCGTCTTCGCAGTGGTTCCCCCCTCTCCGCTCTTCGTCTAGCATCCTCCGATGAGAGGATTATCCACGAACGAGGCGGGCCTGGTCGATCGATTCGACCAGGCGGCGATGCTGCATCAGGTCGAAAGCTGGGCGGCGGTGAACAGCGGGACACGCAATCTTGCCGGCGTCGCCCGGATGGCTGACCTGCTGGCGGAAGCCTTTGCCGCATTGCCGGGTGCGCTGACGATGGTGGAGGCTGAGCCGGCCCAGGCAGTCGGCATCGATGGCAGCGTCCGCGAGCTGGATCATGGCCGGCACCTGCACCTTCGCGTGCGACCGGATGCGGCGGTGCAGATGCTGTTCACCGGGCACATGGATACCGTCTACCCGGTCGACCACCCGTTCCAGACGCTCACCTATCGCGACGACGGCACGATCAACGGACCGGGCACCGCGGACATGAAGGGCGGACTGGCGGTGATGCTTGCGGCGCTGCAGGCGGTCGAGGCGTCGGGCGATCCCCGGTTCGGCTATGAGGTCGTCATCAATTCCGACGAAGAAACGGGGTCGCTGTCCTCAGCGGGACTGCTGGCGCGTGCTGCCATCGGCAAGGTCGCTGCGCTCACCTACGAGCCGGCACTGGCCGACGGCACGTTGGCGGGCGCGCGGGGGGGCACCGGCAATTTCTCGATCGTCGTGCGCGGGCGCAGCGCACATGCAGGCCGCAATCCCGAGGACGGGCGCAACGCCATCGTCGCCGCCGCCGCGCTGGCGGTGCGCCTTTCCGAAGCGCGCGCACCCGGCCTCGCGGTCAACCCGGCGCGGATCGATGGCGGCGGTCCGAACAACGTGGTGCCGGATCTTGCGATCCTGCGCGTGAACTTTCGCCCCGCTGCGGCGGACGAGATTGCACGCGCCCGCGCCGCGATCGACGAGGCAGTGGCCGAGATTAGCGCCGCTCATGATGTCGCGATCGTCGTGCATGGCGGCTTCAATCGGCCGCCCAAGCCGCTCGATCCCGGTGCCGAGCGACTGTTCGGGCTGGTGGCGAGCGCGGGCGCGGATCTGGGCCTGACGATCGGCTGGCGTGCGACCGGCGGCGTGTGCGACGGCAACAACATCGCTGCTGCCGGCGTACCCGTGGTCGATACGATGGGCGTCCGCGGCGGTGCGATCCATTCCGCCGACGAATTCATGATCGTCGACAGCCTCGCCGAACGCGCGGCGCTGTCCGCGATCACCATTTCCCGTATCATCGACAAGGGGCGCCCATGACGTTTCGCATCAGGGCGGCCAAGCCCGACGATCTTCAGCATCTTTACGAAATGGCCAAATTGACCGGCGGCGGGTTCACCAACCTGCCGCCGGATCGCACGGCGTTGCGCAACAAGCTCGACCGCAGCGATGCCGCATTCGCGCGGGCGGATGGGCCGATCGGCGACGAAGCGTTCGTACTGATGCTGGAGAACAGCGTCACGGGTGAAGTGCGGGGCACCTGCCAGCTGTTCACGCAGGTGGGACAGCAGCATCCCTTCTACAGCTATCGTCTCGGCACGCTGACCCAGCACAGCAAGGAGCTGGAGCGGACGTTTCGTGCCGAAATGCTCGCACTGACCACGGATCTGGAAGGGGCGTGTGAAGTCGGCGGGCTGTTCCTGCATCCGGGTGAGCGCGCGGGTGGCCTCGGATTGCTGCTGGCGCGCAGCCGGTACCTGTTCATCCGGGCTCATCGCGCGCGGTTCGCGGATCGTATCCTCGCGGAACTGCGCGGCATCATCGACGAGGCGGGGGGATCGCCCTTCTGGGACGGCCTCGCCGGCCGCTTCTTCGGCATGAACTTTCAGGACGCCGACCAATTCAACGCCATCAACGGCCACCAGTTCATAGCCGACCTGATGCCCAAGCATCCGATCTACACCGCCATGCTGTCCGAGGCGGCGCGATCGGCGATCGGCCTGCCCCATCCCAGCGGGCGCGCGGCGATGCGGATGCTGGAGAACGAGGGCTTCCACTACGAACAATATATAGACATCTTCGACGGCGGCCCGACGATGACCGCGCGAACCGATCGGGTGCGCACGATCGAGGCGGCACGCGAGCAGACGATCGTCGCGATTGATGGGGATGGTGGTGTCGAATCGCTGGTCGCGGTAGGCCGGCTCGGGGACTTTCGGTGCGCGTTCGGGATGGTGCGGGAGGCAGGCGATGGCATCGTGCTGTCGCGTGACTGTGCCGGGGCCCTCGACCTGCAAGAGGACGACGTGGTGCTTCACGTGCCACGGTGGTGACGATTATGCTGCGAGAGATCAATTTCGACGGGATCGTCGGACCCAGCCACAATTATGCGGGACTGTCGGCCGGCAATCTGGCCGCTACCGCGCACGCGGGGCGGGTGTCGCATCCACGTGCGGCGGCGTTGCAAGGCCTGGACAAGATGCGCGCCAATCTGGCGCTTGGGCTGGCACAGGGCGTGCTGCTGCCACACCGACGGCCGGATCACGCCTGGCTGGGCAAGCTGAGCACGACGTATACCGATGCCCCGGCATTGTTGCAGGCGCAGGCGATGTCGGCCTCGGCGATGTGGGCAGCGAACGCAGCCACCGTCTCCCCTGCTCCCGACACGGCGGACGGGCGCTGCCATTTGTCCGTCGCCAATCTGATGACGATGCCACATCGCAGCCATGAATGGCCCGAGACGCTGGCGCAGTTACGCATCGCCTTCGCGCACGATGCCTTTGCTGTGCACGGTCCAGTACCGGCCCCGTTCGGCGACGAGGGCGCGGCGAACCACATGCGGCTGGCGGCATCGCACGGTGCAGCGGGCGTCGAGGTGTTCGTATACACCGTCGCCGGCGGCCGGTTCCCCGCACGGCAGCATCGGCAATCGAGCGAAGCGATCGCACGCGCCCACGGCCTTGATCCTGCGCGCACGTTGTTCGTCCAGCAGTCCGAGGAAGCGGTGGCGGCGGGTGCCTTCCACAACGACGTCGTTGCGGTCGCCAACGAACACGTGCTGTTCGCGCACGAATTCGCCTTTGCCGACAAGCATGCGTTCTTCGCGGACCTGCGGCGATTGCTGCCCGAGGTCGAGATCGTCGAGGTGCCGGCAAGCGAGGTGAGCCTTGCCGACGCCATCGCCTCCTATCTCTTCAACGCTCAATTGGTGACGACCGAAGCGGGGCCGACCCTGATCGTGCCGGAAGAGGCGCGGGCGAATCCTGCCGTATGGATGTGGCTGGAACGCCATCGCGCCGGCAACGGCCCGATCCGGCGAGTGGAGACGGTCGACGTCACCCAATCGATGGCGAACGGCGGCGGACCTGCGTGCCTGAGGTTGCGTGTCGTCGCCGACCAGACGACGATCGATCCGCGCTTCATGGTCGACCCGGCGAAGCTGGACGTGATCGGCGCCATAGTGCGGCGGTGGTGGCCGGAGGCCATCGATCCGCATGCGTTGGCCGATCCGGCGTTGGTCCGCGATATCGAAACGGCGCAGGCCAAGTTGCTGGAGGCACTCGACATGTCGGGTTACCTGACAGTTAACCACGACGGTTGATCCGGGAATGGCGAAAGTCCGCCATTGGCCCACCGCTTGCTTCGGGATGGACCATGTGGACCCGGATGAAGCGCCTTTTCACGATCAAGACGAAGTTCGAAGCGTTCCTCGTCATTTACGGCCTTGGACTCGGGGCCGTGGAACGCGGCGTGCATTACCTGAACCAATATCCGGGCGTCGGCGGCTGGTTGCTGTTCGCCTGCTGCCCGATCGCGGTATTCATGGTCGGCGGTATCCTGATCGATTCAGTGGAACGGCGGCAGCAGGATTAGGGTCGCCCCCAAGGATAAGTTGGTCGCATCCCGCGGCGACCGCCCTATCTGAACGATCATGAACGGGCTTACCCATTTGCAGCGGCTCGAGGCCGAAAGCATCCACATCATGCGCGAAGTCGTCGCCGAGGCGGAACGCCCGGTGATGCTCTACTCCGTCGGCAAGGATTCGGCGGTGATGCTGCATCTCGCCAAAAAAGCCTTTTATCCGGCCAGGCCGCCGTTCCCGTTGCTGCATGTCGATACGACATGGAAATTCCGTGCGATGTACGACCTGCGCGACAAGGCGGCCGCGGATGCCGGTATGGATTTGATCGTCCACAAAAATCCGGAAGCGGTAGCGGCAGGCATCAATCCTTTCGATCACGGCGGGCGGCACACGGACCTGTGGAAGACGGAGGGGCTGAAGCAGGCGTTGAAGGCGGGCGGATATGATGTCGCCTTCGGCGGTGCGCGGCGCGACGAGGAAAAGAGCCGCGCTAAGGAGCGCATTTTCTCCTTCCGCTCCGCCAGTCAGGTCTGGGACCCCAAGGCACAACGTCCCGAATTGTGGAACCTATACAACGCCCGTATCCATCGCGGCGAGAGCATCCGGGTGTTCCCGATCTCCAACTGGACCGAGCTGGATATCTGGCAATATATCCTTGCGGAGGGGATCGAGATCGTGCCCCTGTACTTTGCCGCGCCGCGCCCGACCGTGGAGCGCGACGGCATGCTGCTGATGGTGGATGACGACCGATTCCGGCTGCATCCGGGCGAGGTCCCGGTGGAGCGATCGATCCGCTTTCGCACGTTGGGCTGCTATCCGCTGACCGGCGCGGTGGAGAGCGAAGCAGCGACGCTGTCCGAGGTGATCCAGGAGATGCTGCTGACGACAACCAGCGAACGGCAGGGCCGCGCGATCGACCACGATCAGGCGGCGAGTATGGAGAAGAAGAAGCGCGAGGGGTATTTTTAATGAGCGCCTATACCCCCGATGCGCTGATCGCGCAGGATATCGATGCGTATCTGGATTCGCACGCGCACAAGACGATGTTGCGCTTTATCACCTGTGGATCGGTGGATGACGGAAAATCCACGCTGATCGGCCGGTTACTGTACGATTCCAAGACGATATTCGAGGACCAGCTCGCCGCGCTCGAAGCCGATAGCCGGCGGATGGGAACGCAGGGGCAGAACATCGATTTCGCGCTGCTGGTCGACGGGCTTGCCGCCGAACGCGAGCAGGGCATCACGATCGATGTCGCCTATCGGTTCTTCGCAACCGACAAACGCAAGTTCATCGTCGCCGATACGCCCGGTCACGAACAATATACCCGCAACATGATCACCGGTGCATCGACCGCCGATTGCGCGGTGATCCTGATCGATGCGCGCAAGGGCGTGCTGACCCAGACGCGGCGCCATTCGTATCTCGCGCACCTGATCGGCATTCGCCAGATCGTGCTGGCGGTGAACAAGATGGACCTCGTCGACCACGATCAGACGGTGTTCGACGCCATCGTCGCCGATTATGCGGCGTTCGCGCGCAGCATCGGGATCGAGGCGTTCACCGCCATCCCGCTGTCCGGCCTGTCGGGCGCGAACGTCGCCGCCCCGTCCGCCGATATGCCCTGGTACGACGGACCGGCGTTGCTGCCGCATCTGGAGACGGTGCCGGTCGACAGCGATCGCGCGGTGACCGCGCCGTTCCGGCTGCCGGTGCAATGGGTCAACCGGCCCGACCTCGATTTCCGCGGCTTCGCCGGCACGATCGCAGGCGGCCGGGTACGCGCGGGTGACACCGTACGGATCGTGCCGTCGGGCAAGACGACGACCGTGGCGCGTATCGTGACGCTCGACGGTGACCGCGACGAGGCGGTCGCCGGTGAGGCGGTGACGCTGGTGCTGGCGGATGAGGTCGACTGTTCGCGTGGCGACGTGATCGCCGCGGCCGATGCCCCGCCCGAAGTCGCCAACCAGTTCGAGGCCACGATCGTCTGGCTATCCGACACCGCTCTCGTGCCCGGGCGTGGCTATTGGCTGAAGCTCGCCACCCGAACGGTCGGCGCGACGGTGCAGCCGCCGGGCCATGTCGTGGACGTCAATACGCAGGCGCATCTGTCGGCCAAGACGCTGGAATTGAACGATATCGGCGTGGCGGAGGTCTATACCGACGCGTCGATCGTATTCGCGCCCTATGCCGACAGCCACGAACTGGGTGGCTTCATCCTGATCGATCGCGAAACCAACGCGACGGTTGCGGCGGGCCTGATCCATCACGCGCTGCGGCGGGCACAGAATGTGCACTGGCAGTCGGTCGACGTCACGCGCGAGGCGCACGCGCGGCAGAAGGGTCAATCGCCGCGGCTGCTGTGGTTCACCGGTCTGTCGGGATCGGGCAAGTCAACGATCGCCAATCTGGTCGAGAAGAAGCTGCATGCGCTCGGCCGGCACAGTTTCCTGCTGGACGGGGATAACGTTCGGCATGGTCTGAACCGCGATCTGGGCTTCAGCGATGCCGACCGGATCGAGAACATCCGCCGTGTCGGCGAGGTCGCGAAGCTGATGACCGATGCCGGTTTGATCGTGCTGACCGCCTTCATCTCGCCGTTTCGCGCCGAACGAGAGATGGTGCGCGGACTGATGCCGGCGGGCGAATTCGTCGAGATATTCGTCGATACCGCGATCGAGGCGGCGGAAGCCCGCGACGTGAAGGGGCTGTACGCCAAGGCGCGCAAGGGCGAGATCGCGCATTTCACCGGCATCTCCAGTCCATATGAAGCGCCCGAACGTCCTGAAATCCGCATCGACACGGCGGCCGAAAGCGCAGAGGCTGCGGCCGAGCGGATCGTCGAGCATGTGCTGGGCGTGTGGAGTTTCGAGCTGTGACCATCGACCGGAGCGACGTCGAACTGGCTCGCAGCGTCGCCGGGGAAGCGGGCGCGTTGCTGCTCGCGATCCGCGAGCGTGCCACGGAGCAGGGCAAGGCGCTGGGCGATGCGGGCGACCACGAGGCGAACGTCCTGATCCTCGAACGCCTGCGCGCGGCCCGGCCGGACGACTTCATCCTGTCGGAAGAATCGATCGACGATACCGCGCGCTGTGCGGCAGAGCGCGTGTGGATCGTCGATCCTCTGGACGGCACGCGCGACTATGCCGAGGGGCTGGACGATTGGGCGGTGCATATCGGGCTGGCGATCGGCGGACGGCCGGTGGTGGGCGCCGTTGCGGTGCCGACGACGGGGCGCATCTATACGACGGCCGATGCCGCGGGGCGCGCACGTGCGTGTGCGGTGCCGCCGCGGATGGTCGTCAGCCGCACCCGCGCGACGGACATGGTCGAGCGTGTCGGCATGGCGCTGGCGACGACACGGGTCGGTATGGGATCGGCGGGCGTGAAGGCGATGGCAGTGGTCGACGGACGGGCCGACATCTACCTGCATGACGGCGGGCAATACGAATGGGACAATTGCGCACCGGCGGCGGTGGCGCTGGCGGCGGGGCTGCACGCGTCGCGGATCGACGGCAGTCCCCTCGTCTACAATTGCGCCAACCCGCTGCTGCCGGACCTGTTGATATGCCGGCCCGAACTGGCGGACCAGGTACTCGCCGCGATCGCCGCTACGCGATAGCATCACCCTCGGCGATGCTCGCGGCGTCGGCGTATCGGCGCGCGATCACGGCGCAGGCGATCAGCTGGATCTGGTGGAACAGCATCACCGGCAGCAGTACCGCGCCGACCTGAGCCGCGGGGAACAGCACCCCGGCCATCGGTACGCCCGACGCCAGGCTCTTCTTGGAACCGCAGAACAGCAGCACGATCGCATCTTCGCGACTGAAGCCGAGCGCGCGTCCGGCAAGCCACGTCAGCAGCAACACCGCCGCGAGCAGCACGATGCACAACCCGGCGATGAGGGCGAGATCGATCCCGGACACGCGGGTCCACAGCCCCTCGACCACCGCGGCCCCGAATGCGGTGTAGACGACGAGCAGGATCGATCCGCGATCGACGATCGTCAGCAACGCCTTCTGCCGTGCGACGAAGCCGCCGATCCACGGACGCAGCAGATGGCCGGCGACGAACGGCACCAGCAATTGCAGCACGATCGATTCGACCGCCGACAGCGAGATCCCGCCCCCCTGCCCGCCGATCCCGCCCATCAGCAGCGCAACGAGCGCAGGCGTGACGACGATACCGATGAGGTTCGAGAAGGACGCGCTGCAAACCGCAGCAGCGACATTGCCCCGGGCGATCGCGGTGAAGGCAATCGAAGACTGCACGGTCGAGGGCAGCAGCGTGAGGAACAGCAGGCCGGAAGCGACCGGACCGACCAGCCCCGGAACGTTGCCGAGCGCCAGTCCGAGCAGCGGAAACGCGACGAAGGTGGTGGCGAATACCGCCAGATGCAGCCGCCAGTTGCGCGCTCCTTCCCAGATCGCCTCGCGCGACAGCTTCGCGCCGTGCAGGAAGAACAGCAGGACGATGCCGATGTCGGCGGCATAGCCCGCCACGACCGCCCATTGCCCGCGCGCGGGCAGCAGGCTGGCGAGCAGCACGGTGCCCAGCAACATCAGGATGAAGGGTTCGAAGACCGAGAGGATACGGCGGATCATGCCGTAGCGTGTAGCGCCGGCACCCGGGGATGGCACCCCGTCACAGCTGCAAACAATGGCTGAAGGGTTGCAAGCAACGAACGCGTGCCCGTCTGCGGCGGACAGCAAAACCCCCGCCAAGCCGGAGCTTGAAGCGGGGGGAAATCCTGGTGCGCCCGGAACGATTCGAACGTCCGACCCTCAGATTCGTAGTCTGATGCTCTATCCAGCTGAGCTACGGGCGCACATCGGAGGCGCGCTGATAGCAGACGGTTCGAAGGACGCAAGTGCGTTGCGTCATTTTCTTGGCTCCCATACAGCCGGGTGCATGAAAGCACTTCCACTGCTCGGTCTGATCGCACTGTCCCTGTCCGCCTGTGCGAAGGATACCACCACCTATCCGTCGCTCGCGCCCCGTGCGGTCGAAAAGCTGGGATTTGCCGAACCGGAAGTCGCAGTCGTCGAAGCGAAACCCGATCCCACTCTCGATGCACGGATCGCGGCGTTCGCGCAGACCCTTGCGCGGACCCGTCAGGGCTTCGCCGCGGATGCCCGGACGGCCGGCGCCGCCGCGGCCCGCGCCAAGGGCAAGGCGGTCGGCAGCGATGCATGGCTCGACGCGCAGACTGCGCTCGCCGCGCTGGACGACTGGCGTGCGCAGACGGCGTCGTTGCTCAGCGACGTCGATCTCGCCGCAAGCGACCGTGCCGCGGCGCTCGAGCCCGTCTACCCCACGCTTGCCGAGCTACGCGGGCGCGTGTCGGAAGAGGTCGAGGGCCAAAGCGCAGCGATCGATCGCCTTCAGGCGACCCTTCCCGCCGCCTGAGCCGCAGCGGCTCAACGCCGCCACTTCAGCAGTGGCAGGATCGAGGAATAATCGTCGGTCCACGCGCCCAGACCGGCACGCGGCGTCAATGGCTGCCAGTCGCCCGGTCCCCGCGACAGCGCATCGAGCGTCGCAGCGTCGCGCGACAGTGCGATCCACTGGCTCGCGGAAGCGACCGCGGTGTGTTTCGGCGGCAGGTAATAGAGCTTGGCCGCATGCCAGCCTCCATCCCGCGCGACCGCGTCCACCACGGGTTCGAGATCGAGAAACCGGTTGGAGATGTGGACGAGCAGCAATCCCTTCGGCTGAAGCGCATGGGCATACACCGCGAACGCCTCGCGCGTCATCAGATGCATCGGGATCGCATCGGACGAAAAGGCGTCCAGCGCCAGCAGGTCGAGGCTGGAGCGTGCCTCCCGTTCCAGGCTCAGCCGGGCGTCGCCGATCCGGATGACCGGATCGGGCAGGCAGTTCTTCAGATAGGTGAACTGCCCCGTGTCGCGGGCGATGCGGATGACGGCCGGATCGATCTCGTAGAAGCGCCAGCGCTGTCCGGGCTGCGCATAACAGGCGAGCGTTCCGGTCCCCAAACCGACGACGCCGACGCGCGCCTGCTTGCCGTACAGCCGATCGAGCGCACCCATCGCAAGGCCGATGCCGGACGGCGGGGCGTAATAGGTCGTCGGCAGGCGTTCGAGTACCGGGCTGCCGGTAAACTGGATACCGTGCACGGTCGTGCCGTGATCCAGCTCGCGCACGCCGCGCCCGTCGCGGATCGTATAAACCCCGAAATAGCTGCGGGTGCGCGCGCCCTGCTCCAGCGACAGCTCGACCGCGCGCCAGCCGCCGAAGATCACCAGCGTCACCGCAAGGATCAACGCGTAGGAGGCCCGTGCGCCGACCGATGCGACTCCCAGGGCAGCGATGACGATGAACGTCAGCCCCTGATGCCCTTCGCCGAACAGGGCGGCAGGCCCGCGAAAGGTCAGACCGGCGAGGATCAGCAGCACCGCGACGACCACGCCATAGGCCATGCGGCGCTTCGCCGGGGTCGTCCACAGGGAGCGGATCCCATGGGTCAGGAACACCTGCGGCACCAATAGTCCCGCGGCGAAGATCAGGATCGGGTATTCGTATGTCCAGTCGAACACCGCAGGCGCGATCAGCCCCGCGAAGACGCCGCCCAATGCGCCGCCGAACGCCATCGCGAGATAGAAACCGGTCAGCCGATCGGGCTCGGGCCGCAGCCGATACATCTGCGTGTGCAGCGCGACCGACACCATGAACAGCAGTGACAGCGCGATGGCGAGATTGACCAGCGGCAATTCATTGAAGCCGCCGATCATCACCCCGCCGAACAGCAGGATCGTGATCGGCGCGATCCGGGTCAGCAGGTCCGCGATCTCGCGGTTGGCGGCGAAGGCGATCGTGAAGCTGAGCAGGTATAGCCCGAGCGGAAGCACCCACAGCAACGGCATCGCGACGATGTCGGTCGTGATATACGTCGATGTCGCCAGCATCAGTCCCGATGGCACCAGCGCGAGCGCGATCCAGTGCAGTACGCGTCTCCGCGTCGCCGGCTCGCTGGTCGGGCGGGCGGTTTCTCCGGTCGCCGCACGCGGCAGGCGCAGCGCGCAGGCGGCGACCAGCAGCATGAGCAACAGATAACCGCCGCTCCACAACAGGCTTTGCTGACGCAATGCGAGCAGTGGCTCGACCACCAGCGGATAGGCGATCAGACCACCGAAGCTGCCGAGGTTGGAAGCGGCGTACAACGCATAAGGGTCGCCGCCGCGGCTGGCGATGCTGAACCAGCGTTGCACCAGCGGCGCCTGTGCCGAGACCGCGAAGAACAACGGCCCGATCGAGGCGCCGAGCAGCCAGGGCACCCACAGGGTCGGGCTGACGCCATCGGGATTGCCGGCGAGCGACAATCCGATCGGCAGCCACGCGGCGCCGATCGCCAGCACCCCCAGATGCACCATCGCCTGCATCCAAGGCCTGATCCGCGCCAGTGCATGCGCATAGGCGTATCCGCCGAGCAGCAACGTCTGGTAGACGAGCATCGCCGAGTTCCACACGGCCGGTGCGCCCCCCAGTCGGGGCAACGCCATGCGCGCGACCATCGGCTGGACGAGGAACAGCAGAAACGATCCGGCGAGGATCGTCGCGACGAACAGGACGCGACCGGCACGACCGAAGCCCGGCTGGTCGTTCGCCACGGGATCAACCATTCAGCAACCGCGCGGCATAAGCGGCGTGATAGGTGAGCACGCCGGAGCAGCCGGCCCGCTTGAACGCCATCAGCGTTTCCAGCACCAGTGCATCGCGTTCGCCCGCGCCGACCGCGACGGACGCTTCGAGCATCGCATATTCGCCCGACACCTGATAGGCGAATACCGGCACCTCGAACCGCTGTTTCACCCGGACGATGATGTCGAGGTACGGCAGGCCGGGCTTCACCATGACGCTGTCCGCCCCCTCGGCCAGATCGAGCGCGACCTCGCGCAGCGCTTCCTCCGCGTTCGACGAATCCATCTGATACGTCTTCTTGTCGCCCTTCAGCAGGCCGCGGCTGCCGACCGCGTCGCGGAACGGGCCGTAGAAGCCGCTGGCATATTTGGCGGCATAGCTCATGATCTGGACGTTATGGGCGCCCTCGCCTTCCAGCGCGGTGCGGATCATGCCGATGCGGCCATCCATCATGTCGGACGGTGCGATGATGTCGGCGCCGGCGCGGGCCTGATTGATCGCCTGCTGGATCAGCAGATCCGCGGTGGCGTCGTTGACGACATAACCGGCGTCGTCGACCAGACCGTCGTGGCCGTGGCTGGTATAGGGATCGAGCGCGACGTCGGTGAGCACGCCGACCTCGGGCACCGCATCCTTGATCGCGCGGGTTGCCCGGCACATCAGATTGTCGGGGTTGAGCGCCTCGCGCCCCTCTTCCGTCTTCAGGTGTGCCGGCGTGTTCGGGAACAGGGCGACGCAAGGAATGCCGAGGTCCCGTGCTTCCCGCGCCCGTGCGACGATGCCGTCGACCGACCAGCGCGATACGCCGGGCAGGCTGGCGATCGGTTGCTCGATGCCCTGCCCCTCGACGATGAACAGCGGCCAGATCAGATTGGCGGGGGTCAGCACCGTTTCCGCATGCATGCGCCGGCTCCACGCAGAAGCACGGGTCCGACGGAGGCGGAGGGCAGGATAGGCAGCGGTCATGACGCATCCATTTCGAGATGGGGCGGCTTTGAGGGATCGCGCCGCGCTTGCCAAGCGTTGCGCAACCGTAACCGATCGGAACACCATGACCCAATTCACGTCCGCCGCTCTGATCGTCAACGCCAAGTCGCGGAAGGGGCAGAAATTATTCAAGCGCGCCTGCGCCGCGCTGGAAGGCATGCCGTTCGCTGTCGACGCCCATGCTGTCGAAGACCCGAAGGATCTGGAGAAGACCGTCCATGCCGCGCTGGCCAGGAAACCGCAGCTGGTGATCCTGGGCGGCGGCGACGGTACGGTCAGCGGGCTGGTGGACCTGCTCGTCGGCAAGGACGTGGTACTCGGTGTCCTGCCGCTCGGCACTGCGAACAGCTTCGCCCGCACGCTGGGCTTGCCGCTCGACATCGAAGGCGCGGTAGAGGTGCTCCGCACGGGCAAGCCGAAACGGATCGATCTCGGCAAGATCGACAAGGACTATTTCGCCAATTGCGCGGCGATGGGGATCAGCCCGCAGATCGCGGAAACCGTCCCCCACGGCCTCAAGAAGGTGCTGGGCCGGATCGGCTATCTCGGCTGGGCGACATGGCAGTTCGCGCGATTCAAGCCGTTCATCCTAACTGTCGACGACGGCGACGAGGTGAAGACGATGCGTGTCGTCGAGGTCCGCATCTCCAACGGGCCATATCATGGCGGCACCTGGCTGGTGGACGAGGCGTCGATCGCGTCGGGCGAGATCGTCGTGCAGGCGGTGACCGGCCGCTACAAAAGGACGCTCGCGAAGAATTGGGCGGCGAGCTTCTTCAAGCATGATTCGCGGCATCAGGATACGATCAGCTTCTCGGGCAAATCGCTGCGGATCGACACCAAGCCATCGCTGCCGATCTCGATCGACGGCGAGGTGCTGGCGCACACGCCGGTCACCGCCAGCATCGCGGCGGGGGTGATCGAGGTCATGGCGCCGGCCTGACCGCGCCTAGCCGCTGGGCTGCATCCGGCCACCGGGCTCCGCGACGGTATGGCTATGCTCGTGCGCTTCGCCGGGATCGGGGGCGACGACGAGGTTGCCCCGACGCCAGTTGCCGTAACGATAGTATAGCGCGGCCATCACCAGATTGACGACGGACCCGACGGGAAAGCTCCACCACAGCGCATCGACGCCGAGCCAGTCTCGCGTTCCGAGCGCGAAGCCGATGCGGACCGGATACATCGAGATGAACAGGAACAGCAGTGGCGCCAGCACTGCGCCGTTGGCCCGGACGGTGGAGAACAGCACCATCGTCACGCCGAAGACGACGAAGTTCCAGCTGGCGATCAACTGGATATGACGCGCGATCGGCAGCGCCGGGCTGTCGGCCGGTACGAACAGCGTCATCACCGTCCGGTCGAACAGGATGACCGCGGCGACCATGACGCCGGTCAAGGCGATGTTGTAGAGGACCCCATAGCGGGTGATGCTCGCCACCCGATCCCAGCGGTTCGCACCGATATTCTGTGCCGCCATTGCGCTGACCGCCGCGCCGATCGCCAGCGCCGGCATCTGGATATAGGTCCACAGCTGTTGCGACACGGCATAGGCCGCGGCGGTATCGACACCCTGGCGATTGACGAGACCGACCATCGTCAGACCGGCGGACGACATCACCAGCATCTGTGCCGCCATCGGTAACCCCTTGCGGACGATGGTGACGGCAAGGTCACGGCCAGGCCTGATCCATGCCAGTTCCGGCCCCTTCAACCGGATCGGCAGGTCCTTGGCGTAGACGTAGAAGACGAGGCCGGCGACGGCGAGATGGTTGGCGATCAGCGTCGCCCATGCCGAACCCGCAATGCCGAGCCGGGGAAACAGACCGATCCCGGCGATCAGCAACGGGTTCAGCCCGCTGTCGAGGACGACGCTCAGTCCCATGAACCACAAGGGGGTCAGCGAGTCGCCAGTGCCGCGTAGCCCCATCATGATGAGCACCAGCAGCATCGACGCCGGCAAACCGAGGAAGATCACCTGAAGATAAGCCTGCGCCAATTCCATCGCGTCGCCCGGCGTCGCGAGCAGCCGCAGGATTTCGGCGGAGAACAGCCAGCCGATGATTGCGATGACGACCGATCCCATCAGCACCAGTCCGATCGCCGCACCGAACGCACGCCGCCCGCCCTCGATATCGCGGCGGCCGAAGCTCTGCCCGACGAGGATCGTCGCGGCCATGCCGAAGCCGAAGACCGCACCGAACATCAGGAACATGATGATGTTGGCATTGGACGTCGCCGCCAATGCGCCCTCGCCGAGGAAGCGGCCGACCCAGATCGCGTTAATCGATCCGTTGAGCGACTGGAGGATGTTCGAGCCCAATGTAGGAAGCGCGAACGCCAGCAATGTGCCGCCGATCGCTCCGGTCGTAAGGTCGCGCTGCGGTTTCGGCACGGGCGGGTCCTATCGCGTTGGGGCTGGCTTGGTGTGATTCGGAGCGCCGAAGCAGGCGGCTAGACGCGTGGAAGTTGCCGAAGTTGCCACTACGGCGCGTTGAGAAACGCTTGCCGTCGAGTGGCGGGGGTTCGGGTGGTGATAAGGGGGTAGCGGGCCATGCCGGCACGCTGGCAGATTTGGGCGTTGTAGGACAGCGGCGTTGGTCGTCCCCGCGCAGGCGGGGATCCATAGAGGCTGACGTAGCGTAGGGAGCCGCACCGCTTGCCAATATAGATCCCCGCCTGCGCGGGGATGACGAACGGGAGTTACCCCAACCGCGCCAGCGCAGCCGAGAGGCGTTCGGCTTCGGCGGCCTTGTCGGCATGGTCGGCCTTGGCCTTCTCCACCGCCTCCGGCTTGGCGCGTTCGACGAAGCTGGGGTTGCCGAGGCGACCCGACAGCCCGTCGCGTTCCTTTTCCGCGGCGGCGATCGCCTTGGTCAGGCGGGTCCGTTCGGCGGCGAGGTCGATAACCCCCTCCAGAGGCAGTACGAAGGTCGCTTCGTCCACGACGACCTGTGCGGCGCCGCCGGTCGCATCGCCATCGGTGCGGTCGACGCGAGCGAGGCGGGCCAGCACCGCCGATTGGCGGGCGAGCCGCTCGGTTGTCTGTGCGCCGGCATCGCGTACGTGCAGTGGCAGGCGCGCACCCGGCGGCACGTTGAGCTCCGTTCGCGCTGCGCGGATTTCGCCGACGAGGCGGATCAGCCAGTCGATCTCCTGCTCCGCCGCTGGATCGAGGCTGCGGGCGTCGGCCATCGGCCATTGCGCGACGATCAGGTCATGATCGCGCGGAGCCATCGCGTGCCACAGCTCTTCGGTGATGAAGGGCATGAACGGGTGCAGCAGGACGAGGATCTGGTCGAGCACCCAGCCGGCGACCACCTTGCTCTCCGGATCGATCGTACCCCGCTCGTCGCCGACCGACACCGGCTTGATGAGTTCGAGATACCAGTCGCAGAAGCGGCTCCAGACGAACTGGTAGATCGCGTTCGCCGCACCGTCGAAACGGTAATCCGCCAGCGCGAGGTCGACCGCCTGCACGGTCTTAACCGTCTCGGCGATGATCCACTTGTTGACGGCCAGCGATGCCGCGGGCGGCTCCAGCGTGGTCGATCCGCCGATACCGTTGGCTTGGGCGAAGCGGCTGGCGTTCCACAGCTTGGTCGCGAAGTTGCGATAGCCCTCGACCCGCTTCTCATCCATCTTGATGTCGCGGCCCTGGCTCTCCATCGCCGCCATGAAGAAGCGCAGCGCGTCGGCGCCGTATTTGTCGATCAGGCCGAGCGGATCGACGGTGTTGCCCTTCGATTTCGACATCTTCGCGCCGTCCGCCGCTCGGACGAGGCCGTGCAGGTACAGCGTGCGGAACGGCACGTCCTTCATGAAGTGAATGCCCTGCATCATCATGCGGGCGTTCCAGAAGAACAGGATGTCGAAGCCGGAGATGAGGACGTCGTTGGGATAGCGGCCGCCGAGTTGCGACGCGGAAAGCCCTCTCCCCTCAGGGGAGAGGGTTGGGTGAGGGGTCGACGTCTCACCGAGACCGCCCTCTCCGTGAGACCCCTGCCCCTCACCCCAGCCCTCTCCCCCGAGGGGAGAGGGAGTTGAGCCATCCCAACCCAACGTCGCGAACGGCCACAGCGCCGAACTGAACCACGTATCCAGCACATCGGGATCGCGGGTCAGGGCGACGCCCTCACCCGCCTCGGCCTGCGCCTCGGCCTCGGTTTCCGCGACGAAGATACGACCATCCTCGGCGAACCACGCCGGGATCTGGTGGCCCCACCAGAGCTGCCGCGACACGCACCACGGCTGAATGTTCTCCATCCAGTTGAAGAAGGTCTTTTCCCACGTCTTGGGGACGATCCTGATCGCCTCGCTGCGCACGGCCTCAATCGCCGGCTTCGCCAGCGTCGCGGCGTCCACGTACCATTGGTCGGTCAGCCACGGTTCGATCACCACGCCGGAGCGGTCGCCGTACGGGGTCTGGATCGTGCGCGGTTCGGATTCGTGCTTCTCGCCGTCCTTGTCGACGTGCGGGATCAGGAAGCCTTCATCCTTCAACCGCGCGACCACGGCCTTGCGGGCTTCGGCGGTGGTCAGGCCGAGCAGGTCGTCGGGGATCAGGCCGTCGCTCGTCTGGACGACGCGGGCCTTGGCGTCGAGCATGTTGAGCATGTCACGCGCCTCGATCCCGGCGCGGCGGCCGACCTCGAAATCGTTGAAGTCGTGGCCCGGCGTGATCTTGACCGCACCCGATCCGAGTTCGGGATCGGCGTGCTCGTCGGCAACGATCGGGATCAGGCGGCCGGTGATCGGCAGGCGCACCTGCTGCCCGATCAGCGCGGTGTAGCGCGCATCCTCGGGGTTCACCGCCACCGCCATGTCGGCGAGCATCGTCTCGGGCCGCGTCGTCGCGACCTCGATGAAGCCCGATCCGTCGGCGAGCGGGTAGCGGAGGTGCCAGAACTGGCCCTTGATCTCGCGCGTCTCGACCTCGAGGTCGCTGATTGCGGTGCCGAGGCCGGGATCCCAATTGACCAGCCGCTTGTCGCGGTAGAGCAGGCCCTGGCGGTGCAGCTCGACGAAGACCTTGAGGACTGCCTTCGAAAAGCCCTCGTCCATCGTAAAGCGTTCGTTGGCCCAGTCCATCGAACAGCCGAGGCGGCGGAGCTGGCGCGTGATCTCGCCGCCGCTTGTCCCCTTCCAGTCCCAGACCTTGGCGACGAATTCCTCCCGGGTGAAATCGGTGCGCTTCTGCTGCTTGAGCGCCATCTGCCGCTCGACCACCATCTGCGTCGCGATGCCGGCGTGATCGGTGCCGACCACCCACAATGCGTCCTTGCCCTTCAGCCGCGCGTGACGGGTCAGGATGTCCTGCAATGTGTTGTCGAGCGCGTGACCGATGTGCAGCGAGCCGGTGACGTTGGGCGGCGGGTTGACGATCGTCCACGGCTCCGCGTTCGGGCGATCGGGGCGGAACTGGCCGGTGGATTCCCAATGGTCGTACCAGCGGGCTTCGATGGCGGCGGGGTCGAAGGTCTTGGGAAGCTCGGTCATGGCGAAGGCTTTAGACGGCGGACAGGGCATTCGTCACCCCCTGGGGTTCACCCCCGGCATCCCGACTCCCGCGTCACCCCGGACTTGTTCCGGGGTCCACTCTGCGGCGGATTTTATTGCTTCTTCGCAGGGTTTTCCCGTTGCCGTACGGTGGACCCCGGAACAAGTCCGGGGTGACGGAGGAGCTATTGCGCCGACTTACCCGTCCACTGGTCCATCCAGCCGAGCACTTCGCGATACCATTGGCGGGAGTTCTTCGGCTTCAACACCCAATGGTTCTCGTTCGGGTTGACCAGCAGGCGCGAGGGAATGCCGCGGCGCTGGAGCGCGGTGAACGCCGCCAGCCCCTGCGTGTAGGGAATGCGGAAGTCCTTTTCACCGGTGATGACCAGCATCGGCGTCTTCCAGTTCTGGACGTGGTTGACCGGGTTCCACTTTTCGTAGGCGGCGGGGTCCTGATAATAGGTCTTGCCGCCGTGTTCCCATTCGTCGAACCACAGTTCCTCGGTTTCGTACGCCATCGCGCGGGCGTCGAAGACGCCGTCATGCTGGACGATGCACTTGAAGCGATCGGGCCACTGCCCCTCGATCCAGTTCATCATATAGCCGCCGTAGGACGCGCCGAGCGCGCAGGCGCGGGTGCCGTCCAGCCAGCTGAACTTCGCCGTCGCGGCGCTCAGCCCAGCTTTCAGGTCGTCGAGCGGCCAGCCGCCCCAATTGTTGCTGATCGCATCGGTGAAGGCCTGACCGTAGCCGGTGCTACCGTGGAAATCGACCGCGACGAGGCCGTAGCCGGCGCCTGCGAAGACCGCGGGGTTCCAGCGGTACGACCAGCTGTTGTCGCTCGACCCCTGCGGGCCGCCGTGGACCATGAACGCGACGGGAACCTTGCCGGTGCTGCCCGCGGGTTTCACTGCGTAGCCCCAGACGGTGTCATTGTTAGCGCCGGTGAAGCTGAAGCGAGTGACCGTGGGCATGTCGATGCCGGCGAGTTTCGCGGCGTTGACGCTGGTGAGGCGGGCGGGTTTGCCCTTCGCGGAGACGGCGTAGAAGTCGTCGGGGGCGGTCAGGCTGTTCATTGCGATCACCACGCCCTTCGGCGTCGGCGCGACGGCGGAGACATGGCCCTGCTGCGTCAGGCGCGTGACCTTGCCCGTGGCGGGATCGACCGCGAACAGCGGATTTTCCTGCGTGTCCTGCGCGGTGACGTAGATGCGCTTCGAATCGGGCGACCAGGCGATCGAGCCGACCGAGCGATCCCAACTCTCCGTGAGCGCGCGCACCTGTCCGGTGGCGAGGTCGCGGAGCATCAGGACCTGACGATCGGCTTCGAAGCCGGGGCGCTTCATCGCGAACCACGCGAGGCTGCGGCCATCGGGCGAGACAGTCGGCAGATTGTCGGTCGCTTGGTTGGTGGCGGTCAGGTTCACCGGTGCCGCCGATCCGTCGGCGGGGGCAGACCAGATGTCGAGGTTGGTCGACAGCGGTTCGGTGGTGCCGGCGATGCGCAGCGCGAAATACACCGTCTTGCCGTCGGTGCTCCACGACACCTCTTCGGCCCCGCCGAACGGGCGCGAGGGGGCGTCGCCGTCGATGCCGTGGCCGATCGAGACGCCGTCGCCCGGCGCTCCGGCAGCAGTCAGCGGCAGGACGAACAGTTGCGAATGGGTGCCGTCGACCCATGTATCCCAGTGGCGGACGAAGAGCTTGTCGTAGACGCGGCCTTCGCCGGCGTTGGGGTCCTTCTTTTCCAATGCGGGCGCGAGGCTGGGCGCGTTGGGCTTGCGATCGGCCCAGACGAGGATGCGGTCGCCGGTGGGGGATACCTTGAAGCCGCCGAAGCCGCCTTGGAAACCGGTCAGCTTCTTCGGGGCGCCGCCGGTGACCGGGATCGACCAGATCGCATCGTCACCGCCCTTGTCGGACTGGAAGTAGACGGTGGTGCCGACGATCTGCGGCGCGTTCTCATTGACTTCGGCCTCGGCGAGCAGCGGCTCGGGCTTCGCGCCCTTGCGCGTCAGGTCGAGCCGCCAGAGGTCGTAGCGGCCACGGTTCGCGGCCAGGTCGGTCTCGCGCTGCGCCCAGACCAGCCACTTGCCATCAGCGGATGCCGTTGGTGCGCCAATGCGGCTCAGCGTGCTGACATCGTCGATGGTGAGCTGGCGGGCGGCAGCGGGAGCGGTGGCCAGTGTGGCGGTGGCGAGCAGGCTCGCGACTAGGATGGTCTTCATGCGCGGCAGGTTAAGCATGCTCGGGCGGGCGGGGCAATGTCGACGCCCACTCGTCGGTATCCGTCATCCCCGCGCACGCCAGGATGACGACGGTTACCCCGCCTCAGCGCATCTGCGAGGTGATCTTGGCAATCTCGCGCGCAACCAGGGTTTCCACCATCTCCGGCAGATTGGCATCGAGCCAGTCGCGCAGCATCGGGCGCAGCATCTCGCGGACCAGTCCCTCGAGCGTGCCATCGGTTTCGGGCTCGGGCTTGACGAGCAGCTTGCTCAGCGTTTCCAGCGAACCAAGGCTTGCGGCGGCGGTGCGTTGCGACAGGATCGGTTCCTCGGTCATCGCAGGCTGAACGGACGGCGCGCGTGTCGGTTGCGGATCGGGAGCGGGTTCCGGTGCCGGCTGAGGCGCCGGCTGCATCCGCGGTGCAGGTGCAGGCGCAGGTTCGGGGTCATGACGCGGCGCCGGGATCGGGTCGCTCAGTTCCAGCACCTCTTCGGGCTCCGGCTCGATCGGCTGCGGCGTCGCGCGGGGGCGCCGGCCGCGAGCCTGCGTCCCTTCGCCTTCTTCCGCGATGATCCGTTTGATCGACGAGAGGATTTCCTCCATCGACGGCTCGGCGCTCATATCCCCCATTGCCCTGACGTCCCTGCCCTTTTCGTCGCCCCTATTGGCGGTTCGGCGAAGCAGCACCTGTCGTCAACGCGGGGCTTCTGTCAACCGGCGTATCGAGCAGCGGGTCGAGCGGCTTGTTGACCGCCGCGGTCTGCGGCGGCGTCTGCGCGGTCGTGACCGCGACGGGCACCGGTTCGGAGTCGCTGTCGAAGTCGTTGATCCGGTTTCGGACGCGCTTGTAATTGACCACCGGATCGTAGAGCGGGCCGCCCTCCAGCCCCAGATCGCGCGCCTCGGCATTGCCCATCGCCGCCAGCAGCGCGAAGCCCGCGACATAGGCATCGCGGCGTGCGGTGACGAGCGTCACCTGACTGTTGAGCAATTCCTGTTCGGCGTTGAGGATGTCGAGGATCGTGCGCGTACCGACGCTGTTCTCGGCGCGGACGCCTTCGAGGCTCAGCTTGTTCGCGTTCACCGCCGTTTCGGACGAGGCGATCACCTGTTGCGAAGACCGCCAGATCGCATAGGCCGACCGTGCCTGCGATATCACTGCGCGTTCCGTCGCCGTCACGTTCTCCAGCGCCTGGCTACGCTGCGCCTGCGCCTGCCGGACCTGCGCGGCGGGGCGGCCACCCTGGAACAGGGGCAGCGTCAGTTGCAAACCGGCCGAGGCGGCGGTGCCGGAATTGCGGATGGGGCTGCCGGCGGGAAGCGACCCCAGATAGTTGAAGTAATTAGGTCCGCCGACGCCCGACACCCGCGGTAGCCGATTGGCACGGGCCACGTTGATGTCGAAGCGTGTCGCATCGGCCTGACGGCGAGCGGCGATCAGGTTGGGGTTGCTGTCTAGCGCGACGCTTACCGCCGTGGTCGGCGAATTGGGCAGGTTGGGCAGCACCGGCGGTTCTTCGAGCGCGACCGGCGGCGTGCCGACGACCTGGATATAGCTTTCGCGGCTGGAAATCAGCTGCGCCTCTGCCTGTTGCAGCTGTGCACGGGCGAGTGCCAGCCGCGCTTCCGACTGCGCGACGTCGGTGCGGGTCAGGTCGCCGACCTGAAACCGGTCGCGACTGGCGCGCAGATTGACCTCGAGCACGCGGACGTTCTGCTGGTTCAGCGAGGTGATCGCCTCATCCCGAATCACGTTCATGTACGCTGCGACGACGTTGGTGAAGGTATTCGCCTCCGTCCCGCGCAACGTGGCGCGACCCGCATCGACGCGCGTTTCCGCAGCCCGCACCGAATTCTTCACCGCGCCGCCTTGATACAGCGGCACCGAGAAGTTGACCGCGCCCGACGCGGTGCGTTCCGGATTGGCGAAATTGTTGTTCGCGATCAGGAAATTGTCGATGACCGAACCGGAGGCGTTGACGCCCGGCAGACCGCTGGCACGGGCGATCGGGACATTCTCGTCCGTGGCGCGCTGTGCCGCACGCTGCCCGGTGATCGTCGGGTTCGACACATAGGCCTTCGCCAGCGCCTCGCGCAGCGTTTCCGCCCCCGCCGGCGCGGCGAGCCCCATCAACGCCGCGCTCCCCAGCAACAGTCCCCGCATCATCCCCCCGTCGTGCATATTCTAGAACCTGAAACCCTGCGGCTTCGCAAAGCCCGGCAGGACGATGCAGTCGCTGTCCATGAACGGCGAAAGGCCGAACCCGCCGTCGGTCTTGCGCCCACTGGCGAGGCGGATCACGCCGCCATCGACCAGACCGGTGACGACGCGGCCCCCGGTTCTGACCTGACCGACGAGAACGTCGGGAACATGCTCTATCGCGCCGTCGACGATCAGTACGTCATACGGCCCGCCGTCGGCATGCCCGGCAGCGAGCGGTGCCTCGACGAGCGTGACGTTCGGGGTGCCGGCGAGTGCCTCGCGCGCCAGCGCCGCAAGTGCCGCATCCTCCTCGACCGCGACGACATCGGCGACGATCTGCGCCAGAATGGCGGCGGTGTACCCGCCGGCGGCGCCGATCAGCAGCACCCGGTCGTTCTTTTCCAGATACGCCTCGGTCAGCATGCGCCCGGTGACCATCGGAAGGTTGATCGCGCGTCCGCCCGCCACCGGCAGCGCCGTGTCGCGATAGGCGATGCTGCGCACCCCGGCGGGCACATAGGCCTCGCGCGGCAACGTATTCATCGCGACCAGAATACGCTGATCGCTGACGGCGTTTGTACGCAACTGGCTCGACACCATGGCATGACGCATCGTTTCCGACGTCGCGGCATCCAGATGGCTATTATCGAGGCTGATGTTCATGATGACCCCTCTCGCACAACCGTATTAGCTGCGCAATACACTTCGTGACAGTCCGGCTTGTATCGCGTGGGCCGCGCCACGCCAAGCGGACGCTGTGCCGAAATCGGCAATCCGCGCCGGATGGTCAGCGATCATACCGCGTCCTATTGAAGCGCCATGATTCCGGCGACATATCATAAGTTCATCGAGTGGATCGGCGACGGCACCGGCCTTCCCGACGCCATTCTCCACATCCACGCCGGGCTCGCGGTGCTGATGCTGGCACGGCTGATCACGGGCCGGTCGCTCGGCAGCTTCGTGCCATGGTCGCTGGTGGTGCTCGCCGAAGCGTTCAATGAGGTGATGGACCGGCTGAACTTCGGATCGTGGCGCTGGGAGGATACGACGGCGGACATCCTGAACACGCTGTTCTGGCCAACCGTCATCTGCCTCGGCATTCGCATGCGTCCCATGCTGCTGCCACGCGATTCCGCGCGGGTGCGAGTCAGGGACGATGGGCATGGGGAAGCCGAGGCTCCGGCAGACGCGTAATCCGACATAGTACAGGGCTGCTCTCACTGCCCGGCCAATTGATCGAGTCCGTCGCGTTTCGAGCGAGGGTTATCATTATGTGATGAACGGCGCGGGATCTCACCCGTCTGATGGCAGACGCGCCGCTTTCAACTTGGGCGCGAGAGACCTGCCGGCATCAGGCTTCGGGCAAGCCGCTGCCCCCGGCCATTACCGCGGTGGGTATCGTAAGTGTCCCGCTGGAGGTGCGTTGATGGCAAAGCATATCGCGTCCGCTCTCGTACCAGTGGCACGCGTTCAGCCCCGTACCACCTACTTCTTGCCCGCCCGCCACGGCACAACCGCCGTTGAGGGTCGCCAGCAGCCTTCCAGACTGCCGGCAAAGTCGTTCGCCCATGCGGCGGGACTCCCGGGCTTCAGCCAGCCATCGAAGCGCGACCTTTTCAGATAATCGGACACCTCAAACGTGACCTTATCGGCATGTAAAACGATCTCGGCCGGCGAACCGGTGATATCCATACCCGGAGAAAATTTGAGATCGTGACCGGTCGCGAGATGAGCCATTGCAGGTATGCAGCTGCGAACATCGGCTTCGAGCCATTCCAAACCGGCCGCGTCGAGCGAACGGAGCAGCGCGTCGTCATTCTGCGGTTTCGATTGGGCGATAAAAGCAAATAGTCTCTGCCCGCGGACTCGTGGGCGTGGTGGTCGACCGTTGAAGGACGACCGAACCATACGGGCAGTCAGTCGTGCGCCGCACGTTCGACGAGCCTCGCGCTGGTCAGCATCGACGCAGCCCCTACGCACTGCCAGCGCGTATACCGGAAAGCCGTAGTCGTCTCCCAGGTAACGGATCGACAATGCCGGTTGAGACTGTTCAGGAAAGAGCCGGGCCGGGTCGAATGCGAGTTCGCGTGTCCGTTCCTGGAAGTCATACGCCGGCACCGCATCCTGCGCATGGGAAGGTGCCGACATACAGATGATGAGAGCGGCAGCGGTGAAAGGACGTCCGATCATCTCCGTACGATGACATGGAGGATCAGGGCTGCCTAGCCTGCACAAGGTGCCGCAAGCGTCCGCTTGCCACAAATGGGCGAGAATTCCGAAACCTGATCCTTGTGGAGAACGGCGACAGTGTCGTTCAATGTTGGCGATCACTGTCTCAGTCCACGAACACGGACGGCACAAATCGTCAAACCCGGCGCGGCATCCGGCGCAACGCCCCGATCACGTCAGTGGATGGCTTGAGGGCATCTTGTCGACGCACCGGTCGACCGCTTCGAACACACTGGAGGCCCGACCGGGAATCGAACCCGGGTGCGAGGATTTGCAGTCCTCTACGTCACCACTCCGCCATCGGGCCTCGATGCTCGGGAGGCGCGCAATTGCTCGGTTTTGTGGCGAGCGTCAACCGTCGATTGCAAGGCCGGCGGGGTGGCATCGTCACAACAACCGCTTCAGCGCCTCGACCAGCGGGACATCGGCGGGCGGCATCGCCACATCGTCCATCTCGCCGGGACGCAGCCATGCCAATGCGCTGGCCTCAAGCGCGACGGGTTCGCCGTTCCAGTCGCGAATGACGTAGAGCAGCAGGAGCAGGTGTCGATCGCCAAGGCTGGCGCTGGCAAAGGCGAGCGGCGTGAGCGATACCGGTTCGACGCGAATCCCCAGTTCCTCCGCCAGTTCGCGCACCAGCGCGGCTTCCGGCGTTTCGCCAGCCTCCACCTTGCCGCCGGGAAATTCCCACAGATCGGCCATCTGCTTTCCCGGCGGACGTCGCTGCAACAGCACCCGGCCGCTGTCATCCACCAGTGCAGCGGCAACGACCGGCATCAAATGCCGGTTCGTCAGCGATCGGTTTGCATCGTCAGCCATTCCTTAAGCCTTCCTTGCTAGGCGGATGCTATGAAGCCGCGCTCGCTCCTTCGCCGCCTCACCGGCCGGGTGTCACTGTCCCTGCGGGATTCGCGGGGGGCTACGGCCGTCGAGTACGGCTTGATCCTCGCGCTGATCGTCATCGTGATGATCGTCGCGCTCAAGCAGGTCGCGAACGCCAACACCGACATGTGGCGCAATGTGAGCGACAAGGTCGTCGCCGCCGGCTGAACCCGGTCCGATGCGGGAACAAAAACCCGTTTCGCTTAAATGTTTGGCAACCTTGCCCGCGTAAATCATTCCTCGCTGCTCCGGTTCACCGGTTCAGCCGGGTGACTGAAGTATCGGATATGGAGACCGGAATGCAGACGATTCGCAAGTTCATCAAGAACAGCAAGGGCGCGACCGCCATCGAGTACGGCCTGATCGCCGCGCTGATCGCCGTGGCCGCTATTGCTGCCATGCAGGGTCTGGGCAACAAGCTCAAGACGACCTTCAACAACGTTTCGTCGAACATGACCGCTTCGTAAGAGCGACGTTCGACCAGGATACGACGAGGGCGGCGGAACGCAGGTTCCGCCGCCCTCTTTCGTTCAGCGTCGGTCGAGGCGACTCAGAGCCGCCCCATCGCCAGGAATTTGGCTCGACGTTCCTGCCGCAGCGTTTGCGGATCGCGGGTGCCGAGCGAATCGAGCGCCGTCGCCAGTGCATCGCCGAGCATCCTGATCGCCTCGGCCGGGTCACGGTGCGCACCGCCCAAAGGTTCGGGTACGATCGTATCGATCACGCCGAACGTCTTCAGATCCTGCGCCGTCACGCGCATTGCCTCCGCGGCATCCGCCGCCTTGTCGGCGGTCCGCCACAGGATCGACGCACAGCCTTCGGGGCTGATCACCGAATAGATCGCATGTTCGAACATCAGCACTCGATTGCCGGCGGCCAGCGCCACCGCGCCGCCCGATCCGCCTTCGCCGACGATCGCCGCGACCACGGGCACACCCGCGGCGAGGCATGCCTCGGTCGACCGCGCGATCGCTTCCGCCTGCCCACGCTCTTCGGCCTCGATACCCGGGAAGGCGCCCATCGTGTCGACGAGTGTCACCACGGGCAGGCCGAACCGGTCGGCAAGCGCCACGAGGCGGATCGCCTTGCGATAGCCCTCGGGCTTGCCCATGCCGAAATTGTGGCGCAGCCGGGATGCGGTGTCCGATCCCTTTTCGTGCCCCAGCACCATGACCTTGCGACCGCGAAAGCTCGCGAAGCCGCCCATGATCGCCTGATCGTCGGCAAAGGCGCGGTCGCCCGCCAGCGGCACGAACTCGTCGAACAGGCCGGCGACGTAATCCCTGAAATGCGGACGTTCGGGATGACGCGCGACCTGCGTCTTCTGCCACGGGGTCAGCTTCGCGAAAGTATCGCGCAGCAGCTTGTCCGACTTGGCCTGCAATCGCGTCAGGTCCGCCGCGATGTCGATGGTGCCGTCGGCCGCGGTCGCCCGCAGCTCGTCGATCCGGCCCTGCAGTTCGGCAATCGGTTTTTCGAATTCGAGGAAGCTCGCCATGCCGCGCGGGTTACGGGCGACGCGGCGTTACGTCAACGCGGCCGGCATCGGCCAGCGGATGCCGTGTATTGACCAGCTCGACCAGTCGGCTGGCATCGACGTGGGTGTAGATCTCGGTCGTCGCGATGTCCGCATGACCCAGCATCGTCTGGAGCGCGCGCAGGTCGGCGCCCCCTTCGAGCAGATGCGTGGCGAAGGCGTGACGCAGCACGTGCGGACTCATCCGATCGGGGGGAATGCCTGCGTCCGCCGCCAGCGCCTTGATCAGCTGATACAAACGGATGCGCGTCAGATGCCCCTTGCCCGAAGGAAACAGCCATGGCCGATCCGCCGCGACATGCGCGCGCCACGCCGCCACGGCCGCGCGTGCGCGATCGGAGATCGGCACCAGCCGCTCGCGCCCGCCCTTCCCCTTCAGGATCAGGAACGGCCGGTCGGGATGGATGGCGTTGCGCGGCAGGCTGACGAGCTCGGTCGCCCGGAGGCCCGATCCATACAGCAATTCGGTCAATGCCGAGAGCCGCAGGTCACCGGGCAGCGGTCGCGCGGTGGCACAGCGGTCGGCGATGACCGCAAACAGCCGATCGACGTCCGCATGGCTCAGCACCTTGGGCAACGACCGCGCCGTGCTCGGCCGCGGCAGGGCCTTGCCCGGATCGTCGGACCGATGCCCCTCGTCGAGCAGAAAGGCGTAAAAGCGGCGTAATGCCGCCGACTTGCGGGCCACGGTCGCGCGGGCAAGGCTTTGCCAACCCTCCGCCAGCGTTTGCAGTTGCGCGATGCTCGCCGCCGCCAGCCCGCCCTCGATCGCCGCCGATGCCAGCGCCAGGTCGCTGCGATAGGCTGCCACGGTGTTCGCCGCCGCGCCCGCCTCCGCCGTCAACATCTCGAGGAACCGCTCGATCAACGCGCGATCGGCCGCAATCATGTGCGTCAGACCCGCGCCAGTGCCTCGGCAGCGACCATCCGCGCCTCGCCCTCCAACCCGACCGAGCGTAAGGCGCCGACGATCCGGTACAGCATCGCCGGCGGTACACCGCGCCACCCCGGCGTCTGCATGCCGATCGCGGCGAGCAGCACCACCGTGCCTTGCTGGCCGTCCGCCGCCGCGCGGTCGATCGCGCGCGTCCAGCTGTTCTCCGCACCGATCCGCACATCCAGCGCCGCTGCGGCGCGCTCGATATCGTCGGGGGCGAGCCGGCCGAGACCGGCCAGACCCGCGAAGAACAACCGCTGCTTCAACGCCGCGTCGCCGCGGCCCGAATAGGACGACAGCTCGCCATAGCTCAGCCGCCCACCCGCATCCGGATCGGCCAGCGCGATCATCGCCCACGCGTCGCCGCCCTCTTCTACCGCGGCACGCCAGCGCGCGGCACTGCGATCCAGACCGGCGGTCAGCATCGAGGCGACCACGTATCGCGCATCCTCGACGCCGAGGCGCGCGGGAATACGCGCGGCGGCGCGCGACGTCAGGATCAGACGGGCATAAGGCGGCGTCTTGTCGCCACTACCCCACACCTGCCGCATCGCCGCAAGTCGTGCGTTGACGTCGCCGGCCGTGTAGGCGCTGCGCAGATCGTTCGCCAGCGCGCTCGCCGCGCCCGGCATGTCGTTGGCGGTGTCGACCGCGCCATACAGATCGATCAAGGCCGCCGCCGACAGCACGCCCTGCGCCGCCGCCGCCTCGGCCGATGCGATCCGCTCCGCGAGCGGAATGCCGGGCGCGAGCGCATACCAGTAGCGCGCCTGCGGACCGGCCGTCGCCAGCATATCGTCGGGGATCGTCACCCCGGTCGCGGCGGCGAGTCCGAATCGCCATGCCGAAAGCCGGTCGACGCCGGCCCATTCGATCGTCACGGCCTGTCCGCCGCCCGGCCCTGCGCCCACAACCTTCTGCGCCAGTTGCAGATCGATCCCCGTCGCGACCTTGCGTCGTCGCGCAGCCGTGATCAGCGCCTTCGCCCGCGCGGGCTCGGCGGCCAGACCCGCGCACATCGCCTGCGCCAGCGTCCAGCCACGCTCCTGCGTGGCTGCCAGTCCCGCATCGGCGATCGGGCACAGCCCCGCCGGGTCGCCCGCCGCCAGCGCGGCGTTCATCGCGACCTGATAGAGTTTGGGCGTGTAGTTGCCGTTGTCGACGCTCTGCACCACGGCGCGTGCGCCGACCGCTTCGCCCATCCGCAGCAGCAGCCATGCGCGTTCCGCCGCGAAATTCGCGCCATCGACGCGTGCAGGAGTATCAAGCTGCGCCACCAGCGTGCGCCGCAACACGATCGACAGCCAGCGCGACGGCACCGGCGCGGCGATGCGACGCATCAATCCCTCGACGAACCGTCCGTCCGCGCCATCAAATGCTGCTGCTGCGAGAGCGCCCTCGCGCGGTCCGGCCGCGCCGACGCTGGACAGCGAACGGCGGGCGAAGTCCGGCATCTCATATTGCGCCAGTACCGCCGGATCGACCGACGGCGCCGGTGTGGGCGTCGCGCTCGCGAGCGGCGTCGGCGTCGCCACCGGCAACGGCTGAACGAACCCCGTCGGCGTCTCGGTGGGCGCCGTTCCGGGTGCTGCGACGCCGGTGCCCGATCGCGGCGAGCCGGGCGTCGCACGTGCCGTCGGCTGGGTGGCAGGCTCGCCGAAGCCGGGGGGCAGGATCGATTCGGGTCGGTCCTGGCCCACTGCGGGACCGTAAGCCGACAGGCCGGCGGTCGCGATCGCCACCGCCGCGACGCCGACCCGCGCGCAGAGGATGACCCGCGCCTTAGCTGAGGTTCGCAAGCGTCACGTCTTTCTCGACATGGGTCTGCGGCCGCTCCGACGCCCGCCCGGCGAGCAGGAACAGGCCGCCGACGACCAGTACGAGGACAACGACGACGGAAAGGGCAAAGCGGGACATACCGTACCTTGATGTACAAGAACGCGAGGGGATCACGTAAAACGTGGCGCGGAGCTTTTGCCCCGTCCTGACCCGCTGTATAGCGCACCCGGCCATGTTGCAAAGCGCTCATCCCCCGACCATCGGATCCGCCCGCCCGGGAGCCCCGCGCGCGATCGTGCTGGTCGGCCTGATGGGCGTCGGCAAGTCGACCGTCGGCCGCCGGCTCGCCAGTCGTCTGCGCCTGCCGTTCGTGGACGCCGACCACGCGATCGAGGAAGCGGCGGGGATGACGGTGGCCGAAATCTTCGAGCGCTTCGGCGAGCCCTATTTCCGCGACGGTGAACGCCGCGTCATCGCCCGGCTGATGGATGGCACGCCAAAGGTTATCGCAACCGGTGGCGGCGCGTTCATCAACGACGATACCCGCGCGTTGATCCTCGCCGAATCCACCGCGATCTGGCTCGATGCGCATCCCGACGTGCTCGCCGAACGCGTCGGCCGGCGCGACACCCGCCCCTTGCTGCGCGGCCGCAATCCACGGCAGGTGCTGAGCGAGCTCGCCACCGTCCGCAACCCGATCTACGCCGAGGCGCATATCCACATCACCAGCAACAAATCTCCACACGAAACGACGGTGAACGCGATCCTGAAGGCGATCGGCCTGCGGCGCACGGACGTATGAGTACGACGATCACCGTCGCACTTGGCGACCGCAGCTACCCCATCCTAATCGAGGCGGGATTACTGGCGCGGGCCGCCGATCACCTGGCGCCGCTGGCGCGCGGACGGACGATGGCGATCGTCACCGACCGCAACGTCCTGCCGCATTGCCAAGCGCTGCGTGCCGCGCTCGGCGTTGCGGGTATCCGGACCGAAGCGATCGTGCTGGAGCCGGGCGAGAAGACCAAGAGCTGGGATCAACTCGCCGCCCTGTGCGACAGGCTGCTGGACCTCGGCGTCGAGCGCGGCGATCACGTCATCGCCTTGGGCGGCGGCGTCATCGGCGACCTCGTCGGCTTCGCCTGCGCGATCCTCAAGCGCGGGTGCCGGTTCGTACAGATCCCGACGACGCTGCTGGCACAGGTCGACAGTTCGGTCGGCGGCAAGACGGCAATCAATACGCGCGCCGGCAAGAATTTGATCGGCGCCTTTCACCAGCCGGCGATGGTGCTGATCGATCCTTCGGTGCTCAACACCCTGCCCGTGCGCGAAGTTCGCGCCGGTTATGCGGAGGTCGTCAAATACGGCCTGATCGACGATCCCGCCTTTTTCGCATGGTGCGAGACCCATGGCACCGACCTGATTGCCGGCGATCCTGCCGCACGCGATCATGCCATCGCCCACGCGGTCGCCGCAAAGGCGCGGATCGTCGCCGCCGACGAGCACGAGACGAACGGCACGCGCGCCCTGCTCAACCTCGGCCATACTTTCGGCCACGCGCTGGAGGCGGAGGCCGGATTTTCGCAGGCGTTGACCCACGGCGAGGGGGTCGCCGCAGGGTGTGCGCTGGCATTCGCCTTTTCCGCCGCGCAAGGCATCTGCCCTCGAGACGATTCGGAACGCGTCGCGGCGCACTGGCGCGACGTCGGCCTGCCCGACGGACCCGCCGCCGCCGGCATCGCCGCGACCGGCGCAACGCTGGTGGAGCATATGCGCCACGACAAGAAGATGGCGGCCGGCACGCTCCCCTTCCTGCTGGCCCACGGAATCGGGAAAACCTACCTCGACAAGACCGTCGACCTCGACGTCGTCGAAGCCTTTCTCGATGCGCAGCCGCGCTGATGCCCAACGGCGTCGCCAAGCAGAACCTCCCGACCAAAATCTGCCCGGCATGCGGGCGTCCGTTCACGTGGCGGAAGAAGTGGGCGAAGGATTGGGACAGCGTGATCTATTGCTCCGACGCGTGCCGTAAAAAGCGCTGACGCTATTCATGCCGGGGTTGGGCCGAAGGGGTGTAGGCCGCAGGGGGGCGTCCCGCCCCGAAGGATAGCGACGATGGCGAAGAGCCAGCAGAAGTCGAACAAGGAAGTCCGCAAGCCCAAGGCGGAAAAGGTCAAGACGATCGCCGCCAATGCATCGACCAAGGACAATCCCGTCGGCATGGTGACGATCCGCAAATAATTTAGACGTGCGTCGCGCAGCGTCGCGGCGCACCGGCAAGGGCCACCGCAGGGATCATCGGGCTCTTACAAATTCGTCCCTCAACGGCTATATCGCACGCATCGCAGGCAACCGATCGTAGGCGCCTCCGACTGAGAGACCATGTGTGCTCCCGCTTACAGCAGGGGGAGTCGTCATGGATCTCAATTATCTTTTCCACCGTCATCAGGTGTCGCTGGCCGCATCGACCGGGGCCAGCTCACGCGAAGCACGCGCAGCGCATCGCGGGTTGACCGCAGCTTATGCCGACAGAATCGCCGGCTTGCGCGCCGCCGCTGGTAATTCCGCCCTGCTGGCGGCGCGCGTCAGTTGATCGCCGCCGATCGCGAAACGTCCGTTCCGCAGGACAAACCAAGCCGCGTCTTCCGCAAGTCGCGACCCATGATGCCCAGACAGGACGCAGCACGTCAGGCGCGCGTAGCAGCGCTTGCGTGGTCGACCTTCGGTGACCGCGAGCGGGTCATGGCATTCCTCAACGCCGATCATCCGCAGCTTGGTGGCCGACCGCTCGACCTGGCGATCGCCAGCGATGCCGGCCTGAATCGGGTGGAAGGCGTACTGGCCGAACTGGCTGTTGCAGTTCCGTCGCGTTGAACAGGGGGACCATGGCATGTCCAGGGCGATGAATGTCACCGCACCCCTGGCGGAGGTCAAGGCGACCGCCGCCAGCCATGGCGCGAGCATCAGCGCGATCGAGGCGATCATGCCGGCCGGCACCCGCGTCGTCTTCACGAACGGCGAGGATGCCGCTCGCATGCGCGTCGTGTTCGCCGATCGGATGGTGACCGGCGCCGTCACGCGGGCAAAGTGGGTGCGCAATGACTGACGCGGTCGCGATATCAGCAGTGCATCGCCGCTGGACGCAGGGCGATATCACCGCCCTGCGCCGCGGGATCGGATCGGGCGAGACGCTCGAACAGCTCGCTACCGCGCTCGGCCGCGATCCAATTGCCGTGATGACGATGATGGATCGCCTCCGGCTGCGCTTCTGATACTAGCCGTTCGAACGGTCGTCAGCAGTCTGTTCGACCCGGCGATCAGCCGCGTAGCGTCCATGCCAGCCAAAGCCATCCGCCGATCAGCAACAAACCGCCGATCGGGGTCACGGCACCCAGCCAGCGCGGCGCACCCAAGGCCATCAGGTACAACGTGACTGCGAAAATCGCGCCACCAATGACGAACAGCGACGCCGGTCCGCGCGCCTCCATCCGCAACGCGACCAGTGCCACGACCGCGTGGATCAGCTGATACTGGCCACCGGTCTTCAGCCATTCGACCGCGGGGCCGCTGGCACCATGCGCGCCGAACGCCCCGGCGGCCACCGCGATTGCGCCCGACAGCGCGGCGAGAATACCGAGGATCATCGCGGATCGTTCCCCCACGGCTGTTGTTCCGCCACCATCGATCGCGCCGCGCGCAGATCCCCCGCCTCGATCTGGATGCGCAGCCGCTCCTTGTCCCGGGAGCGGTACATATCCTCCGCACGGTCGATATCGGCACCGGCAATCCCGAGATCGCGCATCGCCACCCGCGCCATCTTTACCGCCGATTCCAGCACTTCGCGTACGACGTAGACGGCGGAGGTTTTCTTGAGCTTGACCAACGCGCGTCGATCGAAGGCGCGTACATAGATGGCAGCCTTTGGGAATGCCTCACGCACGCCTTCCAGCGTGTCGGGCTGGATCTGGTCGCCGTCGATGCAGAACAGGATCAGTTCCGCATCCGCCGCACCCGCCTGCCGCAACAGGTCCATCCGCGTGCCGTCGCCGTAATAGACCTTCGCGCCGAATTCGCCGGCGATGTCGATCATCTCGATATCGGTATCGATCAGCGTCACCGGAATGCCCTGCGCCAGCAGCATCTGCCCGACCGTCTGGCCGAATCGCCCGTATCCGACGATGATCGCGTTCGCCCCGTCCGCGGTCGGTCCGTCGCGCGCCTGATCCTTCGCCACCGGTTCCTCGCGGAAACGTTTGGTCGCGGCCATCAGGAACGGTGTCGTCGCCATCGACAGCGTGATGATCGCCCCGAACAGGCTCGCCGCTTCCGGCGCGACGAGAAGCCCGGCTTGTGCCTGCGCGAACAGGACGAACCCGAATTCACCGCCCTGACTGAGCAGCAACCCGAGTGCGAGCGCGCTGCGCCACGTCATCCGGAACACCATACCGATCAGCGTTATCACTGCCGTCTTGGTCGCGATCAGCGCGAGTGCCATCGACAGCACGAACAGCGGCCGGTCGGCAATTGCCTGCAGGTTCAGCAGCATGCCGACGGCAAGGAAGAACAGGCCGAGCAGGATCGAGCGGAACGGCTCTACGTCCGCCTCCAGCTCGTGCCGATACGGGCTGTCCGCCAGCATCACGCCGGCGATGAACGCGCCGAGCGCGGTCGACAGGCCCAAAGCCTCCATGACCGCCGCGCTGGCGATGACGGTGAACAGCGCTGCGAACACGAACATCTCGCGCTCGCCCAGATTGCCGATCAGCCGGAACAACGGCCGCAGCAGGAACCGGCCGGCGAGGATCAGCCCCACCACCGCGAGTACGGTATAGACCGCCAGCAACCACCCGGGCGGTCCGTCGGCATCGGCCGGGTTCCGGCTCATCGCGGCGACGATCGTGATCAGCGGGACGATCGACAGGTCCTGAAACAGCAGGATCGAAAACGCCCGCTCGCCGAACGGCGTCCGCATCCTTCCCGAAGATTGCAACATCGGCAACACCTGCGCCGTCGACGACAGCGCCAGCGGCAGTCCGAGCGCGAACGCGGCGGGCGCGGAAAAGCGGGCGAGGCCCCATACCACGGCGGTGATTGCAAGGCCGCAGGTAACCACCTGCAACAGGCCGACGCCAAAGATTTCGTGCTTCATCCGCCACAATCGTGTCGGGTTGAGTTCCAGCCCGACCACGAACAGCAGCAGCGTGATGCCGAGTTCGGCGATGCCCAGCTTCGATTCGGCATCGCCGACGAGGCCCAGCAGATGTGGGCCCACGACCGCACCTGCGACGAGAAACCCCAGCGTCGCACCAAGGCCCAGCTTGCGGAACAGCAACACGAACGCCAGCCCGAAACCGAGCAGGATCATCCCGTCCCTCAGCATCGAGACGTCCCCGGCGGCCTCATGCATGCGCACGCGCCTCACGTGCCGCAATGGCTGCTTCGGCCGCGGCTTCGAATGCCAGCCGGATCGAGGGATGGCGCGCGGTATAGGTCAACGCCGGTTCGAACACGCGAAGCCCCGGCCAGTCCGGTATGTCCCCCTCGCCCGAGAGCCATGCGGTCAGTGCATCGCGCGCCGCAGTCAGTTCCTCGGGCGTCTTGCCAAGGATGTCCGCGGCGAGCAGCGATGCCGATGCCTGACCCAGAGCGCAGGCGCGGACCAGCAGGCCAACTTCGCTGACACGTCCCCCGTCGTCGATCCCGACATCGACCGTCACCCGGCTGCCGCAGATCGGCGAACGTTTCTCGGCCGTGGCAGCGGCATGCTCCAGCCGGGCGTGATGCGGGATCGATGCCGCGAGGCGCAGGATCTCGGCGTTGTAGAGGGGCGCGTTCATGGCCGGTCGCTCGCATTGTCGGACTGGTCCATGCTCTGCCGCGATCCGAAGACCGGTTGTCCGCGGCGCCGACGGTCGACGAAATCGGCGATCCCGGCGCTGGTCGCGTTGAGCAACGGATAGGTGCGCGACGCCGTCATCCACTCAGGCCGCTGCGACGGGCCGCCGCGTGCGGTGTCGACCAGCAATGCCGCGACGAGAAATCCGAGGCTGGCGATGATCAGGCCCTTCAATGCGCCGAAGCCGAAGCCCAATGCGCGGTCGACCGGCCCCAGGATCGACTGCCGCGTTCGCTTACCGATCGCATTGGCGACCAGCTTGCCGCCCAGATACGTGCCGCCCGCGATCACCACGAACGCCGCCACCGCCGCGCCGGATGGCGTGCCGATGACCGTCGACAGCTTCGCGGCGAGCGCGACGTGGAACAGCTTCAGCATCGCAACGATTGCAATCCACGCGAACAGCGACAGCACTTCGGTGACGAAGCCCCGCTTCAATCCGAGCAAAGCGGCACCGCCCACGGCGATGAGTACGATGATGTCGAGTGCGGTCAGCCCCATGGATAGGGGAATAGGGATGCGAGTGCCTCGCCGCTAGTCCCGCGTCGTGCATGTCCTCACCGGACGCGACACCTTCCCGGCAGAACTCACCCCCGCCCCAGCATATGATCGACGAACTGCCCCAGCGTCCGGAACCCCGTCATCCGCAGCGGGCTGTCCTCTTTCGCGACCGCTGCGGGCACCAGCGCACGCTCGAAGCCGAGCTTGGCCGCTTCCTTCAGCCGCAGCGCGCCATGCGCCACCGGGCGCACCTCGCCCGACAAGGCGACCTCGCCGAACGCCACCGCATCGACCGGCACCGGCCGTTCCGACAACGCCGACACCAGCGCCGCGGCCACCGCCATATCGGCCGCGGGATCCTGCACCCGATATCCCCCGGCGATATTCAGATACACTTCGGCGCTGGAAAAGCTCAGCCCGCACCGCGCCTCCAGGACCGCGAGGATCATCGCCAGCCGCCCACTGTCCCAGCCGACCACCGCGCGCCTCGGCGTCGCTCCGCTCGCCAGCCGCACGACCAGCGCCTGGATCTCGACCAGCACCGGCCGCGTTCCTTCGAGTGCGGGGAACACCGTCGTCCCCGTGACGCCCTCGTCGCGCTGCGTCAGGAACAGCGCCGACGGGTTCGATACCTCCTCCAGCCCCTCGCTCTGCATCGAGAAGACGCCGATCTCGTCGGTGCCGCCGAAGCGGTTCTTGATCGCACGCAGGATACGATACTGGTGGCTGCGCTCGCCCTCGAACGCCAGCACCGTATCGACCATATGCTCCAGCACGCGCGGCCCCGCAATCGATCCATCTTTCGTGACGTGCCCGACCAGCACCAGCGAGGTGCCGCGTTCCTTGGCGAAGCGGATCAGTTCCTGCGACGAGGCACGGACCTGGCTGACCGTACCGGGCGCCCCCTCGATCAGATCGGAATGCATCGTCTGGATCGAATCGATCACCAGCAGCGCGGGAGGCGGCCCCATCGACAGCGTCGTCAGGATGTCGCGCGTCGACGTCGCCGCCGCCAGCTGAACCGGCGCATTGCCGAGGCCCAACCGTCGCGCCCGCAACCGGACCTGATCGGTTGCCTCTTCGCCCGAGACATAGGCGACGCTGCGCCCCGCCATCGCCAGCTTCGCCGCCGCCTGCAGCAGCAAGGTCGATTTGCCGATCCCCGGATCGCCGCCGATCAGCGTCGCCGACCCTTCGACGAAACCGCCGCCCAGCGCCCGGTCGAGTTCGGCGATCCCCGTTGCCATCCGTTCGGGCAGCACGATCTCGGCATCCAGGCCGACCAGCTGCACCGTCCGTCCACCGGTGCGCAGGTCATGCTTTGCCTGAAACGGCGTGACGGTCCCGCCGACCTCCTCGACCAGCGTGTTCCATTCCGCGCAATCGCCGCACTGCCCTGCCCAGCGATGCGACACCGATCCGCACGCCTGACATACGTAACGCTTCTGGGGTTTCGCCATGCGCAGGGGTGTAGCGGAATGAGAACGGGAAGGGAACAGAATTTCGGGGTCGCCCCGCGCGCTAGCGGGGGTGGCATGGAACTACGACGGGATCTTCAATCCCCTCTGCACCGCCGGTCGTGCAAGTCCAAGATCCAGCCAAGCCCGCACGTTCCGGTAGCGATCGAACCCGACCAGATCGCCGGCGCCGTAGAAGCCGACCAGTCCGTTCACCCATCCCAGCATCGATATGTCGGCAATCGAATATTCGTCGCCCAGGAACCAGTCCCGCCCCTCCAGCGCTCGGTCCATCACCCCCAGCAGCCGCGTCGCCTCCGCCGCGTATCGGTCGCGCGGCCGCTTGTCCTTGTAATCCTTGCCCGCGAATTTGTGGAAGAAGCCCAGCTGTCCGAACATCGGCCCGACGCCCCCCATCTGGAACATGACCCATTGGATCGCCTGCCAGCGCCCCGCCGGATCGATGGGCACGAACCTGCCCGTCTTGTCCGCCAGATACAGCAGGATCGCACCGCTTTCGAACAGCCCGAATGGCCGATCGCCCGGACCCTGCGGATCGATCATCGCCGGGATCTTGCCATTGGGATTGAGCGACAGGAACGCCGCCGACTTCTGGTCTTCCCGGCCGAAATCGATGCGATGCGCCTCATATGGCAGACCGAGTTCCTCCAGCATGATAGACACCTTGACGCCATTGGGTGTCGGCATGGAATAGAGCTGGATGCGATCAGGATATTGCGCGGGCCAGCGCTGCACGATCGGAAATGCGGAGAGGTCGGTCATGATTTCGGATCCCTCGATGACGGGACCGACGACATAGTCACGCCGCATTCGCGACGCTATGGCCGCGCCAGCATGCAACTTACCGATCTTCGTGTCGCTTTGTTCAGCGGCAACTACAATTACACACGTGACGGCGCCAATCAGGCGCTGAACCTGCTCGTTCGCCATCTGCTCGATTCCGGCGTCGTCGTACGCGTCTATTCGCCGACCACCGATCGTCCGGCCTTTCCGCCGGCGGGCGATCTGGTCTCGGTGCCAGCGATCCCGATGCCGGCCGGACGCGGCGAATATCGCATCGGCCGCTATCTGCCCGCCGCCATCCGCGCCGATCTGGAGGCATTCGCGCCCAACGTCGTCCATGTCTCCGCACCCGATTTCCTGAACCACGGCGCAGTCAGCTGGGCGCGCAAGCACGACATCCCGACTGTCGCATCCTTTCACACGCGCTTCGAAACCTATTTCCGCTATTACCGTGTCGGGTTCGTCGAGCCGGTGATCAAGGCGATCATGAGGCGCTTCTACAACCGTGTAGATCGCGTCATGCCGCCCAGCCCGAGCATGGGCGCGCTGCTACGACAATGGGGCGTCACCACGCCGATCACCATCTGGTCGCGCGGCATCGATCACGATCGCTTCACCCCTGCCCGCCGCAGCCTTGCTTGGCGTCGCAGCCTCGGCATCGCTGATCACGACATCGCGATCGGTTTCCTCGGCCGACTGGTGAAGGAAAAGGGCCTCGACGTCTTTGCCGACGTCGTGAAGGAACTCACCCGACGGGGCGTGCCGCACAAGGTGCTGGTGGTCGGCAAGGGGCCGGCGCAGGGCTGGTTCGCCGAACAGGCGCCAGGCGCGATCTTCGCCGGTTTCCAGTCCGGCGACGATCTCGGTCGCGCGGTCGCCTCGATGGACGTGTTCTTCAATCCGTCGATCACCGAAACCTTCGGCAACGTGACGACCGAGGCGATGGCGGCCGGCGTCCCCGTCGTCGCTGCGCGCGCGACCGGCGCGGTGGATCTGGTCGAGGATGGAGTGACCGGCTACCTCGTCGAGCCGACCGATGTGTCCGGTTATGCCGACGCCATCGGTCGCATCGTCGCCGATGCGGCGCTGAAGTCTGCGATGGCCTTGGCAGGCGTGGACCGGGCAGCGGGATATCGGTGGGTGACGGCAAACCAGGCGGTACTCGATACTTACCTCGAGTTGCACGGGTAACAGACCCGCACCGAAGACGCGTCGACCGAATCTTCGTTTGTCCCCGACCCCCCTTGCGGGGTAGCAATGTGAAGGTTCCTACCCTTCCCGCCAGTCGAACGTCAGCGGCGCCTCGCGAAAGGCGAACCGATCGAGATGGCTCGACACTACGTCCCGCATTCGTTCGACATCGTCGCCGTCCGGTACGGTCAGCACCACATCCAGCGTATCGCTGTCCGCCTTCATTTCCAGCACCGATCCGCCGGGGAACGCGATACGGCCCTCTTCCGCGGTGAAGCTGACCTCCATCTTGTGGCTCCAGTGCTTGGCGAGCTGCTGAAGGTAACGACTGGCCGACCCGGTCGGCACACGGGCAACGGACACACTCACTTCAACCTCTCGATCTTCTGGACCACCGCGTCGATTAGCGCCGCGACCTCATGCGCAGCCTCGTCCGACAGGTCACCGTCCTCCAGCCGGTTCTGCAACACGGTGCGCAGGTTGCGCATCGCCCGCCGGATCGGCGCGCGGTCGCTGCGTGCGCGATGTTCGCCAGCCGCCGTCAGCCGCGCCATCATCGCCGCAACCAGTTCGGCATTCTCCAGCAGATGGGCAGTGCCCGCATCGGTCACCCCGAAGCGTTTGCGCGTCGTCTCCGATGGCTGTTCGGCGATCAGTTCCATCTCCGCCAGCATCGTCAGTGCCGGATAGACCATACCGGGGCTGGGCGCATAGGCCCCGCCGGTTAGTTCCTCGACCGCCTTGATCAGTTCGTATCCGTGCCGCGGTTCGTCCGCGATCATCTTCAACAGCACGAGCCGCAACTCGCTGCCGTCGAACATCCGCCGCCGGCCGCCACCGCCGCGACCGTCCTCCTGAAACCCACCGAAGCGCGCTTCGGCATGAGCGGCCCAGCCGCCCCATCCGCCACGCGGTCCGCAGCCGCGACCACCGTGTCCGTGCATATGTTTAAACATCGTCGTTCCTCTATTCCGATGCATCCAAGATATATCTTTCAAGGAAATGTACAAGATCTTTCAAGATATATCTAACGAGCTACAGTCTGCTCCGGGGGTGACGCGCTCGCCCAGCCATCCTACGGACACGGCATGGCCGACCTGCTGACCGGGCTGGAACCCGAACCCGGACCGGATATTCCCGGCGCCAACGCCCCCCTCGCCGACCGGCTGCGTCCTCGCGTGCTGGCGGACGTCGTCGGACAGGAGCACCTCACCGGCCCTGAGGGTGCAATCGGACGGATGGTCGCGGCCGGTCGCCTATCCTCCATGATCCTGTGGGGACCGCCGGGCACCGGCAAGACCACGATCGCCCGCCTGCTCGCCGCCGCCGTCAACCTTCGCTTCGTTGCAATCTCCGCGGTCTTTTCCGGCGTCGCCGATCTGAAGAAAGCCTTTGCCGAAGCGCGCGACCATGCCCGTCTCGGCAGGCGCACGTTGTTGTTCGTGGATGAAATCCATCGGTTTAATCGCGCACAGCAGGACGGGTTTCTTCCTTATGTGGAGGACGGCACCGTCACTCTCGTCGGCGCCACGACCGAAAACCCGTCGTTTGAACTTAACGCCGCCCTCCTCAGCCGCGCGCAGGTTCTGATCCTCGAACGTCTCGGTCGCACGGCGCTCGAGCAGCTGATCGACCGGGCCGAGGCGTTGGAGGACCGCCCCCTGCCCCTCACCCCGCCGGCCCGCGATGCACTCATCGCCAGCGCGGACGGCGACGGGCGTTTCCTGCTCAATCAGGCAGAGACCCTGTTCTCGGTCGACCTGCCCGGACCGCTCGATCCCTCTGGCCTGTCGAACTTTCTCCAGCGTCGCGTCGCGATCTACGACAAGGATCGCGAAGGCCATTACAACCTGATCAGCGCCCTTCATAAAAGCATCCGCGGTTCGGACCCGCAGGCCGCGCTCTATTACCTCGCCCGGATGATCACGGCAGGGGAAGAACCGCTCTACCTGCTACGCCGGCTCACCCGTGCGGCGGTCGAGGATATCGGCCTCGCCGACCCGCAGGCGCTGGTCCAGTGCATCGCCGCGAAGGACACATACGACTTCCTCGGCAGCCCGGAAGGCGAACTCGCGATCGCGCAAGCCTGCCTCTATCTCGCCACCGCTCCCAAATCGAACGCGGCCTATATGGCCCAGAAGAAGGCGTGGCGCAGCGCGAAGGAGACGGGGTCGCTGATGCCCCCCGCCAATATCCTCAACGCACCGACCCGATTGATGAAGCAGATCGGCTATGGTGCCGATTACGCCTATGATCACGATGCCGAGGGTGCATTTTCCGGCGCCAATTACTGGCCCGACGAACTGGAGCCGCAGACCTTCTACGAACCATCCGGTCGTGGGTTCGAAGCCCGGCTGGCCGAACGTCTTGCGCATTGGGAAGCGTTGCGCCGCGAACGACGCGGCTGATCCCTCTGGACTAGCCGGCCCGCTTGTCGCATGGGGCCACCGAACGCCGGTTTAGCTCAGCTGGTAGAGCAGCGGTTTTGTAAACCGAAGGTCGCGGGTTCGATTCCTGCAACCGGCACCACGTTTTGGCGGAAGTTATCCCTGCCCCTCCAGCATCGACCGGATACGGGCGGCGAGCGCCTCCATCGCAAACGGCTTGGTGATCATCGCCATGCCCGGTTCGAGGAAGCCCGACGCCAGCGCCGCGTTTTCGGCATAGCCGGTCATGAACAGCACCTTGAGGTCCGGCCGCGCATCCCGTGCCGCGTCGACCATCTGGCGCCCGTTCAAGCCCGGCAGGCCGATGTCGGTGACCAGCAGATCGATTCGCCGCCGGGTTTGCAACACCTCCAGCCCTTCCGGGCCATCCGCTGCCTCGAGCGCGCCATAGCCCAGTTCGGCAAGTTCCTCGACGACGAGACCACGCACCACCGGATCGTCCTCGACGACGAGCACGATTTCACCGTCGTCGGCATGATGCGCTTCGGTGATCGACGGAAGCGCGTCGTCGTCATCCACCGTACCACGATAACGCGGCAGGTAGAGCTTGAACGTCGTGCCCAAGCCGACCTCGCTGTAGATCTTGGCATAGCCTTCAGATTGCTGGGCGAAGCCATAGATCATGGACAGGCCCAGCCCGGTACCCTGCCCGATCGGCTTGGTGGTGAAAAACGGCTCGAAGGCCTTGGCGGCCGTATCCGCATCCATCCCGGTGCCGGTGTCGGTCACGCAGATGCATACGTAATGACCCGCTCTCACGCCACGCTGACGGGCGACATAGGCGCTGTCGAGGTATGCGTTGCAGGTCTCGATCGTCAGCGTGCCGCCGTCCGGCATCGCGTCGCGGGCGTTGATGGCGAGATTGAGCACCGCGCTTTCGAGCTGGTTGGGATCGCACCGCGTCGTCCACAGGCCACCGGCGAGAACCATGTTCAACGTGATTCGCTCGCCGATGGTCCGGCGCAGCAAATCCTCCATCGACGCCGCCAGCGTGTTGGCGTGCACCGGCCGGGGATCGAGCGGCTGCCGACGGGAGAAGGCAAGCAGGCGATGGGTCAGCGCAGCGGCCCGCCCCGCCGCGGTCGACGCGCCGTCGATGAACCGTTCGAGTTCGTTCGTCCGCCCCTGCGCGACCCGCCGCTGGACGATCTCGAGGCTGCCGGTGATCCCCTGCAACAGATTGTTGAAGTCGTGCGCGATGCCGCCGGTCAGCTGACCGACGGCCTCCATCTTCTGCGACTGGCGCAGCGCCGCCTCTGTCTCGGCCAGCGCGGCCTCCGCCTCCGCTTCGGCAGTGACATCGCGGCCGAAGCCGTAGAAGGTCTCGCCTTCCGGCACTGTCGTCCAGGCGATTAGCCGATGCCCGCCGTCCTTGCAGCGCAGAGTGGTGCGATAATCGTGCAGGGGCGTACCTGACCGCAGCGTCCGGACGCGCCTGTTCCAATCGGCCTCGTCATCGACCATGAACTCGGTGGTCCGCCGACCTAGTGTTTCCTCGCGCGTCCAGCCTAGCGCGCTGGTCCAGGCGGGATTAACGTCGGTCACCTGCCCGCTGCGATCGGTTACCACCTTGAACACCGGCGAGAGGTTCCAGATACGCTCGCGGTCGCGCGCCAGTCGCCGTTCGTCGGTGATATCGCGACCGATGGCGTGAATACGGCCGTGGTCCGGCACCGCGGTCCACGCGAGAAGACGGTAGTCGCCCTTGCTGGTTCGATAGCGGTTCTCGAACGCCAGCGTCGTGATGCCGTCGCTCAGCTTGCCCACCTCGCTCGCTGTCGCGGCCAGATCGTCGGCATGAAGAAAATCGGACAGCGAACGTCCGACCATCTCGTCCTCCGCCCAGCCGAGCATGCGTGTCGCGCTGGGATTGACCGCCGTGATCGTGCCGTCGAACGTGCACACCAGCAACAGGTCGCGCGACAAGGACCACAGCCGGTTGCGATCGTCCTCCAGCTGGCGGCTTGCGAGCACCTTCTGCGTCGTCTCGATCACCACCGCCACCACGCCGATGGCCTCACCCCGATCATCGAAGGCGGGCGAATATTCGAGGTCCGTCCACAATTGCCGCGGCGTTCCGTCGCGGATCAGCGTCAGTTCCTGATCCTTGTACGACAGTGTGCCGCCTTCGCGGTACACGCGCTGCATGACGTTGGCGTTGAATGCGGCGACCTCGTGCCAGCCCTCCAGCACGTTGGTGCCAAGGATCGCGGGATGGCGGCCACCGGCGAAGCTGCGGTAGGCGTCGTTGTAGATCATCACGCCGCGATCGCCCCACAGGGTGACGATCGGCACCGGCGATCGCAGCACGAAGGCCAGCGTCGTCTTCATCGCGGCCGACCAGCCATGGATCGGGCCGATCGGCGTGCGCCGCCAATCCAGCGTCGCGATCCGCTCGGCGAGCTCGCCGCCGCCCTGCAGGAACGGTTCACTGTCAATCGTACGCACCGCTACCTCACATGGACTGGATCGGGTGCATCCAACACCCGAAACCGGAACGGACGTGCGTCATGCCGCAGACGACGCCGATCCGCAAATCGACGATCCGGCGCTTCGGCATCTCCGACTCTCATGCTGATGATAATCATTCGCATCAATATTGAAACCGCGCGCGATCCCCGGTAGGCGATATGCGTGAACCAGTCAGAAACCGTCCAGCGTCCGAATGCCAGACCGTCCGCCCGCAAGCCGAAAAGCAAATGGCGTGGCTGGTGGCTCAGGCAATTGCACACGTGGCATTGGATGAGCGCGGCGATCTCGCTCGTCGGCATGCTGCTGTTCGCGGCGACCGGCATCACCCTGAACCACGCTGCGACGATCGGCGCCGACCCCGTCGTGACGGACAAGGCCGGGACGCTCCCTACGCCCCTGCTCCGCACGCTGCGCGCGCCCGCCGCGACCGATGCGGCGCTGCCCGCGTTGGTCGCTGCTGCGGTGGAAGATGCGGTCGGCCTCGATCCCGCAGGCAAACCCGCCGAATGGTCCGACACGGACGTCTATGTCGCGCTGGCACGGCCGGGCGGCGATGCGTGGGTCAGCATCGACCGGACGACCGGCGCGATCACATCCGAAGTCACCAGCCGCGGCTGGATCGCCTATCTCAACGATCTGCATAAAGGCCGCAATTCCGGCGCCGCGTGGAGCTGGTTCCTCGATATCTTCGCGGGCGCCTGCATCCTGTTCACACTGACCGGGCTGCTGCTGTTGCAACTGCACGCCCGGCATCGGCCGACGACATGGCCGATCGTCGCCGCCGGCGTCGTCATTCCGGTCATCCTCATCCTGATCTTCATTCACTAACAGGGGCACACGCCAACATGCGCACTTCGACCTTCGTCCTGCTCGGCGGCGTGATCGCCGCGCCCGCGACCGCAGCGACCGTCACGGTCACGATCCCGCGCCAGACCGTAGCGGAATATCATCGTCCCTATGTCGCGATCTGGCTTGAGCCGGTCGGCGGCGGCAGCGCCCGCACCGTCGCTTTATGGTACGAGACCAAAAAGATCGGCAAGGACGCGGGGACGAAGTATCTCGCCGACCTGCGCGCATGGTGGCGCAAGGGCGGACGATCGATGACCGTTCCCGCCGACGGCGTCAGCGGCGCAACCCGCGCACCGGGGCAGTATGCGGTGAAGCTGCCCGACAATATCAAGCCCGGCGCCTATGTACTCAACGTCGAGGCCGCGCGGGAGACCGGTGGGCGCGAACTGGTGACGCTGCCGCTGACCGTCCCCAACCCCAATGCGCGCGCCGCCGGCAAGTCCGAACTCGGCGCCATCACTCTGTCCGCTCGCTAAGGAACCCGCGATCATGAAGCCAGTCGCCATCCGCCTTCTCGCCGCCGCCGCGCTGATCTCCGTGCCGGCGATGCTATCCGCGCACCGCATGTGGATGCTGCCGTCGGGCACCGTCTTCTCCGGCACCGACAGCTGGGTCACGATCGACGCCGCGGTATCGAACGACCTGTTCTTCTTCGATCATCAGCCGCTGCGCCTCGACGGCGTCAAGGTGTGGCAGCCCGACGGGTCGGAAGGGAAGTTGCAGAACGGCGCGACCGGTCGCTATCGTTCGGTGTTCGACGTCGAGCTAGACAAGCCCGGTACGTGGAAGGTCGGCACGCAGATGGCGACGGTCATGGGCAGCTTCAAAGTCGACGGTGTCGAGAAGCGCGTCGGCGGCCGTGGCGGACCGCGTCCCGGCCAGCCGGCACCGCTGACCGTCGCCGACATCCCCGCCAACGCGACCGACGTGAAGCTGATCGAAGTATCGTCGCGCAACGAAGTGTTCCTGACCGCCGGTGCACCGACCACTACCGTCTTCAAGACGAGCGGCAAGGGCCTCGAGTTCGCACCCGTCACCCACCCCGACGAACTCGTCGCGGGCGAAGCGGCGAAGTTCCGCTTCCTGATCGACGGCAAACCCGCACCCAACCTGAAGGTCACGGTGATCCCCGGTGGCAAGCGCTACCGCAACGACGAAGGCGCAATGGACCTCACCACCGGCGCGGATGGCGTGCTGACGGTGACGTGGTCCACCGCGGGCATGTATTGGCTCAATGCGACCGCCACCGATTCGAAGGCGGCAAGTCCTCGCGCGACGGAGCGGCGGATGAGCTATGTCACCACGCTGGAAGTGCTGACGCCGTGATACGACGCCGGTGAGGATCGCGCTTCCTCCACGCATATCGCCGGCGGCCGTTGCCGCCTGCGATCCGTCGATGCCGGTGTCGATGTTCGGCGGCGAGACGATGGGAACGCGGTGGAACGTACTGGCGGTCGTTCCACGGCCCTGTTCCGTCGACCTCATACGAACCGGGATCGCGGCCCGGCTGGAATCGATCGTTGCCCAGATGAGTCACTGGTCGGACGACTCGCTGCTGTCCCGGTTCAATCGGGCACCGCCGGGGCAATGGACGACGTTGCCGCCGGATTTTGCGACGGTGGTCGCTCGCGGTCTTTCGATCGCGGCCATTATCGGGGGTGCGTATGATCCGACCATCGGCAGGCTGGTCGATCTTTGGGGATATGGCGCGACACCTGTCGATGCGCAGGACCTGCCGCCTTCCGCCGGCGCGATCCTCAGCGCACTGGCGACGTCCGGCTGGGAACGGCTGACCTATACGGCCGGTGACCGGCGACTACGCCAGCCGGGCGGCCTGTCGCTCGACCTGTCCGGTAGCGCCAAGGGGTTCGCGGTCGATGCCCTCGCCGACTGGCTGGAAGGCATCGGCGTGGTCCACAGTCTGATCGAGATCGGCGGTGAATTCGCCGGTCGGGGCATACGTCCCGATGGCGAACCGTGGTGGGTCGATCTGGAAGTGCCGCCGGGGCTGTCGGTTCAGCCGTTGCGGATCGCACTGCACGGTCTCTCGGTAGCGACATCGGGCGACTACCGGCGCGGCGCGCATACCATCGATCCACGAACCGGCTATCCGGCGTCGCATCACGTCGTTTCCGCCAGCGTCATCGCCGACACGACGCTGGACGCCGATATCTGGGCAACCGCGCTCACCGTGACCGGCGCCGACGAGGGCGCTCGGCTGGCCGCGCGATACGGTATCGCCGCACAGATCGTCACGATGATCGATGGCTTGCCTGCCGAGCATATCACCCCGGCGCTTCATACGATGCTTGCCGATTGAGTGACGGCACCAATTGAGCCTGTCGGCGTTACGCTTGCGCAATGGTTTCTCGTCCCCTGAAGGTCGCCAGCTATAATATCCACAAGGGCATCGGCCTCGATCGCCGCCGCAATCCCGAGCGCGTGCTCGAGGTGCTGCGCGAGATCGACGCCGATGTGATCGCGTTGCAGGAGGCGGACCGCCGGTTCGGCACGCGCGAATCGGTGCTGCCGCTACACCTGCTGGACGAGCACAGCGACTGGAAGCCGGTGGAGTTCGGTATGCGCGCACTGTCGATGGGATGGCACGGCAATGTCATACTCGTCCGCAAATCGGCACAGGTGGTCGATCGCGAGGCGATCCATCTGCCCTCGCTCGAACCGCGCGGTGCGGTGATGGCGGATATCAGGACCGACGCCGGCATCGTTCGCGTCGTCGGCATGCACCTCGACCTGTCGGGACTGTGGCGCCGACGCCAGGCCGCGGCGATCATGGCCCACGTCGATGCATCGACCCACCGCCGACCGACGGTGCTGATGGGCGACCTGAACGAATGGACCGCTGCCGCCGGGTGCCTACGCGATTTCGCTCGCGACTATGCCGTCGCGACGACCGGTCCCAGCTTCCACTCCCGCCGTCCGGTCGGTAGGCTGGATCGTATCATGGTGTCGCGCGATCTGAGGGTAGAAGACTGCGGCGTGCACGCCAGCCCGGCGGCACGCAAGACATCAGACCATCTGCCGATCTGGGCCATGCTGGCGCCGGCATGACTGCCCCGGGATTTGCCGATTGATGCGTGAAAAGGAGCTTCGCCTTGCGCTCGTCTGTTACGGCGGCATCAGCCTAGCGGTCTATATGCACGGCATAACCAAGGAGGTGTGGCGGCTGGTCCGCGCGAGCCGTGCTTATCATGCCGGCGAACCGGCGGCCGGGGGCAGCCAGGGCGTGTACCGCGTGCTGATCGAGGAGATCGAGGGGCTCGCCGACCTGAAGCTGCGTGTGCTGGCCGATATCGTCGCGGGCGCGTCGGCGGGCGGAATCAACGGCATCTTTCTGGCGCAGGCGATCACCACCGGACAAAGTCTCGAGCCGCTGACCGACCTGTGGCTGACGTCGGCGGACGTCGAGGCGCTGATCGATTCGGATGCGGCACCGGCGAGCCGCTTTTCCAAGATGTGGGCCTTGCCGCTCGCATGGGTGGCGGCTGGGCGGAGTGCCGACACGGTCGAAGCCCTTGACGAGGCCACTCGCGACGAGGTGCGCACGAAGCTGTCGCATTTCGTCCGCTCGCGCTGGTTCGAACCACCCTTCGGCGGCGCCACTTTCACCGGTCTGCTCCTCGACGCGTTTGCGGCAATGGCGGACAGCGAGGTCGGACCTCGACTGCTTCCCGACGGCCAGCCACTCGACCTGTTCGTCACCGTCACCGATTTCACGGGCCACCCCGAACGGCTCCGTCTCAACTCGCCGCCCGAAGTGCTGGAAACCGAACACCGGCTCGTCCTCGCGTTCTCGGACCACGCCGCGAACGGAACGATAGGGGCGATACCCGATCTCGCCTTTGCCGCGCGCGCCACGTCCAGTTTTCCCGGCGCGTTTCCCCCCTTCACCGTCGGCGAACTCGACGGCGTCCTTGCGAACCGCAGCATCGCGTGGCCGGAGCGGACGGCCTTTCTGAAGCGTGCGCTTCCCCGGCAGTTCGCGGCGAATCAGGTCGAGAATGCGGTGCTTATCGATGGATCGGTGCTTGCCAACGCGCCGTTCCGGCCGGCAATCGACGCGCTGAAGGAACGTCCCGCACGGCGCGAGATTGATCGGCGTTTCGTTTACATCGACCCGTCGCCGGGCATCAAGATCCGGCTGGGTTCCGGCGGCGAGAAGCCCGGCTTCTTCCAGACCATTCTCGGCGCGCTCAGCGACCTGCCGCGACAGCAACCGATTCGCGACAATCTCGACGCCATCGCCGAACGATCGGCGCGGATCGACCGAATGCAGGGGATCGTCACCGCCCTGCGCCCGGCGGTCGAGGAGGAGATCGAACACCTGTTCGGCCATACCCTGTTCCTCGACCGGCCGACGCCGGCTCGGCTGATCGCCTGGCGACGGCGCGCCCAGACCGCGGCGGCGACACGCTCTGGCTACAGCTATGCCGCTTATGGTCATCTGAAGCTGAGCGGCGTCGTGCAGGCGATCGCGGCGCTGTTGTATCAGGTCGGCGGCGAACTCGGCCAGCAGCGCTGGCGCCGCATCCGAACCGCGATCGAGGGCGCGATCGACGAGCGCGGATTCGGTGGGGTCGCGCCGTCCTTTTCCGGGAAGGAAAGCGCGGCGACGATCGACTTCCTGCGGACCTTCGACATCGGTTTCCGCATCCGCCGGCTGCGACTGATGGCGCGACGACTGGGCGAGATCGAGGCCGATAACGTGGAGACGACGCCGATGCGCGAGGCGATCTATGCCTCGCTCGCCGCCTATCTCGATCGACAGCGGGCCGACAGCCATCCGCAGTTGCGGCAGCAGGTGCGGCGCTTACGGAGCAACGAGGCGGGACTGTTGCTCGATGCGCTCGGCGAGGCGCTCGATCTCTCCTCGCTGGATGCGAAAACCGACCAACGGCTCGCCGACGCCTTTGCCACGCTGGACAAGGGCGTGCGAAGGGCGTTGCTGCTCGCCTATCTCGGCTTCCCGTATTTCGATGCTGCCACGCTGCCGCTGTTGCAGGGCGAGGGGCTCGATGAGTTCGATCCGATCAAGGTCGATCGGATCGCACCCGACGACGCGACCTCGATCCGGTCGGGGGGTGCGGAAGCGACGTTGAAGGGTATCCAGTTCAACAGCTTCGGCGCATTCTTCAGCCGCGCCTATCGCGAGAACGACTATCTGTGGGGACGCCTGCACGGCGCCGAGCGGATGATCGACATCTGCGTTTCGACTTTGCCGGCCAGCGTGCGGATGAAGGCGGGCCGGGTTGCGGCGATCAAGCGCGCCGCCTTTCACGCCATCCTCGACGAAGAGGAGCCGCGACTGACCGCAATCCCTTCGCTGATCGCGAGCCTTCGCCGGGAAGTGGGCTGACACCGGACCCGCGCGTCCGAGGCTGGTCATCGCCGCCGCCCGCCGCTACCCTCCGCTTCCCTCAGGAGTGTCGCATGCAGTTCCTAAAAATCCTGTTCTGGTTCCTCCTCGCCTTCGTCGCGGCGCTGTTCACCTATGGCAATTGGAAGATCATCCAGATCAATTTGTGGAGCGGCCTGATCGCGGACGTTAATCTGCCGCTGCTGCTGTTGGTGACGTTCCTGATCGGCTTGCTGCCGACCTATCTGTACCTTGGTACGGTCCGCTGGCGGCTGCGACAGCGACTTGCTACCTCTGAGCGAATGCTGGCGGACAGCCGCGCGCTGGCAGCAGCGCCCGCCGCGCCGTCGGTCGTGACCGTGGAGACACCGATCGTGGTCGAGGAACGGCTGGCATGAGCCCGATCTACGTTGCCATCGACACCCCCGACATCGCCCGGGCAAAGGCGATCGCGGCACGCACGCGTGCGCATATCGGCGGGCTGAAGCTGGGGCTAGAATTCTTCTGCGCGCATGGTCAGCATGGCGTCCGCGAGATGGCGGAACTGGGCCTGCCGATCTTCCTCGATCTGAAGCTGCACGACATTCCGAATACGGTCGCGAAAGCGGTTCAGGCGCTCGGCCCGATCGAACCGGCGATCCTGACGGTTCACGCCAGCGGCGGTCGCGCGATGCTGGAGGATGCCAAGGCCGCGGCATCCCCGCATACGAAGGTCATCGCAGTCACGATGCTGACCAGCCTCGACCATGCCGATCTGACGGCGACCGGCGTCACCGGCACGGCCCACGATCAGGTGCTGAGGCTGACCGAGCTGGCGCGTGAGGCGGAAATCGACGGGATCGTCTGCTCCGGTGCGGAAGTCGCTGCCGCCCGTGCGGCATGGCCCAAGGGGTTCTTCGTCGTGCCCGGCGTGCGTCCCGCAGACGGCCCTGTCGGGGATCAGAAGCGCGTCGTCACCCCTCGCGCCGCGCTGGATGCGGGTGCCTCGATCCTGGTGATCGGCCGGCCGATCACCCAGGCCGACGATCCCGACGCGGCCGCCCGTGCAATCGGCGCAACGCTGTAACGCCAGCCACAGGCAACCGATCACTCTTTCGGGAGAAGGGATATGGAGCGTTCGGGGTGCGCGGGACGGGCTTAAGAAGCCCGCATCGTGTCGAATCATCGCCTCTGTCCTGCACACCAGCGTTCCTGTACGGCGTTGTGATCATGCTTCGTTCTTCGTCACCATGATCGCGCGGCCGTCATTTGGTGTCACGCAGGCAGTGCATGATGACGACATCCGGATGTTGCCTTTCAAGTTCTCAGCTCCCTCAACTGCCGCATTCCCTGCCTCGAAGGTCGATTAGCCTGCCATGTCCGTCACCACCAAAATTTGCGGCCTGTCGACACCCGCCACCATCGATGCGGCGTTGCGCCATGGTGCGACGCACATCGGGCTGGTGTTCTTTCCTCCGTCACCGCGCCACCTGGGTTTCGCCCAAGCCGAGCAACTGACGGCCCGCATTCCCGATCACGTCGGCCGGGTCGGCGTGTTCGTCGATCCGGACGACGAATGCATCGAACGCGCCCTCGTCAGCGGCCGGCTCGACGTGTTGCAACTGCACAAGGTATCGCCGGACCGCGCTGCGGCGATCCGTACGCGCACCGGCCGCGCCATATGGGCAGCCGTCGCGGTCAAGACCCGCCTCGATCTCGATGCCGCACGATCCTTTGTCGGGGCGGCTGACCGTATCCTCTACGATGCAAAGACGCCCGACGACGCCCGATTGCCCGGTGGCATGGGGCTGCGATTCGACTGGTCGCTACTCGACGATCTTCGTCATCCGCTGCCCTGGGCATTGTCGGGCGGCCTCGACCCGACGAACGTCGCTGCGGCCATCGCCCGCACCCGTGCCGATCTCGTCGACGTATCCTCGGGCGTAGAGAGCGCGCCGGGGGTCAAGGATGTGGACAAGATCGCCGCCTTCCTTAAAGCGACGCAGCCATGACAGCCTTCACCCCCGCCCCCAATTCCTTCAGGGCCCAGCCGGACGATCGCGGCCATTTCGGCGCGTTCGGCGGCCGCTACGTCGCCGAAACGCTGATGCCGCTGATCCTCGATCTGGAGCGGGAGTATCGCGCCGCCAAGGCCGATCCTGCGTTCGCCGCTCAGTTTGACGACCTGATGGAGCATTACGTCGGCCGTCCGAGCCCGCTCTACCATGCGGAGCGTCTGAGCGCTGCTATTCGCGAAGGCGGAGACGCGGGCATGGGTGCTCAGGTCTGGTTCAAGCGCGACGAGCTGAACCATACCGGCGCGCACAAGATCAACAATTGCATCGGCCAGATCCTGCTCGCCATCCGCATGGGCAAGACGCGGATCATCGCCGAGACGGGGGCGGGCCAGCATGGCGTCGCTACCGCCGCGGTCTGCGCACGCTTCGGCCTGCCCTGCGTAATCTACATGGGTGCGAAAGACGTCGTCCGTCAGCAGCCCAACGTGTTCCGGATGAAGCTGCTCGGCGCCGAAGTACGCCCGGTCACCAGCGGCGCGCAGACGCTGTCGGATGCGATGAACGAGGGCCTGCGCGACTGGGTCGCGAACGTCCACGACACCTTCTACATAATCGGCACCGCCGCCGGCCCTCACCCCTATCCGGAAATGGTCCGCGACTTCCAGAGCATCATCGGCCGCGAAGCCCGCGCGCAAATGCTCGCCCGCACCGGTCGCCTGCCCGACCTGCTGGTTGCGGCGATCGGCGGCGGATCGAACGCGATCGGCCTGTTCCACCCCTTCCTCGACGACCCCGAAGTGGGGATGCTCGGCGTCGAGGCGGCTGGCCATGGCCTTGAAGGCAGCGAACATGCCGCCAGCCTGGCGGGCGGCTTTCCCGGGGTGCTTCATGGTAATAAGACCTATTTATTGCAGGACGAGGACGGCCAGATCGCCGAAGGGCATTCGATCTCCGCCGGGCTCGATTATCCCGGTATCGGGCCCGAACACGCATGGCTGCGCGATATCGGCCGCGTCGAATACACCAACGCCACGGACACGCAGGCGCTCGACGCCTTCCAGTTGCTGTGCCGGACCGAGGGGATCATTCCCGCGCTGGAACCGGCGCATGCCATCGCGGCCGTGACGACACGCGCGCGGACGATGCGCGACGACCAGATCATCCTCGCCAATCTGTGCGGTCGCGGCGACAAGGACATCTTCACCGTCGCCGAAGCGCTGGGCGTGGCGATATGAGCGCGCGGCTGGCACGTGCCTTCGCAGAGCGGCGCCCGGCGCTGGTGACCTTCGTCACCGCTGGCGATCCGACGCCGGAGGCTACCGGGGCGATCCTCGACGCGCTGGTCGACGGCGGCGCCGACGTCATTGAACTCGGCATGCCGTTCACCGATCCGATGGCCGACGGTCCGGCGATCCAGGCGGCCAACATCCGCAGCCTCGCCGCCGGGACCCGCACGGCGGATATCCTGAAGATCGCGACCGCCTTTCGGGAGCGTCATCCCGACGTACCGCTGGTGCTGATGGGCTATGCCAATCCGATGCTGCGTCGCAGCCCCGGCTGGTTCGCCGAGGCGGCTGCCGCTGCCGGCGTCGACGGCGTCATCTGCGTCGACATCCCGCCCGAAGAGGACGACGCGCTGGGCCCCGAGCTACGCGCACGCGGCATCGATCCGATCCGTCTCGCTACACCGACGACCAATTCGGCGCGCCTGCCGCAGGTGCTGGATGGTGCCTCCGGCTTCCTCTATTACGTCTCGGTCGCCGGTATCACCGGTTTGCAACAGGCGGCGCAGGGATCGATCGACCAGGCCGTCGCCCGGCTGAAAGCATCGACCGACCTGCCGATCGCGGTCGGCTTCGGTGTCCGTACACCCGAACAGGCCGCGGCGATCGGCAAGGTCGCCGACGGTGTCGTCGTCGGCTCCGCGATCGTCGAGCTGGTCGCAACGCATGGCGCGGATGCACCAGCCGCCGTGCGGACCTATGTACAATCCTTGAGCGAGGCGCTCGCCTCCACGCGAAAGGCGCTTTCATGAGCTGGATCAGCAACGTCCGCAACGCCCTGCCGTTCGTCGCCAAGCGCGAATCGTCGGACGAGAATCTCTGGCACAAGTGCAAGGGCTGCGGTCAGATGATCTTCGCGCGCGAGCTGGAAGAGAATCTGTACGTCTGCCCCAAATGCGACCACCACGAACGGATCGGCCCGAAGCAGCGCTTCGCCCAGATCCTCGATGAGGGCAGCTGCGCGGAACTGCCGGTCCCCAAGGTTCCCGAGGATCCGCTCAAGTTCCGGGATTCCAAGCGCTACACCGATCGTCTGAAGGCAGCACGCACATCGGCGCAGGAACAGGACGCGCTGATCAACGCGCGCGGTACGATCCTGGGCCATCGCGTCGTCATGGGCGTGCAGGACTTCGCCTTCATGGGTGGATCGATGGGCCTCGCGGTCGGCGAAGCCTTCGTTCGCGGTGTCGAGGCGGCGATCAAGGACAAGGCGCCGTACGTCATCTTCACCGCTGCGGGCGGCGCACGCATGCAGGAAGGTATCCTCAGCCTGATGCAGATGCCGCGCAGCACCGTGGCGATCCAGATGCTGCACGATGCCGGTCTGCCCTATGTCGTCGTGCTGACCGATCCGACGACCGGTGGCGTTACCGCAAGCTATGCGATGCTCGGCGACGTGCAGATTTCCGAGCCGGGTGCGCTGATCGGCTTCGCTGGACAGCGGGTGATCGAGAGCACGATCCGCGAAAAGCTGCCCGAGGGATTCCAGCGCGCGGAATATCTGCTCGATCACGGCATGCTCGACATGGTGGTGCATCGCAAGCAGCTGCGCGACCGGCTGGCAACGGTGATCGGCTATCTGACCGCGGCGAAGGCGGCCTGACGCCGTCCTCGCGCAGGCGGGGACGCATAGCCACGATGTTCGCGATGATACCGGCACGTCAGCCACTAGCGATTTCCGCCCGCGCGGGCATGACGACACGAGGGTTCGGAGCAGTTGCGCGCCGAGACCGAGCGGACTGAGGACATGCCAGACCACGCCACCTCCTCCGACGCCGCCGTGCAGGCGCAGCTGGACCGATTGTGGTCGCTGTCGCCGGGCGCCGACGTGCTCGGGCTGGAACGGATCACGCAGCTGCTGGCGAGGCTGGGCGACCCGCACCACGCACTGCCGCCGGTGTTCCACGTCGCGGGGACCAACGGCAAGGGTTCGACCTGCGCCTTCCTTCGCGCGGCACTGGAGGCGGCGGGTCACGACGTCCACGTCTTTTCGAGTCCGCATCTCGTCCGCTTCAACGAACGTATACGGATCGCCGGGCGGCTGATCGACGATCCCTCGCTGGCGGCGCTGCTGGAGGAGGTGCTCGACCACAGCGATGGGATCGGTGCGAGCTTCTTCGAGATCACGACGGCCGCAGCCTTCCTCGCCTTCGCGCGGACGCCCGCCGCAGCGACGATCGTCGAGGTCGGTCTCGGCGGACGGCTGGATGCCACCAACGTCCTGCCCCGGCCGGCGGTAACCGGGATCGCGGCGCTGGGGATGGATCACGAAGCGTTCCTGGGGAACCGCATCGTCGATATCGCCGGCGAGAAGGCCGGGATCGCCAAGCGCGGCGTCCCACTGGTCACGATGAATTACCCGGCACCCAGTCGAGACCGCATCGCCGATATCGCCGCACAGGCGGGCGCGCCGGTGATCGCACGCAATGCGATGTGGTGGAGCGAGGCGGACCGGGGCACGTTGCGCTATCGCGACGCCAAATTCGCCGTGACCACGCACCGGCCCCGGCTGGTCGGGGCGCATCAGTCACGCAATCTGGCGCTCGCTATCGCCATGCTGCGCCATCAGGACGCGGTGCCGATGGGTGAGGCAGCATTGCGTGCCGCTGCGGATTGGGCGCGCTGGCCCGCGCGGATGCAGCGGCTGAATCGAGGACCGCTCCGCGACCTGCTGCCGCCGGGATGCGAGCTGTGGCTCGACGGTGCCCACAATCCCTCCGCCGCGCAGCCCGTGGCGCGCGCGTTGCGCCACATTGCGGATGGGCGTCCGGTCGTGCTCGTTCTCGGCATGCTTGCCAACAAGGATGCGGCCGGCGTCCTGCGTCTGCTCGCCCCGGCGGTATCGCGGATGATCGCCGTGCCGGTGCCCCATCACGCCTGCCATCCCCCCGCTCACCTGCGGCGGATCGCGACAGGCCTCGGGATCGCCGGCGAACCGGCGGACGACCTGCCGCAAGCCGTTGCCCGGGCGGTATCCGATGCCAATACCGATGCCGACACCGTCGTGTTGATCGCCGGTTCGCTATACCTTGCCGGCGAAGCGCTCGCCTTGAACGGCGAGGCACCGGACTGAGTGATTATTGCGATTGACTTGCAATAGCGGAGGATAGAATGTCGGCGGCGAACACAGGAGTCGCCATCATGACCGACCTCACCACTACGATCGCCGCCCTTCCCCATACGCTGCCGGCTTGTCCGAATGCCCGGATCGCGCTGTTCGCGCTTCGGCGGATGGGGGCGCACGGCCTGCATGATGCGCGTGCCAGCCATGCGATGTTCACGGCGTTCGGCCAGGATTTCCGCCGGCCGCTCGTCTTGATGCGTGCGCTGATGGCGGAGCTGGCGGGGACTGCGGCGGACACGATCGCGATCGCGCCATGTTGCTGCCCGCGGATGACCGCCGCGGAACGGACGATGCTGACCATCCTGTCGCGGGTTGAGACGGCACCGGACGCTGCGCGGCTGCTGCTCGGCGACCTGCTCGGCGTGCGGCGCGTCGATGGCGTGCTGGCGAGCGCAGCCGTCCTCGCCACCGCCTTCGCCGACGATGGCCGACCGATCTGCGCCTGAACGGTCAGGCTTGCGGGTCGTCCGCGCGCACGTCGCCGTCGCCAGCGACACCCGCGGTGCCGATCGACCGGTCGACCAGTCCGGAACGGCTCATCCACCAGAATAGCAGCACGCCGGGCAAGGCGGCAACGGTGGTGCCCCAATAGAAGTTCACATAGCCGAAGTTGTCGACCAACCGCCCTGTCGTCGTCGCGGTCAGCACGCGCCCGACGATGCTCGCTGCCGCAGAGATCAGCGCATATTGCGCGGCGGTAAAGCGGAGGTCGCAGAGCGCGGAGAAATAGGCGATGACGGTCACCCCGCCGATCCCGCTCGACATATTTTCGAACGCCATCGCCGCCGCCAGCCCGATATTGCTGTGCCCCGCCGCGGCGAGCAGCGCGAAGCTGGCGTTGGACAGCATCATCAGCACGAGGCTGAGCAGGACCGAATGCTTCAGCCCAAGGCGCGCATACAGCACACCGCCGATCGCCAGTCCCACCCAGAATGCCCAGAAACCGATCACCACGTCGTACAGCGCGATCTCGTCGTTGCTGAAACCCAGATCGTCGAGCAGCAGACGCAACGCCTGCTGCCCCAGCGTATCGCCGATCTTGTGGACGAGGATGAAGGCGAGGATGATCCACGCGCCGTGCCTGCGGAAGAATTCGGTGAACGGCCCGACGATCGAGGCGCCCAGTTCCGCCATGCCGCGGCGCCGGACCGGCGCGCGCCGGCGCCGCGGTTCGCCACGCAGCACGGCGACGATCATCGCGGGCAAGGCGAACAGCACACAGGCAAGATAGGCGACGTGCCAGTTCGATCGCGCCGCGATCACCAGCGCCAGCGATCCCGCCAGCACCGCTCCGATCTTCCAGCCATATTGCGTCATGCCGGACCCGACGCCCATCTGGTTGGGCTCCAGCGTCTCGATGCGGTACGCGTCGATGACGATGTCGTAGGTCGCACCGGCGAAACCGACCAGGATCGCGGCGACGATCGTCGCCTGCAGGTTGGCGGCCGGATCGACCAGCGCCAGGTTGATCACCGCCAGCATCACCAGCACGCCCGACAACAGGATCCACGATACCCGCTGCCCCAGACGGCCGATCACCGGCAGCCGTACGCCGTCGACCATCCATGCCCATAAGGGCTTCAGATTGTAGACGAGGAACCCGAGCGTGAACGCCGTGATCGTCGCCTTGTCGAGCCCATCCTGCTTCAGGCGGGTGGTCAGCGTGGCACCGATCATCGTGAACGCGAGCCCCGATGAAATCCCCATGAAGAACACCGCGATCGGCCCGCGTTCGGCATAGGGAGCCAGCGGCGTCAGTCGGCTGCGGATCGCGGGGGACCGGCGCATCGCGACGATCAGGAGGACGGCCAGCGCCGCGACGATCAGGAAATACAGATTGCTGCCGGTCAACATCGGCCGGACACTAGCGGGAATTTTCGCCGCGACCAGCCGGTTCGGAAACGGTCAGACGGTCGGAACGCCGAACAGGCGGAACCCCGCGGGCAGGCGCTTGTGCTTGCGCCCCGCGATCGTCGCCTCGATCGCCTCAATCGCGCCGATCAGATCACGCTGCTGATACGGTTTGTCGAGGCATCCAGCCGCCAGCGCGGCGGCTTCCGCCGGCAGATTGCCGGTCACGAACAGAACCGGCACCCCCCGTTCGCCGGCGACACGCGCGACATCCAGCCCCGAGCCATCGGCAAGATTGACATCGACGAGCACCAGATCGACCTCGGCCGCCGAACGCAGCACGTCGCGTGCATGGGCCACGCGATCCACCGTCGCGACGATCTGGTAATTCGCCTCCGTCAGCAGATGTTCGGTATCGAAGGCGATGAGCGGCTCATCCTCGACGACGAGGAGCCGGACGATCGAGCGCTTCTTCTTCCCGAACAGCATCAGCCCGCTCCCCGGCGTCACCAGATTGTTACGCCTGCGCCACATAACGCGTGCCGGCGTGATCGGGCGCAAATATTTTCGCCTGGGGGACGAATGCGCGTTATGGGCGCATCATGGCCCAGACCGCAGACCCTCGCACCGGCGACCGTATCGCCAAACTACTCGCGCGCGCAGGCGTTGCCAGCCGCCGCGAGGTCGAACGCATGATCGAGGAGGGGCGCGTCGCGCTCGATGGCAAGGTGCTGGACACGCCCGCGACCATTCTCCGGTCGCTGCAGGGCGTCACCGTCGATGGCCAGCCGGTCGCCCTGTCCGAGCCGACGCGGCTGTTCCTGTACCACAAGCCGACCGGCCTGCTGGTGACGGAACGCGATCCCAAGGGGCGGCCGACGATCTACGACCGGCTGCCCCGCGACCTTCCAAGGCTGGTGCCGGTCGGTCGGCTCGATCTCAACACCGAAGGGCTGTTGTTGCTGACCACCGACGGCGGCTTCAAGCGGCAGCTCGAGCTCCCCTCCACCGGCGTCGAACGCAGCTATCGCGCGCGCGCCTATGGCAACGTGACCCAGCAACAGCTGGAGGAACTGGCCGAGGGTGTGGAAATCGAGGGCGTGCGCTACGGCTCGATCGATGCCAATATCGAACGGCGTACCGGTGCGAACGTCTGGATCGAGGTCACGATTACCGAGGGCAAGAACCGCGAAGTGCGGCGGGTGCTCGAATATCTGGGCTTGCAGGTCAGCCGGTTGATCCGCACCCGCTACGGCCCGTTCGTGCTCGGCGACCTGCCCGTCGGCGGGGTCGGCGAGGTCAAGCAGCACGAGGTCGTCGCCTTCCGCCGCACGCTGAAGGGCGGTGCGCCCGACGAGCCCGTGGTCGAGGCACCACGCGACGGCTTCCGCTCGGCACCGACGGTCGATCGCAGCGCCCGGGCGCGCACCCGCGTCGAGCAGGCGCCCCGACCCGTCACGCCCGCCCGCAAGCCGGAGACCTTCAAGCCCCGGCGCGAACCAGAGCGCACGGGAGAGGTCGCTCGCGCGGGCTTCCGCAAGGCTGCGACGACGGATCGCGCCGCCCGATCGCGCGACCGCGGTGAACCGATGCCGAACGCGCGCGAGGCGCAGGAGCGGCCCTCCCGCGCACGACCTGCCGTCGAGGGCCAGGGCCGCCGCGCACCCCGGCGCAGCGACGCCGAGGCCAGCGGCGTGGCGGCACGTCCGGCGAAACTGGGTGGTCGGCCGAACCGCGACGGGGCCCCGACGCGTGACGATCGCTCCGCTTCGTCCGGTCGCCGCGACCGGACGCCATCGGACCGCGACGCGCCGCGTAGCAGCCCGCCCGGAAATGGCGGGCCGCGTTCGCCGAAGCCCGGTGCACGTCCGCCACGGCGCGACGGACCATTCTCGGGTGGTGCGCCCCGGCCTGCTACGCCCGGCGGCCGTCCTCCGCGGGGTCGCCGTCCATGAGGGTCATCGCCGGACAATGGCGCGGCCGTCCGCTGGTCGCGCCCAAGGGTGACGCGACCCGCCCGACCGCCGATCGCACCCGCGAGGCATTGTTTTCGATGCTGACCAGCAGGCTCGGCAGTTTCGAGGGGCTGGCGGTCGCCGATCTGTTCGCGGGGTCGGGCGCGCTCGGGATCGAGGCACTGTCGCGTGGTGCGGGGTCATGCCTGTTCGTCGAGCAGGATGGCGCGGCACTGGATGCGCTGAAGGCCAATCTCGCCAAACTCGGCACCCGCGCCGATGTGCGTGCGGGTTCGGTGATGGCGCTCGGCCCGGCGAGCGCGCCGCTGGACCTCATCATGATGGACCCGCCCTATGGCACGGGCGCAGGACTGGTCGCCCTCGACAAGCTTGCTCGTCTCGGCTGGATCGGTCCGGCGACGTGGGTGAGCCTCGAGACCGCCAAGCCGGAGGAGGTCTCGCCCGCAGGGTTCACCGTCGATGCGAGCCGCGTGCACGGCAAGGCCCGCCTCACCCTGCTGCGTCAGCTCTGATCCGTATGTCCGCGTAACAGCGCCAGCCCGCCCAGACTGAGCAGACCTGCACCGACCAGATACAAGCCGATCCAATTCAGTCCGCGCGGTGCCAGCGCCTCCGCCGCCAATGGCGCCAGCGCCCCGCCGATGATGCCCCCCAGATTGAATGTCATCGACACGCCGGTGTAGCGTACGCCGGCGGGGAACAGGCTCGGTAGCCAGCCACCGAGCGGCCCATAAGCGAACCCCATGACGAACAGGGCGAAGGCCAGCCAGAGGAAGATCACGAACAGCGATCCCGCGCCCAGCATCGGCCCCATCAGGACGCCGGCGACGATACAGCCGAGGAAGCCGATCACCAGCATCCGTTGCGCACCCGTGCGATCCGCGATCACGCTCGCGACGATCACGCCCGCGGCCAGAAACAGGATCGCAGCCAGTTCGACACCCAGCATCGCCTGCCGGCCATAGCCCAGCGTCCTGGTGCCATAGCCGAGCGTGAACGCCGTCGCGAGATAGAAGAGCGCGAAGCAGGCGACCACACCGCCCGTCCCCGCCAGCAGCGCACGACCGTGATGACGGATCAGGGTCGCGATCGGCACCTTGGGCAGTGCCTCCGCCTGCGACGCCTCGATGAACACCGGCGTCTCGGTCAGCTTCAGCCGCACCCACAATCCCAGCGCGACCAGCACCGCGCTGACGAGGAACGGCAGGCGCCAGCCCCAGTCGCGAAACTGCTCCTCGCTCAGGATCAGTCCCAGGATCAGGAACAGCCCGTTCGCCATGATGAAGCCGACAGGCGCCCCCAGCGGCGGGAACATCCCCCAGGTGTTGCGGCGATGCGGCGGCGCATTCTCCACCGCCAGCAACGCCGCCCCGCCCCATTCGCCGCCAAGGCCCAGCCCCTGCCCCAGCCGCATCAGGCACAGCAGCATCGGCGCCACCCATCCGACCGAGGCATAGGTCGGCAGGAATGAGATCGCGACGGTCGATCCGCCCATCAGCATCAGGCTGGCGACCAGCGTCGACTTGCGCCCCACCCGATCGCCGAAATGCCCGAACACGATCGCCCCGATCGGCCGCGCGACGAAGGCGAGGCCGAAACTGGCGTAACTCAGCATCTGCTGCGCGGTCCCGCTCTCCGCCGGGAAGAACAACATGCCGAACACCAGCGCCGCGGCGGTCGCGTAGATATAGAAGTCGTAGAATTCGACGGCAGTGCCGACCAGACTGGCGGTGAGAATGCGGCGCGGGGACGCGGACGGTGCGACGATCTGGCTCATATTCGCACCCTAACCGCGAAATAATGGGAGCGGGCAACATTCTTGAAATCCGTTCGCAACAATCCGCGCCTAGAAAGGGGTTGTCGCTGCTCCTCTCCCCCTGTGGGTAGCGACGCGCCGGTCGCCTCCCCTGTCGACCGGCTCTCCCTGAACTACGGGGCGGTCGCTCAAGCGGCTGCCCCGATTTTTCACGGGTTCTCCAGCGATCTCGATCGGCGCGCGTACGGATCGGGGTTGCCCGCATCGTCGCCGTTCCCTACCTGTTCACCGGTGACCGATACCGCCACCCACCTGCAAGATCCGCCCTATCTCAAGGGCCTGAACCCGCCGCAGCGCGAGGCCGTGCTGACCACCGAAGGCCCGGTGTTGATGCTGGCCGGCGCCGGTACCGGCAAGACCGCCGCGTTGACCGCACGACTGGCGCATCTGCTCTTTACCCGCAAGGCGTGGCCGTCCGAGATCCTGAGTGTCACCTTCACCAACAAGGCCGCACGCGAAATGCGCGAACGCGTCGGCCGACTGGTCGGCGATGCGGTGGAAGGCATGCCGTGGCTCGGCACCTTTCACGCTATCGGCGCCAAGATGCTGCGTCGGCATGCGGAACTGGTCGGGCTGCAATCCAACTTCACCATACTCGACACCGACGACCAGTTGCGCTTGCTGAAGCAGTTGATCGTCGCCGCCGACCTCGATGAAAAACGCTTTCCCGCGCGTAGCCTCGCGGGCCTGATCGACGACTGGAAGAACAAGGGGCTGGTGCCCGCCGACATCGATGCCGGCGAAAGCGAGCGCTATGCCAACGGGCGTGGCGGCGAATTATACGCGCAATATCAGACTCGGCTGAAGACTCTGAACGCCTGCGATTTCGGCGACCTGCTGCTTCACATGCTGACGATCCTGAAGACGCGTCCCGACGTGCTGCGGATGTATCAGGAACGCTTCAAATACATCATGGTGGACGAGTATCAGGACACCAACGTCGTTCAGTATCTGTGGCTGCGGCTGCTGGCGCAGCAGCGCAAGAACATCGCCTGCGTCGGCGACGACGATCAGTCGATCTACTCGTGGCGCGGCGCTCAGGTCGAGAACATCCTGAAGTTCGAGAAGGATTTTCCGGGCGCAACGGTCATCAAGCTCGAACAGAATTACCGGTCGACCCCGCATATTCTGGGTGCCGCCTCGGGCGTGATCGCCAACAACGGCGGACGACTCGGGAAGACGCTGTGGACCGAACTCGATGCGGGTGAAAAGGTCCGCGTTCTCGGCGTCTGGGATGGTCCGGAAGAGGCACGCCGGGTCGGCGAGGAGATCGAGGCCTGCCAGCGTAATGGCAAGACGCTGGACGACATCGCCATCCTCGTTCGCGCGCAGCACCAGACGCGCGAGTTCGAGGATCGCTTCATCGCGATCGGCATGCCCTATCGCATCGTCGGCGGCTTCCGCTTCTACGAGCGCGCCGAAATCCGCGATGCCCTCGCCTATCTGCGCATCGTCAACCAGCCGTCCGACGACCTTGCGTTCGAACGCATCGTCAACGTTCCCAAGCGTGGGCTCGGCGACAAGGCGCTGGCCAAGATCCACCAGCTTGCCCGGATCGAGGGCGTGCCGCTGACGATCGCATCGGCGCGCATTCTGGATACGGACGAACTCACACCGCAGGCCCGACGCGCGCTCGGCAATCTGGTCGGGGATATCGCCCGGTGGCGCGACCGGGCACGCGACCTGCCCCATGCCGAACTCGCCCGCCAGCTGCTCGACGAAAGCGGGTACACCGCGATGTGGCAGGCGGAGAAGTCGGTCGAGGCATCTGGCCGCCTCGAGAATCTGTCCGAGCTCGTCCGCGCGATGGAGGAATATGAATCGCTGGGCGCGTTCCTCGAACACGTCAGCCTCGTCATGGACAAGGAAGGCGGCGCGCAGGACCCGCAGGTGACGATCATGACGATCCACGCCGCCAAGGGACTGGAATACGACACGGTCTTCCTCGTCGGCTGGGAGGAAGGACTGTTCCCCTCGCAACGATCGCTGGACGAAGGCGGGACGAAGAGCCTGGAGGAGGAACGCCGCCTCGCCTATGTCGCGATCACCCGGGCGCGGCGCCGCGCGGTCATCCTGCATGCGTCCAACCGGCGGATATACGGGCAATGGACGTCGAGCATTCCCAGCCGCTTCGTCGGCGAACTCCCGCCCGAGCACACCGATTCGGAAACGACGATGTCGGGCGGTGAAAGCCTGTGGCGCGCCAACTGGAGCGAGCGGGCGGACCCGTTCGCCGATGTCGGCCGTGGCACCGGTCGCGGCCCGGGCTGGCAGCGTGCGGCGGGAGCGGGTTCGAACTTCACAACTGCTCCCACACGGCTGGTCGAAAGCCGGTCGAGTGCGGTCAGCATCGGTAACAAAGGCCGAAGCGACCTGTCGGTCGGCTTGCGCGTCTTTCACCAGAAGTTCGGCTATGGTGCGATCGCGGAAATCGAGGGCAACAAGCTGGAGATCGATTTCGAAGCCGCCGGGCGCAAGCGCGTAATGGACAGCTTCGTCACGCTCGGTTGAGGCGACCGATGCGGCCGCACGAATTTAGCCGAACCATCACTTACGTGTCCGTCAGTTCGAACGCAGCGAAGTGGCCCGGGATCCTGCGAGGTCCCGGGCCGATCCGCTGCGCTTGCAGAGACAGTTTATCCTCGCAGGCTGGACGCGGCGCGGGCCTTCGCTTCGACGTCGGCGATCGAGCCGCCCGTTACCCAGCTGCCACCGACGCAGAGTACCGGCTTGAATGCCAGCCAGTCGGGCGCGGAGGCTTCGGTGATCCCGCCGGTGGGGCAGAAGCGGCACTGGTAGAATGGAGCGGCGAGTGCCTTCAGCGCCTTCAGCCCGCCCGAGGTTTCGGCGGGAAAGAACTTGAAGTGGGTCAGGCCGAGGTCAAGGCCGCGCATGATGTCGCCCGCGGTCGCGGTGCCCGGCAAATAGGCGACGCCAGCGTCGAGGATCGGTCGCGCCAGCCGTTCGGTCAAACCGGGCGAGACGATGAATTCGACGCCCGCATCGATCACATCGCGCGCCTGCGCCTCGTTGACGACGGTACCGGCGCCGACAATCGCGCCGGGGACCTTCCTCATCTCGGCGATCGCTTCCATCGCCGCACCTGTGCGGAGGGTGACTTCGAGCACCTTCAGGCCGCCGGCTACCAGCGCCTCGGCCAGCGGACGGGCGGTGGCGGCGTCGTCGATCACCAGCACCGGGATGACGGCGCTGGTCTGCATGATAGTCGCGATATCGGTCACGATGCGTGCTGCCTTTCTAAGCGTGTTCTTGGGCAAAAGCGGCCGCGGCACCGAACAGGCCCGGCTGCGGGTGGGTAATGAGCTTGACGGGAATGCCCGCCATCAAAGTCTGAAACCGGCCCTTGGCCTGAAAGCGCTGGTCGAAGCCGGAGCGGATCAGTTTGTCCTTGATCCGCAGGCCGAGCCCACCCGCGATCACCACGCCCTTCGCGCCATGCGCCAGCGCGAGGTCGCCCGCCACCGCGCCTAGCGCGAGGCAGAAGCGGTCGAGCGCGGCGAGCGCGATCGAATCGGTGCCTTCGATCGCTTCAGTCCAGATCGTCTTGTCGTCGCGGCTGGGTACGGCGCGCCCCTCCATCTCGGCGAGCGTTTCGTAGATCGCGACGATACCGGGACCGGAGCAGATGCGCTCGGCGGAGACGCGCGTGTAGGTGCGACGGAGGCGCTTGACGAAGGCGTCCTCGATCCCGTCGAGTGGCGCGTAATCGACGTGCCCTCCCTCGGTCGGGAGAACATGGTAGCGGCCATCGGTCTTGAAGACCTGCGCCACGCCAAGCCCGGTGCCGGGTCCGCAGACGGTGGTGACGCCCTGCGCCGGCAGTGCGTTGTCCGGACCACAGAGATGTTCGAAATGCTCGCCCGGCAATTGCGCCACGGCGTGGCCTACCGCGCCGAAATCGTTGATGACGGTGTAGACATCGGCCCCCAGCCGTTCGGGGATCAGCGAGGGGCGGATCACCCACGGATTGTTAGTCAGACGGATGATGTCGCCAGTGATGGGCGAGGCGACGGAGATCGCCGCCGCCTTGGGGAGCGGGGTGCAGTGACGGGCGGCGAACGCCTGCCATGCGGTCTGCAGGCTGGCGTGTTCCGCGGTCTTCAGCGTGACCGGTTCGCCGAGCGCGACGACGTGGCCGTCCTCCACTTCCGCAATGGCGAAGCGGGCGTGGGTGCCGCCGATGTCGACGCTGACGAGTTGCATTACCTATCCTCTCCAATCACCGCTTCTTGTACTCCTGCGAAGGCGGGAGGCCCAGAGTTCCGAGCGCATCGCTGCTGGCCTTGGGCTCCTGCCTTCGCAGGAGCACGGTCCGCTACAACCCCGCTGCCGCCAGCATGCCCGATGCGCCCTTTTCGGCCTCGTCAGCCAGTCCGCGGAACATGCCGAACAGCTCGCGGCCCATGCCGGTGGCCGCGCCCGGCGCATCGCATAACGGACGCTCCAGCCATTCCGCGGCATCGACCAGCGCGTCGAGCCGACCGTTGACCGCATCGACGCGGATGATGTCGCCATCACGAATCTTGCCGATCGCGCCGTTGCCCAGCGCTTCCGGCGAACAATGGATCGCGCAGGGCACCTTGCCGCTGGCGCCCGACATGCGGCCATCTGTCACGAGCGCAACCTTGAAGCCGCGGTTCTGCAGCACGCCCAGCGGTGGGGTCAGCTTGTGCAGTTCGGGCATGCCGTTGGCGCGGGGACCCTGGAAGCGGACGACGACGACGACGTCCTGTTCCAGCTCGCCGCGCTTGAACGCCTCGATCACGTCGAGCTGGTCGTGGAAGACGCGCGCCGGCGCCTCGATCACCCAGCGCTCGCGGTCGACCGCGGATACCTTGATGCACGACCGGCCGATGTTGCCGGCGAGGATGCGCATGCCGCCGTCGGGGGAGAAGGCTTCGGCGACCGGGCGGAGGATGCTGGTGTCGCCGCTGTCGCCGACCGGCTCCCACGCGAGCTGGTCGTCGGCGATCACCGGCTTTTCCGCATAGGCGGACAGATCGTCGCCGGTGACGGTGGTGATGTCGCCGTGCAGCAGGCTGGCGGAGAGCAGTTCCCTGATCACAAAGGGCATGCCGCCCGCCGCCTCGAACGCGTTCACGTCCGCCGATCCGTTGGGATAGACGCGGGCGATCAGCGGCACCGCGCGGCTGAGGCGGTCGAAATCCTCCCAGTCGATGACAATCCCGGCGGCGCGGGCGATGGCGGGAACGTGCAGCAGATGGTTGGTCGACCCGCCGGTGGCGAGCAGCCCGACGGCGGCGTTGACGATCGCCTTTTCGTCGACACAATGGCCGAGTGGACGGTAATCGTCGCCGCGCCAGCCTATCTTCGCCAGCCGGTGGACGGCGGCGCGGGTGAGTTCCTGACGCAGTTTGGTGCCCGGATTGACAAAGGCGGAGCCGGGCATGTGCAGGCCCATCACCTCCATCATCATCTGGTTGGTGTTGGCAGTGCCGTAGAAGGTACAGGTGCCCTTGCCGTGATACGCCTGTATCTCGGCATCCAGCAGCTCCTCGCGGCCCGCCTTCCCTTCAGCATAGGCCTCGCGCACCGCCGCCTTGGCCTTGTTGGCAAGGCCGGACGGCATCGGCCCGCCGGGGATCAACACCATCGGCAGATGGCCGAAGCGCAGCGCCCCCATCAGCAGCCCCGGTACGATCTTGTCACAGATACCGAGCAGCGCCGCGCCTTCGAACGTGCCATGGCTGAGCGCAACTGCGGTCGACAGCGCGATCGTGTCTCGGCTGAACAGCGACAGCTCCATGCCGGGATAGCCTTGCGTCACGCCGTCGCACATCGCCGGTACGCCGCCAGCGACCTGCGCCGTAGCGCCGACCTCGCGCGCCCAGACCTTCATCAACTCGGGGTAGCGGTAATAGACCGCGTGCGCCGACAGCATGTCGTTATAGGCGGTGACGATGCCTATGTTCATGCCGGTATCGGCACGCAGCGTGTCGCGGTCCTCCTCGGTCCCCGCATAGGCGTGCGCCAGATTGGCGCAGCCGAGTTGCGGACGACGGGCGCCGTTATCGCGTTCCCGATCGATCAGCGCGAGATAGGCGGCGCGGCTCTCCCTCGATCGCTCGATGATCCGGTCGGTGACGGCGGAGACTTCGGAGTTCATGGCGCGGGTCCCGGGGAGGAGTGCGATGGAGGGAGGCTCAGGGGGCCCAGTGGATGTCGACGGGCAGTTCCGCGTCCGCGAGCACGCGACCGATCGGATAGGGCGAGGACGGCCCCTGATCGATCGCGCGTTCGATGACGTCGCGTTTGCCCTGTCCAGTGACCGCAATCATCAGCGCGCGCGCCGTGACGATGCCTTCGCGGCTGAGGGTCACGCGGGCGACAGGTGCCTCGGAAGGCAGCGGGTCGGGCATGACGCCGAGTGCGCGTCGCTCCTTTGGTCCGGCCAGCGCCTCGTCGAAATCGGGGCCGGGGAAGATCGATGCGGTATGCCCGTCCCCACCGACGCCGAGCAGGCACAGGTCGAGCGGCCAGTGCAGATCCTGCATCAGCGCGTCCGCCGAACGACCGGCACTTTTGTAATCGGCGGTCGCCTGCGGAACGATCGGCATGACCCGCGCGCCCTTGGGGATGAAGGCCTTGGCAATCATCGTGACGTTGGACAGCGCATCACCCAACGGCACGATGCGCTCGTCGGTCGGGACGATCGTCACCCGCTTCCAGTCGAGCTTCGCCTTGGCGAGCTTTTCATAGATCGGGACCGGAGTCTTGCCGCCCGACAGCGCGATCACCGCCGCGCCGCGCGCATCGATCGCCGCCTCAATGATGAACTGGATATCACCGGCGACGGCGTTGGCCATTTCGGCCGCGTCGTCATAATCCCACCATTCGATTTCGCTCATCCGTGTGTTCTCTCGTGTTCTGCGCGTATGGTCGAGCACCCGATAGACCCGGTGTGCCCGCAAGGTAAGTGGCCCCGCATACGTATGGGGGAAGGTTTTGAGCGGTCGTTTGGTTCTGCAAACGCAGGCTCAATCGTCCTGCCAGGTCACCCCGTCGCGCTCGGTGAGGCCGATCGCGCCAGCCGGCCCCCAGGTGCCGGCGGTGTAATGCTTGGGCTTGGTCTTGTTCGCCTCCCAGCCGGCGCGGATGGCGTCGATCCAGGTCCACTGCGCCTCCACCTCGTCGCGGCGGACGAATAACGTCTGGTCCCCTTCGATCAGGTCGAGCAGCAAGCGCTCGTAGGCGATGCGGCGCCGGGATCCGGCGAATTCGGCGTCCAGGCTCAGGTTCAGCGGTACTTCGCGCAGGCGCACACCCTCGCGATCGAGCCCGGGTTCCTTGGTCATCACCAGCAACTGGACATATTCCTCGGGCTGCAGGCGGATCACCAGCGTGTTGGGCTGGAGCAGACCGCCGCGACCGCGGAACATCGAATGCGGCACAGGCTTGAACTGGATCGCGATCTCGCTGCGACGCTTCGCCATGCGCTTGCCGGTGCGCAGGTAGAAGGGCACGCCTTGCCAGCGCCAGTTGTCGATATGCGCCTTGATCGCGACGAACGTCTCGACGTTGCTGTCATAGCCAAGCTCGTCGTCATAGCCCTTCACGACCTTGCCGCCAACGGCGCCTTCTTCATACTGGCCGGTCACGGTGCATTGTTGCACGGCCTCGGCTTCGATCTTGCGCATCGATCGGAAAACTTTGGCTTTTTCGTCGCGGATCGCAGTGCCGTCGTACAAGGCCGGCGGTTCCATGGCGATCAGCGCGACCAGCTGGAGCATGTGGTTGGCGACCATGTCGCGCAACGCACCGGCGCCCTCGTAATAACCGGCGCGATCCTCGAGACCGACAGTCTCGGCGATCGTGATCTGGACGTTGTCGATCCCTTGTGCGTTCCAGATCGGCTCGAACATCGAGTTGCCGAAGCGTAACGCCAGAATGTTCTGGACCGTTTCCTTGCCGAGGTAATGGTCGATACGGAAGATGCGGTCTTCCGGGAAGACGGAGGCAACGGTGTCGTTGATCTCCTTGCTCGAGCCCAGATCATAGCCAAGCGGCTTTTCCAGGCCGATGCGCACCGTATCCCCGGCAAGGCCGACGCTTTTCAGCCCCTTCACCGCCGGTTCGAACAGCGATGGCGCCGTCGACAGATAGATGGCGAGACCGCAGGAGACGTCGCCGACCTTTTCGGCCAACGCCTGATACGTCGACTGATCCGACAGATCGACCGATTGGTAGAAGATGCGATCGAGGAATCCCGACAGGGCACCTTCGTCCTTGCGATCGGCCGGCAGGAACTCGTCCAGCGCCTTCTTGGCGAAGTCGCGAAAACCGGCATCGTCGAGGTCGCTGCGTGCCGAACCGGTGATCGTCAGCCCATCCGGCAGCAGGCCGTCGGCGTGCAAGCCATAGAGAGAGGGCAGCAGCATGCGCTGCGCGAGGTCACCGGTCGCTCCGAACAGGAGCAGCTTGCCGACGGGATTGCGCTGCATGACGATCCTTGGATTTCTAGAGGATGAGGCCGGCAAGCGGATCGAGCCCGGCCATGATATTGAGGTTCTGGACGGCGGCGCCACCGGCGCCCTTGCCCAGATTGTCGAGTGTTGCGATCAGGCGGACATGGCCGCTGTCGGCATTGCCGCAGATGCGCAAGGTCATACGATCGGTGCCGGCGTTTTCCTCGATCTCCACGGCAGCCGGATCACCGGAAGCGACCGAGACGAGCGCACTGTCCAGATAGGCGGCGGCGAGCGTATCCTCGATCTGCGCAAGGCTCGGGGCGCCCGGCAATTGCTTCAACGGGAGGGGTATCTCACCCAGCATGCCGCGATTCAGCCGCGCGACGGCGGGTGCGAAGATCGGCGGATGCGTGAGGCCGGCATGATCGCGCATCTCGGGCAGGTGCTTGTGGGACAGGCCGAGGGCGTAAATTCGGAACGCGGTGTCGGTGCCGCCCTGTTCGAATTCGGCAATCATCGACTTGCCCCCGCCCGAATAGCCGGATGTGGCATTGTAGGTCAGCGGCCAGTCGGTCGGCACCAGCCCGGCGCGAACCAGCGGCGCCATCAGTGCGAGGAAGGCGGTGGGGTAGCAGCCCGGATTCGACACGAAGCGGGACATGGCGATCCGTTCGCCCTGTCCTGGCGCCAGTTCCGGAAAGCCGTAGGTCCATCCGTCGGCCACGCGGTGCGCGGAGGATGCATCGATGATCCGCGTCGTCCCGCCCCGTACCAAAGCAACGGCCTCGCGCGCGGCCTCGTCCGGCAGGCAGAGAATGGCGATATCCGCATCGTTCAGGGCTTCGGCGCGCGCCGAAGCGTCCTTACGCCGATCGTCATCCAGCGTCACGACCGTCAGGTCGGTCCTGCCGGCGAGTCGATCACGGATGTCTATACCGGTCGTACCGACCGCACCGTCGATGAAGACCGTAACACTCACGAATCGAAATCCGAAACCTTGTCGAGCGCCGTGCGATCGACATAACCAACCATTCCCGCCCGTACGGAAAGCCCCCAGGCATGCTTCCCGGCGAGTTCCAGCACCTCGAACACGTCTCCCGGAGCAAGATCGCCAATCGGCTCACTGAGGTTGCGATCGGCGAACAGGGCGATGCCAGTCAGCACCCGCGCCTTCAGCGGCGCCGCGTAATGCGGAGCAAATACCTGTTCAGCCAAGCGAACATCGGCGAGGTCGCCACGCACCGCGTGCGTCTTCGGGTCGAGGTCGACCGATGGGCCGGTGAGGGCGAAGGCCCTACGCGAGGGCTGGCTGGAGCGACCGGGGGTCGCCTTCGCCAAGGAATTGCCCGAACTCTTCAAGAAACTCTGCCCCTTCGGAAGTACGCGCGACGAAGATGTTGCGCTTGTCGCTGTCGTCACGTTGACGGCGCAGATAGCCGAGCGCACCCAGCCTGTTCAAGGCGCGCGTGACGACGGGCTTCGAGACGTTCAGCGCCCGCGCCAAACCGCGCACTGTATGAGGGCCGGGATTGAGGTAGACGAGAAGGAGCAGCGCCATCTGACGATTGGTCAGATCGGGCTCTCCCGACCGGACGTAATCGACCAGGGCCGTCATCCAGGTGGCAAGGGACTGCGCGGCTGTACCCACGATCAAATATCCGTTTCTGCGCCGTTTTCGGGGCTTTGTTTCGCGGTCATAACGCCCCCGCACGTCCCGGGTTTCCGTTAAATGAACAGGTATGTGTAATAAGTCGGACATCCTGCCGGTGACGGTCGGCAGGAACGGGCGGTTGATCGCGGGCCGGCCCTCGCCTATGTGCGCGCCTTCATCCGATATTCGGGACCTTAGATGTTCACCTTCCTTCTCGTCCTACATGCCATCATCGCCGCCGCGCTCGTGACGGTGATCCTGATGCAGCGGTCGGAGGGTGGTGGCCTCGGCATGGGCGGTAGCCCGTCGGGACTGATGTCGGCGCGCGGTGCGGCCGATTTCCTCACCAAGATGACGGCGATCCTCGCCACGGTGTTCGTCTGCATGTCGATCGCGCTCGCCTTCATCGCGGCCAGCCGCCAGACGCAGACGATCGATACGTCGCTCGCCCGGACGCCCCCGGCGGCTGCCGCACCGGCTCCGGCACAGGATGCCGTGCCGAACACGCCTGCCGACAACGGCGCGGTGCCGCTCCAGCGCTAAGCCGATCCACCGTTCATCGTAAATCGCGCGCGGGTCCCCCCCGCGCGCTCTTGTCGTTCGACCCCCAAACACGCTAGGCGATTTCTCCCATGGCGCGGTACATCTTCATCACCGGCGGCGTGGTCTCGTCGCTCGGCAAGGGCCTCATGGCGGCCTCTCTCGCAGCTTTGCTTCAGGCACGCGGTTATCACGTCCGGATTCGAAAGTTCGATCCCTATCTCAACGTCGATCCGGGCACGATGAGCCCGTACCAGCATGGCGAAGTCTACGTCACCGACGACGGCGCGGAGACCGACCTCGACCTCGGTCATTACGAACGCTTCACCGGCGTCGCATCGCGCCAGTCGGACAACGTCACCTCCGGCCGGATCTACAAGACGATCATCGAGCGCGAGCGGCGCGGCGACTACCTCGGCGCTACGGTGCAGGTGATCCCGCACGTCACGGACGCGATCAAGGCATTCGCGCGGGCGGAAACCGACGACCTCGACTTCGTGCTGTGCGAGATCGGCGGCACCGTCGGCGACATCGAATCGCTGCCGTTCATCGAGGCGATCCGCCAGTTGAAGAACGAAGTCGGCCGCGGCAATGCCATCAGCATCCACGTGACGCTGGTGCCGTACATTGCGGCAGCGGGGGAATTGAAGACCAAGCCGACGCAGCATTCGGTGCGCGAGCTCGCGGCGCTGGGCGTACAGCCCGATGTGCTGGTCTGCCGTTGCGAACACCCGCTGCCGCCGTCGGAGCGCGCCAAGATCGCCTTGTTCTGCAACGTGCCGGAAAGCGCCGTCATCCCGGCGCTGGATGCCAAGAGCATCTATGCGGTACCGCTGCAATATCACGGCGAAGGCCTCGATTCGGAGGTGCTGCGCGCCTTCGGCATCACGCCGTCCTCCGCGCCGGACCTGTCTCGGTGGACGGAGATCATGGATCGCCTGACCAATCCCGAGGGGGAGGTCACCGTCGGAGTGGTCGGCAAGTATGTCGGCCTCCAGGACGCCTACAAGTCGCTGAACGAGGCTCTGGTCCACGGCGGCATCGCCAACCGGGTTAAGGTCAACGTCCGCTGGATCGACGCCGAACTGTTCGAAAACGACGATTCGGAGATCATCGGCCAGCTCGAACCCTGCGACGCGATCCTCGTGCCCGGCGCGTTCGGCGAGCGTGGTGCCGAAGGAAAAATCAAGTCGGTCAAATTCGCCCGCGAGCGCGAGATCCCCTATTTCGGCATTTGTTTCGGCATGCAGATGGCCTGTGTCGAGGGTGCACGCGACCTCGCCGGCATCGCGGGCGCGTCATCGACGGAGTTTGGGCCCACCGAGGAACCCGTAGTCGGCCTCATCACCGAATGGATGGGCCGCGATGGTCTCGAAAAGCGTGAAGAGCAGGGCGACATGGGCGGCACGATGCGACTCGGCGCCTATGAAGCCGCACTGGATGGCAACAGCGTCGTGTCGTCGATCTACGGCGGCACCACGATCCACGAACGTCACCGCCACCGCTACGAAGTCAACACCAACTACAAGGATGCGCTGGAACAGGGCGGTCTGGTGTTCAGCGGCATGTCGCCGGACGGCACCCTGCCCGAGATCGTCGAGCGGCCGGATCACCCCTGGTTCGTCGGCGTCCAGTTCCATCCGGAACTAAAGAGCAAGCCGTTCGACCCGCATCCCCTGTTCGCGAGCTTCATCGAGGCTGCGGTGAAGCAGAGCCGCCTGGTCTGATCCGGGCGGCTCTGCCGGCGCTCTTCCCGCGCTTCGTTATCGCAGCGTAGCGAAGTGATCGCTGCGAGCGCGGATGTCGCGTCGCCTACATTCCTGACAATGACGGCAGCGGGTAAACGCCTACATCTCGCCGCGCTGGCGGCGGATCGCGTACCATTTGCGTACGTTCGCATTATGCTGATCGAGCGTGTCGGCGAAGACATGCCCGCCGGTGCCATCCGCAACGAAGTACAGTGCGTTGGACTGCGCCGGATCGAGCACGGCGTCGATCGACGCCCGTCCGGGATTCGCGATCGGTCCCGCCGGTAGCCCGGCCTCGGCATAGGTGTTGTACCCGTTCTTGGCTCGCAGCTCCGACCGCAGGATGCGGCGGCCGAGCGGGCGCCCTTTGGTGATCGGATAGATCACTGTTGGGTCCGCCTGCAGCGGCATGCCACGCTTCAGGCGATTGGCGTACACCGCAGCAACCGTGCGCCGTTCGGACGGCTTGCCGGTTTCCTTTTCGACGATCGAGGCGAGAATGATCGCCTGTTCGGGCGTGCTCACCGCAATTCCCGGCTTCCGTTTCGTCCATGCCTGAGCAAGATAGTCCCGCATCGCGGTCTGCATCCGGGTCACCACCGATGCCCGCGTATCGCCGCGCTGGAAGGCGTAGCTGTCGGGTAGCACCGAACCCTCGGCAGGCACCGGCACGCTGCCGGTCAGCCCGTCGGCCTTGGCCAGCGCATCATGGACCAGCACCGACGGATAGCCCTCCGGCACCACCACCAGCCGTTGCAGCACCTTTCCGCCCTGCAACATCTTCAGGATATCGGACGGGCTGGTGCGTGCGGGAATGCGGTACTCGCCCGCCTTGATCGGCTCGCCCGACCCGAACACTCGCGCCAGCAGCCGGAACCGGCTGGCGGACCTTATCGCACCTGCCTGCTCCAGTTCCCGGGCGGCGGCGGCGAGGCTGCTGCCCTCCGCTACCTGCACGGTCAGGGTCTTCGGCGCGGGACCGCTCCCGCCCCAGCCCTGTACCACGAGGAACGCGGCGACGATCGCCGCAAGGCCGATCAGCAAACCGAGGCAACCGACCTTGCGCACGCGATCAGAGCGCCTTCATCACCAGCGACGCATTGGTGCCGCCGAACCCGAACGAATTGTTCAGCACCGCCTTCACCTGCCGCTTCTTGGCGACATGCGGGACGAGGTCAACGCCGACACAATTCTCACTCGGATTGTCGAGGTTGAGCGTCGGCGGCACGATGCCGTCGCGCATCGCGAGGATGCAGAAGATCGATTCGACCGCACCCGCGCCGCCGAGCAGATGGCCGATCGCCGACTTGGTCGACGACATCGACACGCCGTCGAGCGACGCTCCGAACAGCTTGCGCACCGCGCCCAGTTCCAGTTCGTCGCCGAGCGGGGTCGAGGTGCCGTGCGCGTTGATATAGTCGATGTCCTCCAGCCGCAGGCCGGACTTGCGCATCGCCATCTCCATCGACCGGAACGCGCCCGAGCCCTCCGGATGCGGCGCGGTGACGTGATAGGCATCGCCGGACAGGCCGTAACCGATCACCTCGGCATAGATATGCGCGCCGCGCGCCTTGGCCCGCTCGTATTCCTCAAGGCACAGCACGCCCGCACCCTCGCCCATGACGAAGCCGTCGCGGTCGCGGTCGTAGGGGCGGCTGCCGCGCCACGGTTCGTCGCGGAAGTTGGTGGACAGCGCGCGCGCCTGCCCGAAGCCGGCGATGCCGATCGGACAGATCGCGCTCTCCGCGCCGCCCGCGAGCATCACGTCGGCATCGTCCATCGCGATCATCCGCGCGGCGTCGCCGATCGAATGCGCGCCGGTCGAACAGGCGGTGACGACCGCATGGTTGGGGCCCATCAGCCCGTATTTGATAGAGACCTGACCCGAGATCAGGTTGATCAGCCGACCATGGACGAAGTGCGGCGACACGCGCTTCGGCCCCTTGGCGGCAAGCACCAGCGATTCGCTCTCGATCCCCGGCAGGCCACCGATGCCCGACCCGATCGAACAGCCGGCGCGGAAGCGCTCGGCCTCGGTCATCTCGGTCAGGCCCGCATCCTCGAGCGCCTGACCGGCGGCATCGATGCCATAGACGATGAACGGATCGACCTGGCGCTGGATCTTGTGATCGACGCGCTTGCCCGCGTCGAAGCCATATTCGTGATCCGCCGGCTTCACTTCGCAGGCGTAATTCGAATGATAGTCTGTCGCATCGAAACGCCGGATCGTGTCCGCGCCCGACTTCGAGGCGATGATGTTGGCCCAGGCGGTTTCCACATCCGCGCCCAGCGGGGTGACGAGGCCAAGACCGGTGACGACGACGCGACGCATGCTGTTCTTCCTTCTTTCGTCATCTCCGGCTCGACACCGGAAACCTCATGCCGCCTGAGACCCCGCATTCGCGACGGGGCGACGTTCCTTACAACGCGAAACGGCTCCCCGCCCTCTAGCCGGGGACGGGGAGCCGTTCAAATCCGACCCGATGACATCGGGTTTGGCCTCAGCCGCGGATCTTAGGCCTTGTGCTCGTCGATATAGGTGATCGCGTCCTTGACGGTCGTGATCTTCTCGGCGGCGTCGTCGGGGATCTCGACCCCGAACTCTTCCTCGAACGCCATGACGAGCTCGACGATGTCGAGGCTGTCGGCACCCAGGTCGTCGATGAAGCTCGCGTCCTCGGTCACCTTGTCGGCTTCGACGCCGAGATGCTCGACGACGATCTTCTTCACGCGGTCGGCGGTCTCGCTCATGGTATATTCCCTCTTCGCTTTGGGGGTGTTTGTTTGTTCCTGAACGCCCGTAGAACGGGCAGGTTCAGGTGGCAAGCGTCTGTTCAGGGTCGTGCCGAACGGCCCATCCCCAAACCCGGCCTAGATCATGGCCATACCGCCGTTGACGTGCAAGGTCTGTCCGGTGACATATCCCGCCTCGCGGCTGGCGAGATAGACGACCGCGGCACCGATGTCCTCTCCGGTGCCGAGGTCGCCCGCCGGAATGCGGCCGAGCAGCGCGGTTTTCTGCGCCTCGGGCAGGCCGTCGGTCATCGCCGAGCGGATGAACCCGGGCGCGACGCAATTGACGGTGATATTACGGCTGGCGAGTTCCTGCGCCAGCGCCTTCGACATGCCGACGAGGCCCGCCTTCGACGCGGCGTAGTTCGCCTGCCCCGGATTGCCGGTCTGGCCGACGACCGAGGTGATCGACACGACGCGGCCGAAGCGCTGCTTCATCATCGGCTTGGCGGCCGCGCGGATCAGCCGGAATGCGGCTTCGAGGTTGACGCGGATCACCTGATCCCATTCCTCGTCCTTCATCCGCATCGCCAGATTATCGCGCGTGACGCCGGCGTTGTTGACGAGGATATCGATCCGCCCCCCTAACGCCGCCACCGCCTGCGGCACCAATGCATCCACCGCGGCGGCATCCGACAGGTCGCAAGGCACCGCGACATGCTCGCCCCCCAACCCGGCGCGAAACGCCTCCAGCTTGTCGGCATTGGACCCCGACACCGCCAGCTTGGCTCCCTGCCCCGCCAGCGCCTTGGCGATAGCGGACCCGATACCGCCGGAAGCGCCGGTGACGAGCGCGGTCATACCTGTGAGATCGAACATAATTAGTCTCCAAGAAGGTTGTTCACGCGGAGACGCGGAGACGCGGAGGGGCGATGATCGTTGACGATCCGTCGCACTCCCTCCTTGAGCGTCGCGCCACCGAAGTTGATGAGCAACCCGACGGGCTGCTTGGTGAGGCGTAGATAGGTAAGCAATTGTTTGGCGTGGATGATCGTCAGCCGCTCGACCGATTTGATCTCGACGAGCAGTCGCTCGTCGACAAGAAGATCGATGCGGAACGCTACGTCGAAGCGCATACCCTCGAACTCGATCCCGACCGGCCGTTGGCGGGCAACGGAATAGCCAAGCGCGATAAGCTTGCCAGCAAGCACGGTTTCATAAACGCTTTCGAGCAGTCCTGGCCCAAGATCGCGATGCATCCTCAAAGCCAGATCAAGAACGTCACCGCTGATCTGGTCGATGTCCCTCACTTCTTCTCCGCGTCTCCGCGTCTCCGCGTCTCCGCGTGAACAAACCTTCATGCGCTGGCTCTCGATCACACCTTCTTAAGCAAATCCTCGATGTCGTCCATCGTGACCACGCTGATCGCCTCCGCGTCGGGGGCGATGCGCTTGACCATGGGGGAGAGGACCTTGCCGCCGAATTCGACGAACTGCGTCACCCCCGCATCGACCATCGCGAGCACCGATTCGCGCCAACGGACCATGCCCGTCACCTGCTGCACCAGAGCCACCCGGATCGCGCCGGGATCGGCGATTGCCACCGCATCGACGTTGGCGAACACCGGCACCAGCGGCGCGGTGATGCGCGCCTCGGCAAGCGCCGCGTCCATTGCATCCGCGGCTGGCTGCATCAGCGGGCAGTGGAACGGCGCCGATACCGGCAGCAGAACCGCACGCTTGGCGCCCAGATCCTTCGCCATCGCCACCGCGCGCTCGATTGCGAGACGATGGCCGGAAATCACCACCTGCGACGGATCGTTGTCGTTCGCCACGGTGCAGACCAGTTCCTTGCCGCCTTCAGCGAAAAGCGCGTCCACTGCCGCCCCGGCGATCGTCTGCGCCTTGTCGAGGTCCGCGCCGAGCAGCGCCGCCATCGCCCCCTCACCGACCGGCACCGCCGCCTGCATCGCCTGTCCCCGCAGCTTCAGCAGTCGCGCCGTCGTCGCCAGATCAAACGTGCCTGCCGCGCACAGGGCGCTATATTCGCCAAGGCTATGCCCGGCGACATAATCTGCTTTGTCGGCCAGCCGCACGCCGCCTTCCTGCTCCAGCACGCGCAGCGTTGCGATCGCATTCGCCATGATAGCGGGCTGTGCATTCTCGGTGAGTTGCAGGTCCTCCGCCGGCCCCTCGGTCATCAGCCGGAACAGATGCTGGCCCAGCGCCTCGTCGACCTCGCCGAACACCTCGCGTGCGACCGGGCTGGCTTCGCGCAACGCCTTGCCCATGCCGACCGCCTGGCTCCCCTGCCCCGGAAAGATGAATGCCCGCATCGCGCGTCTCCTGTGATTGCAGGGTCGCGGCACTAGGCCCGCTCCGGCCGACACGCAACCTGAACGAACCTTGCCGAGTTGCGACACGTTGCGACCGTTTTGCGAGGTTGTTGAAAGAGGTATGCGACATCTCGCTCCTATCTCTTGCTTCGACGCCGGACAGAACGGCGCCTGTAATCAAATGGGAGTTTTGTCATGAAGAAGCTGATCCTGAGCGCCATCGCCGCTACCCTGGTCGCCAGCCCGATGGCCGTAAGCGCCGCGGAGGCTGCGCCGGTCCAGCGCGAGCGCACCGTCACGACCGTCAAGGAGCGTCCGAACGGTCGCACCATTGTGACGCAGCGCACGACCGTCCGCAATAACGGCATTCGCAACAACGGCCCGCGCAACTGGCGCGCCGGCCAGCGCTTCGACCGCCGTTACGCCACCAACTACCGGGTTGTCCGCGACTATCGCACCTATCGTCTCGCCGCTCCGGGGCGCGGGCAGTATTGGGCGCGTTCGGGCAACGATGCGATCCTCGTACGCAACAACGGCACTGTGGTCCGCGTGATCCAGCGTTCGTTCCGCTAACCGCCAAGTCACCTTGCTATTAGTGGCGAGGTCGGTATGAGGCCCACATCCGGGGTGGAGAGCCAGTCTCTCCGCCCCGGTTCGTATTGCACGAGAGAAGACAGCCGGAGGGGCGTCGCATGGGGCGGCGTCAGCGATCGGCCAACGAAGGACAAGGCATGGCTCTGTACGAGCACACGTTCCTTGCGCGCCAGGATCTGGCACAGGCGCAGGTGGACGCGCTGGCGGAAAACGCCACCAAGATCATCGAAGACAATGGCGGCAAGGTCGTCAAGACCGAGACGTGGGGCCTTCGCAGCCTCGCCTATCGCATCGCCAAGAACCGCAAGGCGCATTACGTCATGCTCGAGATCGATGCCCCGGGCAACGTGGTCGCCGAGCTGGAGCGCCAGACCCAGATCAACGAGGACGTGATCCGCTACATGACCGTCAAGGTCGATGAGCTGGAAGACGGTCCGACCGTGATGATGCGCAAGCAGGAGCGTGATCGTGAGCGTCGTGGCGACCGTGAAGGTGGCCGTGATGGCGGACGCGATGGTGGCCCGCGCGGCGACCGTCCTGATCGTGGCCCCCGTCGTGACCGTGAAGAGGAGGCCGCATAATGGCTCGCCCGTTTTTCCGCCGCCGCAAGTCCTGCCCGTTCTCGGCCAAGGATGCTCCCCGGATCGACTATAAGGACGTCCGGTTGCTCCAGGGCTTCGTGTCCGAGCGTGGCAAGATCGTGCCGTCGCGCATCACCTCGGTAAGCGCCAAGAAGCAGCGCGAGCTGGCCCAGGCCATCAAGCGCGCCCGTCATCTGGGCCTGCTGCCCTACGTCGTTAAGTAAGGAACGGACACATGGACGTTATTCTGCTGGAACGCGTCGAGAAGCTCGGCGCCATCGGCGACGTGGTGAAGGTGAAGGACGGTTTCGCCCGTAACTTCCTGCTGCCGAACAAGAAGGCGCTGCGCGCCAACGAAGCCAACCGCAAGGTGTTCGAGGCCAACCGTGCCCGCATCGAATCGGACAATGCCAACCGTCGCGGCGAAGCCGAGAAGGATGCGCAGAGCTTCAAGGACGCGTCGGTCACCCTGATTCGTCAGGCATCGAACACCGGCCAGCTCTATGGCTCGGTCGCGGCTCGCGATCTGATCGAGGCGCTGGAGGCCGATGGCCACAAGGTCGCAAAGAACCAGATCGTGCTCGACAAGCCGATCAAGTCGATCGGCGTGTACGAGGTGCGCGTCGCGTTGCACCCGGAAGTTGCGGTGACCGTCAAGGTCAATGTCGCACGCTCGCCCGAAGAGGCCGAGATGCAGGCGACCGGCGTCGATGTCATGGCATCGATGTTCGAGCGCGACGAAGCCGGCTTCGTCGAGGATTACGATCCCAACGCCGAGCCGGGAGCGACTGCCGAAGTGCAGTCGGACGACCGTGCTGATGCGGAGCAGGCGCAGGGCTAATCTGCCTCTGCCGGCCCATCGCCGACATACGAAAAGGCCGCCCGGTGGATCACCGGACGGCCTTTTCTTTGTCGAAATGGTCCGTCGATCAGGGGCAGCTGAAGCACGCACCCACCACCGCGGCGAGTGGGATCAACGCGAGGACGACCGGAAAAATCTGCTTCATGATACGGCAACCCAGAATGATGGTGTCAGAGTCTGAATGCACGCCGACCGCAAAGGTTGCGATTGCATGAACGCCGCAGGAACCGGCATCCCAAACCGGCACATCACTTTAGGCATGACAACACCTCCGCGAAAGCGGCTTTGACAAGGATGTCTGCGACTGTGCTTGCGGAGGACTGATCAAAGGGTCCGGCAAGCGGCTTTTTTGCCGCTGCAGACGCGCCCAACTAACGCACCGGGAGCTAGGCCAAGCTGATCATTTTCGGCCGAAAAGCTTTTCCACATCCGTCATCGACAATTTTACCCATGTGGGACGACCGTGGTTGCACTGGCCGGAATGCGGCGTCACCTCCATCTCGCGGAGCAATGCATTCATCTCGGCCACGCCGAGCACCCGCCCCGCGCGGACCGAACCGTGGCACGCCATCGTTCCGGCTACCGCATCCAGTCGCTCGCGCAACGACAGGGCTTCGTCGAAGGCGGAGAGTTCGTCGGCAAGGTCGGTGACCAAGCCGGTCGGGTCCGCCTGCCCCAGCAGCGCCGGCGTCGACCGAACCAGCATCGCAGCGGGACCGAATCGTTCGAGGTCGAGGCCCAGCTCGGCAAGTTCATCCGCACGCGCCTCCAGCCGGTCGCATGCCGGCTCGTCCAGCTCGACGACCTCCGGAATCAGCAAGGCCTGGGCCGCGATTTGTCCCCCGGCGAGCGCCGCGCGCATCCGTTCGAGCACCAGTCGTTCATGCGCGGCATGCTGGTCGACCAGCACCAAGCCATCTTCCGCCTCCGCGACGATATAGGTCTGGGCAACCTGCCCGCGGGCTACGCCGAGCGGATGCGCTACGGTTTGCGGCGCCGGCGCCCATGCGGGTTCGGCGCGCGCCGCCGGCGGCGCCGTAAAGAACGTCGGGCGATCGCGCACGCCCTGATAACCCGCTGCCCCCGGGCCGGCATCCGCCATTGGCCCCCATCCCGGCACTGGCACGGCAGCCACCTCGGGCCGCCACATCGCCAGCGCATCCTCGCTCGGTCGCTGGACACTGCGATGTCCGGCCGCATCCAGCGCCCGGCGCAGACCGGATACGATCATCCCCCGCACCATCGCAGGATCGCGAAAGCGCACTTCGGTCTTCGCCGGATGGACGTTCACATCCACCTCGCTCGGCGGCACGTCGAGGAACAGCGCCACCACCGCGTGTCGATCCCGCGGCAGCATCTCCGCATAGGCGCCCCGGATCGCGCCCATCAGCAGCCGGTCACGCACCGGTCGCCCGTTGACGAACAGATATTGGTGATCCGCGACCCCGCGATTGTAGGTCGGAATGCTCGCCACCCCGCCCAGCACGATCCCGTCGCGCTCGAGATCGACCGGCACCGCATTGTCGGCAAGCGCCCGATCCGTCAGCGCCGCGACCCGTGCCGGTCGGTCGTCCGCCTGAGCCACACCAAGCGCCCGTCGCCCGTCATGTTCCAACGTGAAGGCAAGGTCGGGTCGCGCCATCGCGAGCCGGCGTACGACATCGAGACAGGCGGCATATTCCGCCCGCGCTGATCGCAGGAACTTGCGCCGCGCCGGCACCCGCCCGAACAATTCCTCGACGATCACCCGCGTGCCCGGCGGCAGCGCGGCGGGCCCTTCGCGCACGACCGCGCCATTATCCACCACCCGCGCCCAGCCCTCCGCACCCACAACGCGGGACTCGATCGTCAGCCGCGCGACGCTGGCGATCGACGGCAGCGCCTCACCGCGAAACCCGAGGGTCGTCACCAGATCGATCGCCTCATCGGGCAATTTTGACGTTGCATGCCGTTCCAGCGCCAAAGCCATGTCGGCGGGCGTCATGCCGCAGCCATCATCCGCCACCTCGATCCGCGAAAGTCCTCCTTCGGAAAGGCTTACTGCGATCCGACTCGCGCCAGCGTCGATCGCGTTCTCGACCAGCTCCTTCAACGCGCTGGCGGGCCTTTCCACCACTTCACCGGCGGCGATACGATTGACGAGATGTTCGGGAAGACGGCGTATTGACACGCCGCAAGCTCTATACCAAGCGAACGCATCCCGCGAGCCTTCCGCACAACGTGACGAACTTCATGGCCGACACGGTCTGCGGCGGATCATGCGGAGCTTTTTGCGTCCCGAACACGGAACCCAGCGCCCGATGGCATTTCCATTCCCCCGCTTCTTCAAATTCATGTCCCACGACATGGCGATCGATCTCGGCACAGCGAATACGCTGGTCTACGTCCGCGGTCGCGGCATCGTGCTCAACGAACCGTCGGTGGTGGCGGTCGAGACGATCAACGGCGTCAAGCGGGTGAAGGCGGTCGGTGACGATGCCAAGCTGATGATGGGCAAGACCCCCGGCTCGATCGAGGCGATCCGCCCGCTCCGCGATGGCGTCATCGCCGACATCGACGTCGCGGAGGAGATGATCAAGCACTTCATCCGCAAGGTGCACGGACCGCGCAAGTTCGCCCGCTGGCCGGAAATCGTGATCTGCGTGCCTTCGGGATCGACCAAGGTCGAACGCCGCGCGATCCGCGACGCCGCCTCTAACGCCGGTGCGAGCCAGGTCTACCTGATCGAGGAGCCGATGGCCGCCGCGATCGGCGCCGACATGCCCGTCACGGAGCCGATCGGTTCGATGGTCGTCGACATCGGCGGCGGCACGACGGAAGTCGCGGTGCTGTCGCTTCGCGGCCTCGCCTACACCACCAGCGTGCGAGTCGGTGGTGACAAGATGGACGAGGCCATCGTCAGCTACGTCCGCCGCAACCACAACCTGCTGATCGGCGAAGCCACCGCAGAACGCATCAAGCAGGAGGTCGGCATCGCCCGCCCACCCGCCGACGGCATCGGCAAGATCATCTTCATCAAGGGCCGCGACCTCGTCAACGGCGTGCCGAAGGAGATCCAGATCAATCAGGGCCAGATCGCCGAGGCGCTGTCCGAACCGGTCGCGACGATCGTCGAGGGCGTCCGCGTCGCGCTGGAGAACACCGCGCCTGAACTCGCCGCAGACATCGTCGATCAGGGCATCGTCCTGACCGGTGGCGGCGCGCTGCTCGAAGGGCTGGATGAGGTGCTGCGCGACGAAACCGGCCTGCCGGTGACCGTCGCCGAAGACCCGCTGACCTGCGTCGCTCTCGGCACCGGTCGTGCGCTGGAAGATCCGATGTTTCGGGGCGTGTTGCAGACGGGCTGAGCCCGGCGAGCTATACGGCGTAACTTCTCAACAGACGGGGGGACCGGCGCATGGCGCCTGCCCGCGACCGTCGCACGGGTTTCTCGCGGCGGCGGCAATATTCGACGTTTCTCGGCTACGTACTCGCGGTGGCGGGTGCGGTGGTGGGGGCGGTTTTGCTCGTCGTCTCGACCTTCAATCCGCCAGCGTTCAGTGCGTTGCGGATGGGTGCCGCCAGCGTCACCACCCCGGTCGCATCGGGCCTCGATGCCGTGTCGGACGCGGTGATGACGGTGCCGCAGGCGATCGGGACGTGGTTCCGCGTTCATGGTGAGAACGACGATCTGCGCGCCGAGGCGAAGCGGGACCGCGCGTTGCTGACGCGGGCGCGTACGATTGCCTATGACAATCGCCGGTTGCGCGCCTTGCTGGCCGTGCGGGAGCGCACGCCAGAACCGGTGGTCACGGCGCGGCTGGTCGGATCAACTGCGTCGAGCGGTCGCCGCTTCGCCCTGCTCAATGCGGGCCGTTTCCAGGGCGTACGGCCCGGTATGCCCGTACGCGGTCCCAACGGCCTCGTCGGGCGCGTCCTCGAAACCGGCCCGGTCGCCGCACGTGTGCTGTTGCTGACCGACCCCGAAAGTCTGGTGCCAGTGCGCCGCACCCGCGACGGCCTGCCCGCAATCGCTGCCGGGCGCGGCGACGGGCGCATCGACATCCGCTCGGTCAACGCCACCAACGTTCGCTTCGCGCAGGGTGATATGTTCGTCACCTCCGGCACCGGTGGGCTCTATGCGCCCGGCGTACCGGTCGCACAGGTCGAACGGGGTGGCGCAGACAGCGTCACCGCTATCCCCTTCGCCGCGCCCGACTCGCTCGATTTTGCGCTGGTCGAGCGCCCGTTCATGCCGATGCCACTCCCGCCCGTACCCCGTCCCGCGGCACCTTGATACGGTGACCCGGAATACGATCGACTATCGGCCGTTCGAGCCGTCGTTGCCGCCGGGACGGGCCCGCGCCGTGCCATGGTCGACCGTGCTCGGCGGATCCGCGCTCACCGCCGTAGTGCCGGTCGTCGCCAGCCTGCCGTTGATGCCCCCGCTCGGCCTCATCATGCTGCTGACATGGCGACTGCTTGCGCGTTTCGCACTCCGTCCATGGGCCGCCGCCCCGCTCGGACTGTTCGACGATCTGGTCAGCGGTCAGCCGTTGGGTTCGGCGGTGCTGCTCTGGTCGCTCTGCTTTATTGCGATCGACCTCACCGAGCAGCGACTGGTTTTTCGCGATTTCTGGCAGGACTGGCTGATCGCAAGCGGCGGCATCGCCTTCTGCCTCACGATCGGGCGCTGGATCGCTCTGCCCATCGGCGCGCACGTCGATACCGTGCTATTGGCGCAGATCATGATCGCGGTGATGCTCTTTCCCCTCTCGGCCCGTCTGGTAGCGTGGATCGATCGCAAACGGGGTCCGGCGCAATGAGGCGTTCGCCGCGGATCGTTACCGAAGCGATGCAGCAGTACAGCTTTTCGCGGCGCGCCTGGCTGCTCGGCACCGCGCAAGCGGGTATCGGCGTGCTGCTCGCCGGGCGGATGGGGTGGCTGGCGATCGCGCAGAACGAGAAGTACAATCTCCTCTCCGAAAGCAACCGTGTCAATCTGACGATGATTCCGCCGCGGCGGGGCTGGATCGTAGATCGCCACGGCGCGCCGCTCGCCAACAACCGCACCGATTTCCGCGTCGACATCATTCCCGACCGGCTGGAGGGCGGAGACGAGGGCCGCGACCGCGTGCTCCGGCTGCTCGCGAGCCTCCTCGCGCTGCCGCCCGAAGAGGTCGAACGCATCAAGATCGATATCGAAAGCGCCGCGGGTTTTCAGCCGGTGCAGGTCGCCGAGAACATCAGTTGGGACAAGTTTGCCGCGGTCAGCCTGCGCCAGCCGGAACTGCCTGGCGTTGCGCCGACCCGCGGTTTCGCGCGTGCCTATCCCGCCGGCGCCGCAGTCGCGCATCTGACCGGCTATGTCGGTGCCGCCAACGCCGAACAATATAAGGAAACGCGCGACCCGCTGCTCGTCACGCCTGGTTTCAAGCTGGGCAAGGACGGGCTGGAAAAGCAGCTGGAAAAGCAGTTGCGCGGGACGGCCGGCGCCAAGCGTGTGGAGGTGACGGCGCGCGGCAAGGTCGTGGCGGAACTTCCGACCCGTGCCGATGTGCCAGGCAAGACGGCGCGTCTGACCATCGACGCCGGGCTCCAGGAATATGCCGCCAGACGCCTCGGCACAAATTCCGGTTCGGCGGTGGTGCTCGACTGCCGCACCGGCGAAATGCTGGCTTCGGTATCGATGCCTGCCTACGATCCCAACAGCTTCTCGGACGGGATCAGCCACCTCGAATGGCAGATGCTGTCGGAGGACGATCACGTTCCACTGATGAACAAGGTGACGCAGGGCCTGTATCCGCCCGGATCGACGGTGAAGCCGATGAACGGCCTCGCGTTGCTCTCCGCCGGCGTCGGCGCGCACGATCGAATCTTCTGCTCGGGCGCAATGCGGGTCGGCAGCGGCGTCTTCCACTGCCACAAGCGCGGTGGTCACGGTCCGCTCGACCTGAAGGGGGCGATTGAGCAGAGTTGTGACATCTATTTTTTCGAGATGGTCCGCCGGCTGGGCTACGACAAGATTGCTCCCACCGCGCGCCTGCTCGGGCTAGGCGAGAAATTCGACCTGCCGCTCGCTACCCAGCGCTACGGTACGGTGCCCGATTCGGCATGGAAGCGGCGTAAGTACAAGACGAACTGGACCGTCGCCGACGGCATCAACGCCTCTATCGGCCAGGGTTATGTGCTGACCAACCCGCTACAACTCGCGGTGATGGCGGCACGGCTCGCATCCGGTCGCGCGCTGCAGCCGAGCCTGCTTGCCAACCGCGTCCATCTCGACGCACCCGCCCTCCCGGTGGCGTCCGAACACCTCGCGATCGTCCGCGACGCGATGTACGGCGTCGTCAATCAGGGTGGTACCGGCGGGGCCGCCCGCCTGCTGATCCCCGGCGTGAGCCTCGCCGCCAAGACGGGGACGGCCCAGGTCCGGCGCATCACCATGGCGGAACGGCGGAGCACCGGCGTGCTCAAGAACGGCCAACTGCCCTTCAAGCTGCGCGATCACGCGCTGTTCGTCTGCTTCGCACCCGCCGACAACCCGCGCTACGCCGCGGCCGTCGTGCTCGAACACAACGGCCATACCGTCCGCAACCTCGACACACCGATGATCGGCCGCGACATCATGACCTGGCTGTTCGATCGCGATCGCGCGATGAAGAGCCTCGCCGAGGTCGAACCGAGCTGGGGCGGCGACATCGCGACGCGGATGAACGCACAGGCCGCCGCCTATCGCGCCGCCCAGTCGCCACCACCCGCCGCCAACGCGACGAAGACGGACGCCACCGTCCCCAGCGATTCGGACGCGGTGGAAGCCGCGACGGACCTCGCCAACCGGACGCAGGCGGCGCTCGCCCCCGAAAGCCCCTTCGGCAACAGCGTCGCCGAGGATGGCTCCACCGAACGGACCGAACCATGAACCGCGGCGGCTTCATCCCCGATCCCATCGCCCGGCTTCCCTGGCGGGTAATCCTGCTGGTCGTCCTGATCGGCGGTTTCGGACAGGTCGTGCTCTATTCGGCCGCTGGCGGCTCGCTGAGGCCGTGGGCGTTGTCGCAGGGCATCCGCTTCTTCGTGCTGCTCGCCGCCGCGCTGGGCCTGTCCTACGTGCCCGAAAGGACATGGCGATCGGCGGCGTTGCCGGCCTATGTCATCATCGTCATTGCCCTCGTGCTGGTCGAGCTCGTCGGAGCCGTCCGCGGCGGCAGCCAGCGCTGGCTCGATGTCGGCATCCGCCTGCAACCGTCCGAATTCATGAAGCCCGCGATCGTGCTCGCCTGCGCGCGCTTCTACGACATGCTCCCGCCGAACGAGACGCGGCGCTTCGGCGCGATCTGGCCAGCGGCGCTGCTGATCGGAATCCCGGCGCTGCTGATCATGAAACAACCCGACCTCGGCACTGCGCTGATGGTCTGTGGCGGCGGCGTCGTGGTGATGTTCCTCGCCGGCGTGCCATTGCGGCTGTTCATCGGCGGCGCGCTCAGCCTCGCCATCGCCGTACCAATCGCGTTCAACTTCCTGCTGCACGACTATCAGCGCAATCGGGTACTCATCTTCCTCGATCCCGAAAGCGATCCACTCGGAACCGGCTACCATATCAGCCAGTCGAAGATCGCGATCGGCTCCGGCGGGCTGTGGGGCAAGGGGTTCCTCAACGGCACGCAGAGCCATCTCGACTATCTGCCCGAAGGTCACACCGACTTCGTCTTCGCGACCATGGCCGAGGAATGGGGCCTGATCGGCGGCTGCCTGTTGATCCTGGCGTTCCTGCTGGTGATTCGCTGGGGCATCAACGTCGGCCAGCAGGCGACCAGCCGTTTCGCGCGCCTGACGGCCGCAGGGCTGGCGACGACGATATTCTTCTACGTCGCGATCAATCTCTCGATGGTCATGGGCCTGGCTCCCGTCGTCGGCATCCCCTTGCCGCTCGTCAGTTTCGGCAGTTCCGCCCAGATGACGGTGTTGCTGTGCCTCGGCATCCTGATGTCGATCGACCGCCAGAACCGCCGCACCGTCCGCTGGTGATGAAAAATTTCGCCGCAGTGCGAAAAAGGGTTTGCACGATCCGAAACCACTGCTAATTGGCCGCCTCCCGACGGGGCCGGCGCCTCTCCAAAGCGCCACTTACAGGCCGGTCATGGACGCATAGCTCAGTTGGTAGAGCAGCTGACTCTTAATCAGCGGGTCCTTGGTTCGAGCCCAAGTGCGTCCACCACCCTCCAGGGCGATAACAAGCACTTAGCAGCCCCCGCGCGGCCACGGCATGAGGTCACCAGCGTGCCCATAAGCCAATCGTAAGTGCCAGCTAGGGTGGCACCCGATGCGCCGCTAGAACTGCCAGCCCTCGCGTTCCATGAAGGCCTCCAGCGAGAGGCATTCCACGCCGAAGTGGTCGCAGATGTTCGGGATCTTGGCGCCGTGCTCCTTGAACTGCTCCATGGTGACCACGCACCGCCCCTCTGTGGCAGCCTTGGCGATCACGAAGGGGTCAGCGTTACGGCCGCCCTTCAAAAGCTTCCGCTGTTCGATGTTCTGCTGGAAGTGCACGACGCCGTATATCTGCCCTACGAACCCACCCTCGGCGGCACCCGGGATGTGGAAGAACTCCTCGCGCTCTCCCGCCCAGTCGCGGAGGGTCTCGACTGGACCGTCGACGCACTCGCGGCGCACCTCCCGCGTGGAGATGATGCGCCCATCCGCCACAAGCCCATCGAAGCGGTCCCACAGGGTCGGGAAGCGGCGTCGGTAGTAGTTCTTGAACAGCGTCGAGAGGGGTGAGGTGTCGAACACATACATCAAGCAGCCCCCCGGCTAAAATACTCCTCGAGCGCCCCTACGTGGCGCGGCTTTGTGTCGAGGAAGTCGGCCAGCTGCCCCTCATCGATCCTGTTCTGATGGTACTGCGAAAGCGCCAGCGCCACGTACTCCCGGCCGAGATACGCGAGCTTGGTCCAGTACGGGTTGCCGCCCGGCGTGCGCTCGCCCTGGCGCTGAGCATTCCACCGTTCCACGGCTCGGTCGTACTGGTTCTGGGCGATCCTCCCGTGGTCGAGCAGGCGGCGGAAGACTACCTCCCTGCTGACGTGGAACTGCGCAGCCAGCGCCTCCGCGGTCGCCTCGGTTGCCTGCCGACCTGCCATCGCACGCTGGAAAGCGTCCTCCGGCATGAGCACGTGAGCCGCGAAGCTGTTGCAGATCACCTCGATCTGCCGAGCGTCGCCCGCGAGGCGCTCAACGTAACCGTCGCGAACCTTGTCGATGCCGCTGGTGTGGAAAACGAGGTGCGCCAACTCGTGGAAGTAGGTGAAAATCTGCCGCGTCTTCGTCGAGCTGTTGTTCGCGTAGATAATCGGGAACTCGTCGTCGTAGAGGCAGAACCCAGAGAAGTCCTCCGCTCGGAACGCGTCCTTGAAGACGAACACGCCGACGTTGAGCAGCGCGGTCCGCCACTCCTTCAACGCCGCGTCATCACCACGCCATGTCTGTTGCTGCTCGACGGACACACCGATGTACTCCCGCACCGTGGCCGCCATCGCGGCCATGTCCACGTCGGGTGCGAATTGCAGGTCTCGCGTGATGAGGCGGTCGGCAGGGTTCCTCCCCTGGGTAAGCTCCGCCAGGTTGATCTGCATGGCTTTGGCCTTGCGCATCAACATGCGGACCCGGCTCGGCAGGCGCTCCAGCTCGGCCTCCGGCAGCGTGCGGAACGTCTCATTAATCGAGGGCACGTCAGGCGGATCAGGGAAGAAGAAGACCGCAATCGGCACCTTAAGCGTGTCCGATAGCTGCTCAAGCTGCGGGTACGTAGGCGCGGACGCGCCCGCTTCCCAGTCGGCTATGCGCCTGAACTTCTGCGCGGCCTCGTCACGGCTCAGCCCCGCCCGTTGGCGTGCCCACACGAGTAGGGCTGGGTTGATGGGAATCTGCTCGACCATTGCGCCGGGGGTTATAGCCGAGGGCTGCATTCTTCCTATGCCAAAGATCGCGGCACTTACTCGACACTTACGCGTGGTAAGCAGGCCTCGCATCCGTTGTGCGAGACCTACGGTTTAGCGCCGCCATCCTCCTGATTAGATGTCTGAAGGTCGGCTGCGGCGGGCGGGGCCGGTTGCCGACTGGCTCCGACGCACGTCACTTGTTCTTGTCGGGCCGCTGCGACAGGACAGACCCTGCCGCGGTAGTCGAGTCCTTGCCGGTGCGGCCATTCCGGAGGACGTTGTAGGCAGCCTTGCCGGCCTCCTCGTTCGTGTGCTCGTTTTTTGCCATCGTTCAGGCTCCAAGCTCACACAATCTGGTGGTGCAAGACCGAGAACAGTCCTCAGTTGATTAGTTCCCGTCCTGTTCTGGTTTATCGCTGCAACAGCGCCCGGACCCTAGGAGTGCGGGTGCGGGGATTGTCGCGTCGGTAGCGTTCGCCGCTGAGCCGTCCGCTGGCCCATGCCCCCCGGACGGCTGTCCCTAGTGACAACATGGTTGATACTGACACCGGGACCTATTCATTCAACGCGATAAATTTCTCCCGCATTTCACTGAGGAGCGCCAATGTGTTCGGCTACAACAGCGCCGCGCAGTTCGCGCGGCCAACTCCGACACCGACCGGCAGCGTCACTGATGGCTATATCGGAAACGCCGTCGTCGGCGCGGTAGACCTGGTGACCCCTACGAGAATCGAACTCGTGCTTACGCCGTGAGAGGGCGTCGTCCTAACCGCTAGACGAAGGGGCCATGTCCGGTGGAGGGGCGCATTTAGTCCGGGGGCCGGGGGGCGTCAAGCATGATTGCCGGACGCCCCCGCTTTTGTCACTCAGGCCGCGACCTTGCGGCGCTCCGCCATCTCAGCATTGAGCATCTCTGCGAGCAGGAACGCCAGTTCCAGGCTCTGCCCGGCGTTGAGGCGCGGGTCGCAATGCGTGTGGTACCGGTCGGCGAGGCTCTGTTCGGTCACATCGATCGCGCCGCCGGTGCATTCGGTGACGTTCTGTCCGGTCATTTCGGCATGGATGCCGCCGGCATGTGTCCCCTCGGCACGGTGGACGGCGAAGAAGCCGCGCACCTCGGCGAGGATGCGGTCGAACGGCCGCGTCTTGTAGCCCGTCACCGCCTTCACGGTGTTGCCGTGCATCGGGTCGCAGCTCCACACCACCGGATGCCCCTCGCGCGTCACCGCACGGACCAGTTTCGGCAGATGCGCCTCGATCTTGTCGAAGCCGTAGCGGGTGATGAGCGTCATGCGGCCGGGAATGCGGCCTGGGTTGAGCGTGTCGAGCATCCGCAGCAGGTTGTCCGGCTCCAGGCTCGGGCCGCACTTCACGCCAATCGGATTGCCGATGCCGCGCAGGAACTCGACGTGCGCCGACCCTTCGAAGCGGGTGCGGTCACCGATCCACAGGAAGTGCGCGCTGGTGTCGTACCAGTCGCCGGTCAGCGAATCCTGCCGAGTCAGCGCCTGTTCGAACGGCAGCAGCAGCGCTTCGTGACTGGTATAGAAGTGGGTTTGCGCCAGTTGCGGCACCGTCTCGGGATCGATGCCGCAAGCGGCCATGAACTCCAGAGCCTCGCCGATCCGGTCGGCGGTTTCGGCATATTTCTTCGACCACGGGCTGCGGCCCATGAAATCGTGCGTCCAGCGGTGAACCTGATGCAGGTTCGCATAGCCGCCCTGCGCGAAGGCCCGGAGCAGGTTCAGCGTTGCCGCCGACTGCGAATAGGCACGGATCATCCGCTGTGGATCGGGAATGCGGCTTTCGGCGGTAAAGGCGATGTCGTTGACGTTGTCGCCGCGGTAGCTCGGCAGTTCGACGCCATCGATCGTCTCGTTCGGGGTCGAGCGCGGCTTGGCGAACTGGCCCGCCATCCGGCCGAGCTTCACCACCGGCAGCTTCGATGCGTAGGTCAGCACCACCGCCATCTGGAGGATGACGCGGAAGGTATCGCGGATGTTGTTGGCGCTATGCTCGGCAAAGGATTCGGCGCAGTCGCCACCCTGTAACAGGAACGCCTTGCCCTCGGCGACCTTGGCAAGCTCGGCGGTCAGGTTGCGCGCCTCGCCCGCAAAGACGAGCGGCGGGAACGTCTCCAGCGTGTCGGTCGCGCGGGTCAGCGCGCCGGCGTCGGGATAGTCGGGAAGCTGACGGGCCTCGGCCTTGGTCCAGCTGTCGGGGGCCCAGTTCGCGGCCATGATCATGTCGTCCTTCGGGGTGTAAACGCGCCGCGACATGCGCCCAAAACGGTCCTTGCGCAATGAAGGAACGCTTGGGGGCGTGATACGGCGACGTGCCGGGCATTGCGATGCCCGCTTCGGCGGGACATGATCGCGGCACGGGATCTGGCGGTGCCGCCCGGCAGCGGCTATACGCTCGCGCTGTATGACGCCGGGCGGACGGTCAGCGTCCATCCATCGATCATGGGGCAGATCGACAAGAGCGAAGCCTTGCCGTCTCGATGACCGAATTCGATGGTTCCGTACACGCCTATCCGACCTTCCGATCGCTGCCGGCCCCCAAACAGGTGTGGGATCTGGTCGCGAGCGGCCGGTCGAGCGGCACGACCAAGGGCACGAATATCACGCTCGACCCGAACGCGCTGAAGTGAGCCGGTCCGATGTTCCGCGTTCAGGGTCGCTGGACTAGAACCGTCGGCATGACGATCACCTTCCGCCACATTGCCGCCGTCCTGCTGGCGTTCGGCGCCTGCCCTGCCCTGGCGCAGGACAGCGCCGCGACCTTCGATGCGTTGCGCGAGGTCGATGCGCGAATGGCGGGGATCGCGTATCGCCTGACCACCGCCAATGCGGCCTTGTGCCGTGATCTGGCGCCGACGCCGGGATGGGCGATCCATGCCCTCGGCCAATATGATCCCTCCACGCGGGATCAGGCCCGCAAGACCTTCGGGTTCGAGGCGCCGATCGCGGTGGAGGCGGTCGTCCCGGGCTCGCCCGCCGCCGCAGCGGGCGTTCGGCAAAACGACTCGATCATCTCTGTCGAAGGAATGCCGATGCGCGAGACGATGCCGGCGAAGGGTTCGAACAGCGCGGGCCGCGACGCGGCGGTGGAAGCGATCACGGCACTGCCGGCGGCGCGACCGCTGAGGGTGCAGCTGCTGCGCGACGGGCGGACCCGCAGCGTCGGCATCGCCGCATCACCGGGATGTCGCAGTGCGTTCGAGGTGCTGATCGGCCCGGGTATGACCGCCTCGGCCGACGGCCGTATCGTGCAGATCGGTGTGCGGTTCTTCGAGCGCTATACCGACGACGAGGTCGCCGTGGTGGTGGCGCACGAGCTATCGCACAACATCCTGCACCACGCGCGCCGACTGGATGCTGCGGGGGTCAAGCGTGGGCTGCTGGCGGAGGTGGGGCGGAACGGCCGGCTGTTCCGCCTGACCGAGGACCAGGCGGACCTGCTCGGCATGCACCTGCTGCGCAATGCCGGCTACGACCCGCAGATCGCGGTCCGGTTCTGGCGCGAGCATGGCGGCGACGTTGATGGCGGCCTGTTCCGCAGCCGGACTCATCCGTCGTCCTCGGCACGCGCCAAGGCGATCGAGGCGGAGATCGCGCGGATACCGGCGGGTGCTGCCAAGCCTTTCGTACCGCCGCTGATCGCAGAAGCGGATCGGCCGCTGGAATAAGGCAGGCCGGCGCCTAGTATCCTGCGTCGAGATCGGCGACGTTCCGCATCGGCTGACCCGCGACGAACGCCTTCAGATTGTCGAGAAACAACGCTGCCCCGCGTTGGAACATCTTGGTCTGGCTGCGCCCCGACATATGCATCGAAATCATGCAATTAGGGGCAGTCCATAGCGGATGCCCTGTCGGCAACGGTTCGGGATCGGTGGGATCGAGAAACGCACCCGCGATTGCTCCCGACCGCAAAGCCGCCACGAGAGCGTCCTGATCGACCATATCGCCGCGCGCGATATTGATGAGCCACGCATCATGCCGCATCGCCGCCAGTTCCGTCGTACCGATCATCGCCCTGGTGGCATCGGTCGAGGGAGCCGCGAGCACCACCCAGTCGTATTCGCCCAACCGGGTCGCCCAGGCGTCCGGCATCAGCGTGCCGTCGCGCCCGGATCGGGTGACGCCCGTCACCTCCACCCCGAACGCCGCCAGACGGTTGCCGATCAGCCGGCCGATCGTGCCGTAGCCGATCACCAGTGCACGCGTACCATCCAGTTCGACCTTGCCCGGCGCATCCTTCAGCCACTCCTGCCGGTCGGCGGCACGAACGACGGTGTCGAACCGCTTCGCCGCAGCCAGCATCCCCAGCACGGCATATTCGGCGACCGCCACTGCGTTTATTCCGGCTCCGTTGGTGAGGATGACACCACGGCTGCGCAGCAGGTCGAGCGGGAACGCATCCAGTCCGGCGTAGATCGTCGACACCCACGCCAGCCGATCACCCGACGCGCGGATCGCCTCCGCCACCAGCGACGTCGGCTGCATATCGACCCAGGCGATATCGGCATCCGCGATCATCGCGTTCGCCTCGGCAGGCGAGGTGAACCATGCCGCCTCGACCCCGGCTGGCAGTTGCGGTTCGAGCAAGCCGCGCGCGATCGCCGGCAGAACGGCCTTCATCATCACAGCTTCCAGTCCCAGCCGAGCGGATCGCCGTCCATCACCTCGACGCCGGCCGCGGCGAGTTCGTCGCGGATCGCGTCGGACCGCGGAAAATCCTTCGCCGCACGTGCCTCGCGACGTTCGGCAAGCCGTACCGCGATGCCGCCCTCGTCGATCGTCGCCCCTTTCGGCCGGACCCGCAGATCCTCGCGCGACAGCGTCGACAGGCCGAGGCCGAGCACCGCGTCGAAATCGGCGAGCGCCGCCAGCCGGTCCGCAGGGCTCACCTTCTTGTCCGCCAGCAGCTCGTCGAGCACGGGCAGTGCCCGCGGCGTGTTGAGGTCGTCGGACAGCGCCGCGTCCAGTCGCTCGGCATAGGGCGAGGCAGAGGCCGCCCCCTTTCCTTCGCCGCGCGCCCGTAGCGCCGCGACCGTCTGCACCAGCCGCTTCAGCCGCGTCTGCGCGGCCGCCAGATTGTCCCACGAAAACTCCAGCTCGCTGCGATAATGCGCCTGCAAGCACATCAAGCGATAGGCATGCGGATGAAAACCGCGTTCGATCAACGTCGGCAGGGTCAGGAACTCGCCCGAGGATTTCGACATCTTGCCGGTGCGATCGACGATGAAGTTGTTGTGCATCCACAGCGTCGCGCCGGTGTCCGCCGAACAGCCGATCGCCTGATTCTGCGCGATCTCGTTCGGGTGGTGGATCTCGCGATGATCGATCCCGCCGGTATGGATGTCGAAATGCGGCCCCAGATATTGCCGGCTCATCACCGAACATTCGAGATGCCAGCCGGGTGCGCCACGCCCCCAAGGGCTGTCCCATTCCATCTGCCGGTTCTCGCCCGGCGCGCTGGTCCGCCAGATCGCGAAGTCGGCGGCATGGCGCTTGCCCGCCACCGTGTCGATCCGCCCCTCGGCCGGCCCGTCGTCGCGGTGACCGGCCAGCCGGCCATAGTCGGGCACGGTCGAGGTATCGAAATACAGGCCGTCCGGCAGGCGGTAGCAATGCTTGTCCGCGATCGACTGCCCGAATGCGATCATCGCGTCGATATGATCGGTCGCCAGCGGAAAGCGCGCGGGATCGCGGATGTTCAGCGCCTTCAGATCCGCCTTGAACGCCTGCGTGTAATGATCGGCGACCGCCCAGATGTCGCGGCCGCTCGCCCGCGCCGCCGCCTCCATCTTGTCGTCACCGGCATCGGCGTCGCTGGTCAGATGGCCGACGTCGGTGATGTTGATGATATGGGTCAGGCCATAGCCTTTCCACGTCAGCACCCGACCGAGCGTATCGGTGAACAGATAGGCGCGCAGATTGCCGATATGGGCGTAGTGATACACCGTCGGCCCACAGGAATAGACGCGAACATCGGCGGGATCGGCGGGAACGAACAGCTCAGCGCTGCGCGTCAGGCTGTTATAGAGAGATAGCGGCGTCATGCCCCGGCCTTAGCCCCGGCTACCGCGCTTGAGCAATGCGGTGCGCGGCAATCGATCAGTTCGACGGGCAGCCGGTCGTGCGCTGCGACCAGGTGACGTTCAGCACCTTCCACGCTCCGTTCTCGCGGATCAGATCGAAGTGATCGGCGCCGCAATGGTGCAGCTTGCCATTCACCGTGAAGGTATACGGGCCCCACACCATCGCGATGTCGCCATCGACCTCGATCGCGGTATCGGTCAGCTTCTCTTCCAGTCGATCCGGCCCCGGCTTCACGCCGGCAGCAAACTCCGTCCAACTCATGCGGCGGATGCTGCGCGTGCCGTCCGGCTTTTCCACCGCGACGGTTGCGCCGCCGTCGGGACGGACCTGCGCGAGGATGGCGGCACCGTCGTGTGCGGCCAGTCCGCGGAACATCGCATCGATCGGCGCCATCACCGCCCCGGCGACGGGATCGGCATAGGGCAAGGGATTGGCGGGCGGCAAACGATCCGCCGATTGCAGCGCCAGCAGCAGAAGAGCGGGGATCATGGCAGCCTCCGAAACGCCGTCATCGCCGGCAGGATACGGCAATGTACATGAAACCCGTTTGCGACGGTAGCGCGATGCATCGCGGTACGCCGATCACGTAGGGGCGATCATCGGCTGGTGCTGACCACCTCAACCCGCATCATGGCGAGTGCAGCCAGCACCAGCGCACCGGCGGCGAAGGCCAGCGTCCAGATCGGTTGGGTCGGGAAGAGATGCTTGGTGATCGACCCCATGATCGTTGCCACCAGCAGTTGCGGCACGACGACGAAGACGTTGAACAGGCCCATGTAGATGCCGAGCTTGCGCTGCGGCAGGCTGCTGGCGAGGATGGCGTAGGGCATGGCGAGGATCGAGGCCCAGGCGATGCCGATGCCGATCTCGCTCGCCAGCAGCCAGCGCGGATCGGTGACGACGAAGAAGCTGGCGAACCCGGCCGCTCCGCACAGCAGGCCGACGATATGGGTCTTCGCCTGCCCGATCCGGCGGGACAGCAGCGGCAGCAGGGTGAGCGCCGCGACGGCGGCGATGCCGTTGTAGGTCGCGAACAGCACGTCGACCCAATTGGCGCCCTCCTGATAGAGCGGGCTCTTGGCATCCGGTGCGCCGTAGAAGGCGCCGGCGACGATCGGCGTGGTGTTGATCCACATGATGAACAGCGCCGACCAGCTGAAGAATTGCGCCACCGCGAGCCGCTTCATCAGCACCGGCATGCCGCCGAAATCGCCGACGATATGGCCGAGCATGTCGGCGGGCTTGCCGCTGCGCGCGCGGCCAATCGCGATGATGCTGGCGAGGCCGTAGGCGGCGAGTAGCGCGCCGAGGAGGTAGACTTCCTTTTCCAGCCTGAGGGCGACGACGACGGCGATGACGACCGCGCCGATGGCGATCCAGATCACGCTGCCGGTGAAGCTGCGCGCGGCGAGCACCTGCGTCGTGTGCGCCTGATCGTCGTCCGCCGCGCCGTGGAAGCCCGCCATCTGCTGGGGCGAATATTCGCGGGTGGTGAGCACGGTCCACAGCACGGCACAGAACAGCGCCGCGCCGCCGAACCAGAAGGCGAAACGGACCGTGTCGGGGATGCCGCCGGCGGCCGCGACGTTGGACACGCCGAGGTGCTCCAGCAGCCACGGGAAGATCGACCCGAGCACCGCGCCGGTGCCGATGAAGGCGGTCTGCACGGCATAGCCGGCCGCATGCTGATCCTTGTCGAGCATGTCGCCGACGAAGGCGCGGAACGGCTCCATCGAGACGTTGAGCGAGGCGTCGAGCAGCCACAGCAGCAGCGCGGCCATCAGCAGGCCGGGGCTTTCCGGCATCAGCACCAGCGCGATCGCGGCGAGGATCGCGCCGGCGAGGAAATACGGCCGCCGCCGACCGAGCCGACCGAGCCAGGTGCGGTCGCTGAGGTGGCCGATGATCGGCTGGACCAGCAGCCCGGTCAGCGGCGCCGCGACCCATAGCGCGGGCAGATCGTCGAGGCTGGTGCCGAGCGACTGGAAGATCCGGCTCATGTTCGCATTCTGCAACGCGAAGCCGATCTGGATGCCGAGAAAGCCGAACGAGATGTTGAACAGGCCGGCCCAGCTCTGCCGCGGGCGGGTGGTGATCGCAGTCATGGCGTCCTCCGGGCGAGTGCCGCCCCGTGATCGGGAAAGTTGAGCAGGCAGCCCTCGAGCAAGGCGTCGATGCCGGCGAGGTCGGCGACCGGCGCGGCGGGGCGCAAGCGGGCGGTATCCGGAAAGGTGCCGTAGCCGGCGAGAAGCACCTCCCACGACATTGGCGCATAGTAACCGGCGAGGTCGCGTCCCTCGACGACGGCGGCGATGTCGCGGCCGGTGAACCAGGCGGACATGATCGCCTTCAGATCGTCGGAGAGGTCGTCGTTGGCGGCATTCTCGCGCCAGAAGTCGCCCACGCGGCGGTTGAGACGGTAATGGGCGACGATATAGTCGCGGATGCCTTCGTAGCGGCGGGCGATGGCGGCGTTGAAGGCGTCGCGCTGGTCGGTGTCGTGCGCGGTGATGAAGCCTTCGACCGTCGCCTGGACGATGTGGAGGGCGGTGGCTTCGAGCGGTTCGATGAACCCCTGCGCCAGGCCGATGGCGAGGCAGTTGACGGTCCAGGTGGTGGCGACGCGGCCGACCTTCATCGTCAGGTGACGCGCGGCGACATCGGTGTCGAGCAGGCCGAGGTGGGTGCGGAGTTCGGTTTCGGCGGCGTCGGGCGAGAGGTGGCGGGAGGAATAGACGTAGCCGTTGCCGGTGCGGCTGGTGAGCGGGATGTCCCATGCCCAGCCTGCGGTCAGCGCGGTCGCCTTGGTCCGGACCGGCAGGCGGTCGCCGCGCGGGGAGGGCATGACGACGGCGCGGTCGGTGAACAGGGTGTTGGCGAAGGAATGGAACGGGACCCCTAGCGCGTCCTGTGCGATTACCGAGCGGAAGCCGCTGGCGTCGACGAACAGGTCCGCAGTGACGGTGTCGCCGCCGTCGAGGTCGAGGCGCGCCACGTGCCCGTCCGTGACTTCGACGTGCGTTACGCGCCGGGCGAGGTGCCGGACGCCGCGGGTGAGCGCGTGGGCGCGGAGGACGTGGCCGACCTTGTGCGCGTCGAAATGGTAGCCGTAGCCGATGCGGAACGGGAAATTGGACGCTGCGACCGGCGCCTTATGTGCCGCGGCGAGGCGGGCGTTGAGGAAGAAGCGGTCGGGATGCGCCGGCACGTCCGCGCCGAGCCGCCGTGCCTGCGCGCTGGCGGCGAAGGCGGGCTGGGTGTGGAGGTCGATCTGGCCGGCGAAGGGGTGGAAGTAGGCGGGCGTATCGTCGGCCCAGCCGTGGAAGGCGATGCCGGTCTTGTAGGTGGCGTCGGCGGCCGGCATCCATTCGGCTTCGGCGATGCCGAGGGTGTCGAACAGCGCCTTCAGTTGCGGCGTGCTGCCTTCGCCGACGCCGACGATGCCGATGTCGGGGGATTCGACGACGGTGATGGCGGTGCGCGGCCATGCCCTGGCGAGCAGGCATGCGGCCATCCAGCCGGCCGTGCCGCCGCCTAATATTGCGATGGAGGATGGAGGGGCGCTCACCCCTCCGCATGCTCCTGCGAACACGGGAACCCAGTGTTCCGGGCGGCCCGCGTGACCCTGGGTTCCTGCGTTTGCAGGAACACGAGGACCGTGCGTGACGTCACTGCCGCCGCTTCCCACCGCTGGCGACGAAGCGGATCGCCTGGCCGCCGCCGGGGGCCAGCGCGAGCGACATCGTGTCGCCGCGCTTCACGCTGCGCTTTTCGATCGCGATCGCGTGGCGGGCGTCGGTGCGGTAGTCCGCGCCGGCACCGTCGCGGTAGATTTCCGCGGTGTAGCTGCGCCCGGGGTCGAGGAAGTCGAGCGGTAGCGACAGCGTGCGGGCGGCGTCGTTGGTGATGCTGCCGACGTACCAGTCGTCGCTCGCGCGATCCTTGCGGGCGACCGTCACATAGTCGCCGACCTCGCCGTTCAGCACGCGGGTATCGGACCAGTCGACCGGCACGTCGCGGATGAACTGGAACGCGTCCATGTGCTTCGCGTAATTCTCGGGCGTGTCCGCCGCCATCTGCACCGGCGAATAGATCACGACGTATAGCGCCAGCTGCTTCGTCGCGGTGGACATCAGCGGACTGCCGCCCTGCCCTTCGAGGCTGAGCATCCCCGGCGTGAAATCCATCGGCCCGCCGAGCCATTGGGTGAAGAACATGTTGGCTTCGTGGTTTGGCGGGTTCTTCCCCGGCCAGGCGTTATATTCCATGCCGCGGCCGCCCTCGCGCGCCAGCCAGTTGGGATAGGTACGGCGCAGGCCGGTGTCCTTGACCGGTTCGTGGCTGTCGATCCCGACCTTGTGCTTCGCCGCGGCCTGCACGACGCGAAGGTAGTGGTTCACCATCCACTGGCCCTCATGCCATTCCCGCTTCTTGGTGCCGTCGGCATCGACGCGCTCGATCTGGCCGGCATCAGTCACGTAACCGGTCTTCACCACCGGTTCGCCATGCGCGGCGGCCCAGGCGAAGGCGCGGTCGAGCTGCGCGTCGTAATGGCTCGCGGAACCGCCGGTTTCGTGGTGGCCGATCAGATACACGCCCTTCGACTTGGCGTAGGCGGCGAGCGCGTCGGCGTCGAAGTCGGGCGTCGGCGTGTCGAATTGCATCGCATTGCCGTTGCCGAACCAGTCGCCATCCCAGCCGACGTTCCAGCCCTCGACCAGCACGCCGGGAATTTTGTTCGCGGCGGCGAAGTCGATGTATTTGCGCACGTTGACGTTGGTCGCGCCGTGGATCGGGCCGGTCGCCCAGCTCCAGTCGCCCTTGATCATCTTCCACCACACGCCGACGAATTTGGCGGGCTTGATCCAGCTCACGTCGCCGAGCTTGTTCGGTTCGTTGAGGTTGAGTTCGAGGTGGCTCATGTAGAGGCCGGGCGCGTCGTCCGACAGGATCACCGTCCGCCACGGCGACGCGAACGGCGCCATCCGCGTCACCTTGGGCGCGCCGGCGCCGGGGGTCAGCGACGCCTTCAGCGTGTTCCCCTCGGTACGGGCGAGGTTCATTGCGGCATAGTCGACCAGCGCCGCCTCGTGCAGCGCCGCATGGGTGCCGTCGGCCAGCTTGACCGTCATCACCGTCTGCGCGGTGCCGACCGCGTTCAGCGGCGTCTTCTCGTAGAGATATTCCTCGCGGTTCCACTGATATGCGGGCTTCCACCACGCGGTGCCGGATTGCGCGAAGGCGAATTCGGTCAGTTCGTCGGCGATGTTCGCCTGATGCAGATTGGGCTGATCGGGGAAGCTGTAGCGGAAACCGATACCGTCGTCGAAGACGCGGAAGGTCACGTCCATCTCGCGCTTCATCCCCGCCTTTTCGCGAAAGCGCAGGGTCAGTTCGTTGTGACGATCGCGGATCGTCTTCCATTCGCCGAACGGCTGGGTCCAGCTGCTGTCGGCGCTGTCCTTCGACTGGCCGATCAGCTCCATGTTGCGCTCGATCTTGGGCGCGTCGGTGAACATGACGCCGAGGCGGCCGGGGTTGAGCACCGGCTTGCCCTTGCGGGTGACGGCGTAGGTCGGGCGGCCGTCGTTGTCGAAGGCGATGGTGACGACCAGCGACCTGTCGGGGGATGTGGCGGTAGCGACGGGCTTGAACTGCGTCGCCGGCACCTGCGCGACGGCCGTGGAGTCGGTCTGCGCGGTGGCGGGGGTCGCCAGCAGCACGAGCGCCATCGCGGCGCCGCAACGAAAGTGCATCATCATCCTCGTCCCATCTGTTTGGCGATCAATGCGCCATATCCGTCGAAATGCCACCCCTGCGTCGCGCTGTCGGCGACCGGCTGCCATGCGTCGGGATCGGCGGGGGACCAGCGTTGCGGCTCGGGCGAGAGGTTGAAGACGCAGAGCATCGTCTCGTCCGCACTGCTACGTTCGATCGCCAGCATCGCATCGCTCGCCTCGACCACGCGGATGTCGCCCGTCAGCAGCGCCGGGTGGCGCTTGCGCAGGGCGAGCACGTCGCGGGTCCAGTGGATCAGCGCATGCGGATCGCGCTCCTGCCGGTCGACGGCGAGCGCGGCATGGTCCTCGCCGACCGGCAGCCATGGCGTCGCGGTGGAGAAGCCGAGGTTCGGAGCGTCCGCGCTCCACGGCATCGGCGTGCGGGCGCCGTCGCGCGACAGGGTGCGCGGCCAGTTGGCGATCGCCTCGGGGTCTTGCAGATGCTCGAACGGCACGTCGACCTGCGTCAGGCCAAGCTCCTCGCCATAATAGAGGAAGATATTGCCGCGCAGCGACGCCAGCAGCAGCATCTTCATGCGGGCGAAGGCGTCGCGCTTGTCGGCGGCGACCCAGCGGCTGATCGCGCGCGGGGCGTCGTGGTTCTCGAACGCCCAGCTCGGCCAGCCGACGCCGTCCTGTTCGGGCCATTTCTGCACCGCATCGGCGACGGCAGCGGGGGTCAGTGCGGGGGCGTAGAGGAAGTCGAAGCCATAGGCGCTGTGCAGGCGACGACCTTCGGCGGTGAACAGCTTCATCTCGCGCTCGCTGTCCGCGCCGCCGACCTCCGCCACGGTGAAGCGCGCGTCGTAGCTGTCGAACAACGCTCGGACGCGTTCGAGGAAGCCGGGTATCGCGTCATGGCTCTGGTTGAAGGTGTGGAGCTGGTAGTCGAACGGGCGGGTGCGCGGGATGCCGTCGTCGAGCGGCGCGGGCGGATTGTCGCGCAGGTCGGGGTCGAACATCATGAAGTTGATCGCATCGATGCGGAAGCCGTCGATGCCGCGTTCCAGCCAGAAGCGCGCGACGTCGAGGAACGCCTGCTGCACCTGAGGGTGATGGCCGTTGACCTGCGGCTGCTCCTTCAGGAAATTGTGCATGTAATATTGGTTGCGGCGCGCGTCCCACGTCCACGCCGGGCCGCCGAACACCGACTGCCAGTTGTTGGGGGGTGAGCCGTCCGGCTTCGGATCGCGCCAGACGTACCAGTCGGCATGTGCATTGTCGCGGTTGGAGCGGCTCTCGACGAACCACGGGTGCCGGTCGCTGGTGTGCGCCCAGACCTGATCCACGATCACCTTCAGCCCGAGCGCATGCGCGCGGGCGACCAGAGCATCGAAATCGGCGAGCGTGCCGAAGATTGGGTCTACGTCGCAATAATCGGATACGTCATAGCCGAAATCGGCCATTGGCGACCGGAAGAACGGCGACAGCCAGATCGCCTCGACCCCCAGGCTGGCGACGTGATCGAGTTGCGCGGTGATGCCGGCAAGGTCGCCGATGCCGTCGCCGTTCGCATCGGCGAAACTGCGCGGATAGATCTGGTAGATGGTCGCGCCGTGCCACCACGGGCGGTCGGTCAGGGTCATCGGGTCGCCTTCAAAGCGCACACGGCATAGCCGAGGGGGGGAAGCGTGACGGTCAGGCTGCCGGGTGCGGCAACGCGGCCGCAACCACTGCCCGCGAGCGTGGCGGCGGCGGTGGCGGCGGTGCCGACCTCGACCTGCCGGGTCAGCGGCTGGGTCGCGCTGTTGAACGCCAGCAGCACCTCGGCACCGGTCGTGGGGTCGATGCGGGAGATGGCGGTGAGGCCGGGCGTATCGCTGCGCGCGCGCAAGACGGTGGAGCCTCGTGTCAACGCCGGTGTCACGGTGCGCAGCTTCGACAGCATCGCGATCTCGCGGAACAGCGGATGGTCCTGCCCGAAGTTCGCGACCGCCGTCGTCGCGGTGGTCCCGAGCAGGCGATTGTCGTTATAGACCGCGACCTTGCTCGCGAACATGTCCTCGCGGCTGTCCTGATCATTGCCGTCACCGACGAAGCCCTGCTCGTCGCCCGAATAGATCGTCGGCACCCCGCGCAGCGTCAGCAGCATCGCATGCGCGAGCGCCACACGCTTCAGCACCTCGTCGTCGCTCGCCTGCGGCAATGCCTTGCGGAGATAGGTGGCGAGCCGCCCCGCATCGTGATTGCTGACGAAGGTCGGCAGCGTCACCGCGGTGTCGTAGCCGCCGGCGTACAGGCTGTCGCCGAGCGTCAATTTATCCCACGCGTCGGGCTGCTGCTTCGCAGTCACCGTTTCCAGGATCGCCTGCCGCGTTGCGAAATCGAGAACGCCGGGCAGTTTGTCGACCTGCGTGTATTTGGCGAGGCTGCCTACATCCAGCGTCTCGTACGCGACCTCGCCGAAGATGTGAAAGTTGGGGATACCCTTGGCTTTCGCGCGCGCCTGCATGGCCGGCACGAACGCCTGCCAGAACTCCGGGTTGACGTGCCGCGCGGTGTCGATGCGGAAGCCGTCGATGCCGTAGCGGTCGATCCAGTCGCCGTAGATCTGGATCATCCCCTCGACCACCTTCGGATGCTCGGTCATCAGATCGTCCAGCCCGACGAAATCGCCCATCGTGCTGCTTTCGTTGAGGAACGTCGTGTTGCCGCGATTGTGGTAATAGATTGGGTCGTTGAGCCACGCCGGCACCTTCACGGTCCGCTCCGCCGCGGGGACGAGGGGCGTGTAGGCGAAGGCCGGGTCGGTCAGCCGGGCGAAGTTCTCCGCGGTCTGCACGCCGTCACCGACGAAGCCCGGATTGATCGCCCTGCCCGCGACGCCGCCCTTGCGCTGGTACGGGTAACCGGCGCGGCTGCGGTAGGTGCAATCCGTCTTGCCGCCGCATTCGCGATACTGGATCACGTCGGCGGTGTGGTTGATGATGATGTCCATGTACACCTTCATCCCGCGGGCGTGCGCGGCCTTCACCAGCGCGTCGAAATCGGCGTTGGTGCCGAGGTGCGGATCGACCTGCGTGAAGTCGGTGATCCAATAGCCGTGATAGCCGGCGGATTGCTGGCCGGGTCCGCCCTGCACCGCCTTGTTCTTGAACACCGGCCCGACCCAGAGCGCGGTCGCGCCAAGCGACTGGATATAGTCGAGGCGCTTGGTCAGTCCCTTCAGGTCGCCGCCGTGGTAATAGCCCTTGGCGATCGGATCGAAGCCGGTGGTCGCCGGTCCGCCCTTCAGCCCGCCGCGATCATTGGCGGTGTCGCCGTTCTCGAACCGGTCGGGGAGCAGGAAATAAATGACCTCGTCCTGCGGCAGGCGCGCGCGATAGTCGGTCGCCTGCGCACTCGCCGCGGGGGCGGCGAACAGCAGCGCGAGCGCGGTCGCGGTCTTGGTGGCCAGCTTCAGCATGCATCCCCTCGAGTGTTGCGCGTGCCGATCCTTCGCCGGCTGCATACGTGACGGTGTTGTGCGGGTGCGGACGCGCCAAGCCAAGCAAAGGGCATACGTATTCAGGTCGCCGTCAGCGGCGCTTTCGCGATGCCCGCGACTGCTGTAAGCTCACGGCATGGCCGTGAAGACTAGAGGCCGGGGCGCGCCGGGGAGTGGCGACAAACCGACATCGTTCGATATCGCCGCCCTCGCGGGCGTCTCGCAACCCACCGTCAGCCGTGCGCTCCGCGGCGACCGCACCGTGAGCGGCGCCACCCGCATGCGGATCGAGGCGATCGCGCGGCAACTGAACTACAAGGTCGACAAGAACGCATCCTCGCTGCGCCGCGGGCAGAGCATGACGCTGGCGCTGCTGTTCTTCGAGGACCCGCTGGACGACGGCAGCTTCATCAACCCGTTCTTCCTGTCGATGCTAGGGTCGATCCTGCGCACATGCGCGGCGCGGGGGTATGACCTGCTGACCTCGTTCCAGCAATTGTCGGCCAATTGGCACATGGATTTCGAGGATAGCCGCAAGGCGGACGGGATCATCCTGCTCGGCTATGGCGACTACGAACTTTACAAGGCGCGGCTGGAGGCGTTGGTCGCGCAGGGGACGCATTTCGTGCGCTGGGGTTCGGTCGACAGCCACAATATCGGCGTGACGATCGGCTGCGACAACGTCGCCGGCGGGCGCATGGCGGGCGAGCATCTGATCGCGCGCGGCGCCAGGCGGGTCGGCTTCATCGGCGATGCCGACGATCATTATCCCGAATTCCGCGACCGCTATCGCGGGTTGTGTGCGGCGTTGCGTGAGGCAGGGCTGGCGGTGAATCCGGGGCTGCACGCCGATGCGCTGTCGGTAGAGCAGTCGGGCTATGATGCGACGAAGCGGCTGCTGGCGCGGGAATTACCGTTCGACGCGCTGTTCGCGGCGTCGGACCTGATCGCGCTCGGCGCGGTGCGGGCGTTGTCGGAGGCGGGCCTGCGCGTGCCGGAGGATGTGGCGATCGTCGGGTTCGACGACATCCCCGCCGCCGCGACGACGCAGCCGCCGTTGACGACGGTGGCGCAGGATTACCGCAAGGCGGGCGAGGTGCTGGTCGACACGCTGCTGCGGCGGATCGCCGAGGAACTGACGGATACCGCGCTGCTGCAACCGCGGTTGATCGTGCGCGGGTCGAGCTAGCGCGGTCCATCCGGCCCTCTCTATCCGTCATCCCGGCGTTTGCCGGGATGACGGCGGGAGGTGGGGTGCAAGCAGACCTCGATCTCAGCGTTTCGCCGCGCAATGCTGCGCGATATAGTCGCCGTGCATCGGCATCGCATTGGCCTCTCGCCGGTACAATAATTCCAGAGTTTCCAAATACTCCGCCAGATCCTCTGCCCCGATCTGATCGGCCAGCGGGTGGTGCGCCCGCGCCTCCACCCCCTGACCCGCCAGCACCTGGAGCCAGCCGTCCTCGGTGAACAGTTCCTCATGCTCGCGCGTGATCGTGCCGGCCTGTTGCCACAGCGCGATCTTGGCCTGGAGCGTATCGGGCAGCGCCATCGATCGGCACACCTGCCAGAAGGGTTCGGACCGGCCGTTCGCCCAATAATGCAGGATCAGGAAATCGCGGATGCGTTCGATCTCGAAATCGGTCTGGCGATTGTATTCGGCGCGCACCGCATCCGCGATCGGCAACGCCGGAAGCAGCTTGACCAGCCGCGCGATGGCCGACTGGATCAGGTGGATGCTGGTCGATTCCAGCGGTTCGAGGAAGCCGCTCGCCAGCCCCATCGCGACGACGTTGCGGTTCCACGCCAGCTTTCGCCGGCCGGTGGTGAAGCGCAGGTGGCGCGGGTCCGCCTGCGGCTCGCCCTCGATATTGGCGAGCAACGTCGCCGTCGCCGCATCCTGATCGATGAAGGCGCTGCAATAGACGTGGCCGTTGCCGGTGCGATGCTGCAACGGGATGCGCCATTGCCAGCCGGCTTCGCGGGCGATGGCACGGGTGTAAGGCAAAGGTGAGCCGACATTGGCGCTCGGCACCGCAACCGCGCGGTCGCAGGGTAGCCAGCGGGTCCAGTCCTCGTACCCCGTCTCGAGTGCGCCCTCGATCAGCAGGCCGCGGAAGCCGGTGCAGTCGAGGAACAGGTCGCCCGCGATCCGCTCGCCCGATGCGAGGACCAGCGCCGCCACATCGCCGCTTTCGCCGTCGCGCTCGACCTCCGCGATCCTGCCCTCCGTTCTCTCGACGCCACGGTTGACCGCGAACCGACGGAGGTAGGCGGCGTAGAGACCTGCGTCGAAATGGAAGGCGTAGGGCATCGCCGGGATCGTCGCCGCGGTCAGCGGTCCGCCGCGATGCATGCGCCCGGCGCGGCCCGCGACCTCGTTCAGGGCGTAGGCCACGAGCGGCTTTGCGATCCCCAGCTTGCTGGCGCGGAGCCAGTAATGCTGGAACGCGATCAACCCGACGTCGCGGCCCACGTCGCCGAATGCATGCATGTAGCTGTGGCCGGGTTCCCGCCAGCCGTCGAAGCTGATGCCCAGCTTGAACGTGCCGCCGGTCGCGCGGAGGAACGCGTCTTCGTCGAGGCCGAGCGCTTGATTGAACAGGCGGATCTGCGGGATCGTCGCCTCCCCCACGCCGACTGTGCCGATCTCCTCCGATTCGACCAGTCGGATACGGTAGCCCTGCTCGAGGAACCGTCCGAACGTCGCGGCAGCCATCCACCCCGCGGTGCCGCCGCCGGCGATGACGATCGTGGTGATGGGCCGGTCGGACATGGCACCCTCTCATAACAAGAAAAAGGGCTGCCGTCCTGCGACGACAGCCCTGAGGTGGTTCGGGGGAGGAACCTCGGTTAGAACTTGTAGGTGACGCCGACGTAATAATCGCGGCCATAGCGCTGGTAGTCGATTACCTGCCGCGGATCGGCGTTCTGATAGGTGATGAACGGCCGGTCGGTCAGGTTCTTGGCCTGCGCCAGGATCGAGAAGCCCCGAAGGAACCCTTCCTGGAATTCATAGCCGATCTGCGCATCCAGAATGCCTTCCGCCTTGGCCGTCCGGTACGTCGGATTTGCGGAAAGACCGGCGACCTCCGCCAGGAACGACGAGCGGTAGCGGTAGTTGGCGCGCGCCTGGAAGCCCCATTTCTCGAAATAGACGGTGCCGCTGGCGGTGTATTTCGACAGGCCGGGCAAGGTGATGGCGGTCGCCGCATTGGCGTATTTGATCGTCGACTGCGTGTAATTGCCGCTGACGAAGGCGCCGAAGCCGTCGAGCGTGCTGGTGATCGCCTTGAACGGCAGCGACAGCGTCGCCTCGACACCCAGCACGTCGCCACGCCCCGTATTAGCCGGCGCGCTGACCGTGCCGATCGTCTGTCCCGACGCGGTCACCTGCGCCTGCTGCGCTGGCGTCAATGCCCCGAGCAGACCGCTGAAGTCGAACGGCAGCGTATTGTTGGGATCGACGAAGTCGGTCAGGTCCTTGAAATAGCCCGACAGCGCGACGTATCCGCCAGCGTCGAAATACTTTTCGAACGACAGATCGATGTTGGTCGACTGGTACGGCCGTAGTGCGACGTTGCCGCCGGTGGATGAGAAGACCGGGAACTGGCCGATCGGCGTCTGGCCGATATTGCCGATGTTCACAGCCACGTCTTGCGTCACCCGCTCCTGATCGAGGCGCGGGCGGACCATGGTTTGCGATGCACCCATTTTAACGAAGCCGTTGTCGATGAGCTCGACCGAGAAGGTCGCCGACGGCAGCACGTTGGTGTACTTCTCCGTCTGGTCAGCGGGCGCGATCGTCACGACCGTACCGACGAGGCTGGCGATCTGGCCGACGGAGCGCTGTTCGGATCGGACGACCTGAACGCCGATCGCGCCCTTGACCGCCTTGCCGCCCAGCTCGCCGTCGATGTTGAGCTTGGCGTAGCCCGTATAGACGTCCTCGATCACTCGATTGTCGCGGACCAGCGCGGACGGGCGCCCGTCGAATGCCGCCGTCAGCGAATTGTTGTACACATACAGCGGGTCGTAGGTCAGCATCGCCGGAATGCCGAGGTAATCGAGCGGAATGTTGGTGCCGAGCAGCGCCTCGCTCGGCACGTTGCCGGTACGCGGCGTGCCGCTCGCGACGGTGCAGCCGGTGCCGGTGCCGCGCGGGCAGAGGAAGTAGGAGGTGTAGGCGCTGGTCTTCTTGCGCTTGCTATAATTCGCGCCGACTTCCCAGCTCTTGAGCAGGCTCCCCTCGAACTCGCCGTTCAGGCTGGCGCGGAGCGACTTCAGGTCGTCCTTGAAACTCGGCTGGTTGAGGAAGCCCGACTGCACGACCTGCTGCGTGCCGTTGTTGCCCCAGCCCTGCGGGTCGGTGAGCTTGAAGATGTTGGTGTTGGTGTAATCCAGCGTCGGCGCGATCGAATAGGTGCCGTTGCCGTTCTGCGTGATCCGCACGGTATCGGCGACGCCACTCTTGCCAAAGCCGGTGCCGGTGTTGGTTTCCAGCAGGAAGTCGGTGCGCTTGGCGCGCGACCAGCTGGCGTCGACGTTGAAGTGGATCGTATCGGTCAGCTTGAAATCGTTGTTCCAGCCGAGCGACAGGTTCTTCGCCGAACGCTTGTTATAATCGTTGCGCTGTACCGCGAAGACGTTGTTGAACGTAGCGCCTGTCACGAAGCCGTCCTGCGACGTCAGGTTTGACGCGGTCGTCCCGTTGTCGGTCGCATTCGTCGGATCGTCGAGCTGACCGGCGAGTGGGAATTCGATGCCGCGCAGGCGCTGTTCCTCGGTGAAATCCGAATAGAGAGCGTCGAACGTCGAATGGAAGCGGTCCGAGGGCGCCCATTCGATCGTGCCTACCGCGCCGTAACGCTTCAGTTCGTTCGACTGGACGTAAGGCTTGGCGCCGTTGAGGATGTACGGGCTGGTGGCGGTGCCGGTGCCGTTATAGCCCCAGGCGTTGTAGCGTTCGTTCTGCGACGGCGTCTGCGTGCCGGATACGCCGATGGCGATGCCAAGCGTGTCGTTGGCGAACTTGTCGACATAGGTCGCCGAGGCGCGATAGCCGTAGCGCGATGAATCCGGGTTGAGATTGTCGATGCCGTTCATCTGACCGCGCGCGTTGATCGCGAAGATGCGGCCCGACTGTTCCAGCGGACGCAACATGCGCAGGTCGACGGTGCCGGAAATGCCCGCAGCAATCAGCGAGGCATCGGCGGACTTGTAGACGTTGACGTTGCGAAAGAATTCCGACGGGTACTGATCGTATTCCACGCCGCGGTTGTCGCCGACGGTCACCTGCTCGCGGCCATTGAGCAGCGTGGTCGAGAAATCGGGGCCGAGGCCGCGGATCGACAGGCGCTGGTCACGCCCTTCCAGACGCTGTGCGGTGACACCCGGCAGACGGGCGAGCGAATCTGCGATCGAGACGTCGGGCAGCTTGCCGACATCCTCGGCCGAGACGCTGTCGACGATCAGCGTCGAGTTACGCTTGATCTTGGCCGAGTTGGCGAGCGAAGCACGGATGCCGGTCACGACGATGTCCGCATCGCCGGCGGCGGCATCGTCGACCGTCTGCGCCTGAGCGATATTCTGGTTCGGCGTCGGCTCGGCGGCGGGGGCCGGCGACTGTACGGTCGCGGCGGCGGGCGGGTTGGCGGTCGGCGACTGCGGGTTCGGCGCCTCCTGCGCGAACGCCGCGCCACCGGTGACCAGCAGGATGCTGCCGATCGCGACGGAGCTGGAGCGCAGCGCGATCCGCGCGCGCTTCGAAAAACGGGAATCGATGTGGGACATGAGAAATCCTCCCCCTGCGTGGCGCCATGCCCCCGTTCGCTACCATCGCGGACGATCGGCTGACTGTCTGGCGGGCTATTGAACCCGGTGGGAAAGCGCGTGAAGTCGACCACATACGTATTCAGGGGGCATTCGAGAGACCGTGCTTTTTCTGCAACAGAGCCTGCCTAAAACGTCCCGTTCAGGAAGGTATTCACTGTCAGGCGTCCCGTCTCCGGATCGGGATCGAGCGCCATCTTCTCCGGCAGTTGCGCACAGTGCAGCGTGTTGGAGCGATACAGGATCGCGCGGTTGAACCGACCGGCGTACGATGCGACCTGTTCGAACACCGGCGTGTCACCGGCGATGTATCGAGCATCGGGTATGCCATGACGCTGCAAATCCATCTCCAGCGCCGTTCGATAGGACGCCAGCCGATCGGGCCGGATCGATTCGTAGCCGGTGCTGCGATGCCGGTAGAAGGCGGTGCCGCTGCCCTCATCGGGTGACAGATAATGGAGCAACGCGAGACGCGTCGGCGACACCTCGTCGAAATGCGGCAGCCGCTGGATCGGGGTCAGTGCGGCAGGCGGCGTGGTGACGATGGAATAGAAAGCATCGACCACCTCCAGCCCCGCCGTCCCGAACACCTCGGCCGCGACCGGCTGCAGCCGCGCGAGCAGATCTCGCAACATCGCCGGTGCCACGATCGCACGAATACCCGGATAGTGCGGGCCGATCGGTGCAAACGACAGGAAAGCAGCGTCGTCGCGAAAACGATCCGCATCGGCGAAGCCGTCGATCACCACTACGGGTTGCGCCTCGATGCCATACCGCTCGATGGAAACCTGCCAGTTCATGCATTCGCCTGTGCCACCGGTTCTGCGCGAAGATCAACCGGAACGCAGGCGGCGCGCTTGTCGTTCACCCGTTCGGCCGCCTATGTCTGAAGCGGCACGATCGGCGGGGATACATACGATGCGCATGAAAGCGGTGATGGGATTTGGTCTGGTCGCAATGTTGGCAGGATGCGGATCACCCCCTGCGGAGCAACCCGCCGCCAACACCGCCGCCGCGCCGAAAGAAGCGGGCTATATCGCCAAGGTGCTGGCGCTGCCGCCGCGCCAGCTGAACGGCGTTCTCTATCGCGCGATCGACGACGCCAAGCGTCCATGCCAGGGCATCGCCGAAGCGACCCGTCAGGCGGATCGTCAGGGCAAGCCGGTGTGGGCGGTGCGCTGCCTCGACAACAGTGCCTGGCTGATCGCGCTGGGCGACGACGGCATGGCCGACGTCACGGGCATTCCGGGTCAGGCCGGCGGCTGAGCGGGTCACGATCCTGCCGGCCCCACCCCGGTTTGAACAGGTTCAGCGCCGGTATTCGTTCCGCATCGCATGATCAGCTGACAATAGGACGGGGTTAGATGCACGCCGGTCCGAGTCGACGGCCTTGAACGCGGTCCGGCCCGCATCTCCTCGCGAAACCGCTCCCCGGCCGTAACCGGGGAGCCACCTCACTTCCCTTTGGCGACCCAGGCCTGCACCGCCGGACGCAGGCGGTCCGCCGCCGCCTTGCGCACGGCGATACCCGACACGACCCGCTTAGCCGGGCTGCGTGAGGTTTCCGGCAGCGTCTGGGCGAACGCAGTGATCTTGCCCGGCATGGCGGGATCGTTCGATCCACCGCCCAGGCTCACGATGAAGCTCGAACGGCTGCTTTCCTCGAGGAAACTCTCGACCAGCGGGCGATTTGCGACCGCCCAGTCGAACGCCATGTCGGGATGGCTGCCCGACACCGCACGCAGCAGCGCCGCCTTTTGCGGGGCGGTGAAGGTGTCCGTCTTCAACAGCTCCAGCGCCCGCGTCGCCAGCGTATCGTCCTTCGCCGCACCCAGCAGCGAGACGAAGCGGTTCTTGGCGACCGGGTTCGTCTCCGCCTTGGTCAGCGCCAGCAGCTGCTCCCAGTCCGCAGCGGTGGCGTTGATCGCGTAGGTGGACAGGATTGGCTGGCGGATCGCGGGCGGGATCGCGGTCGGGTTGCCAGCAAGCTGCCCGACATAGGTGCGCGCCTGCCGCATCACCTCGGGATCGCCATTCGCGCCGAGCCGTCCGACGAGGCTTTCGCGAAGGTTGCCGACCAGCGGGGATTCACCCGGCGTGGCGGCGAACCCGATGCGCTGGAGCACCGGCGCGAGGATGGCGACCGACTTCGCACGCAGCGGATCGGCGAGGGGCGTTCCCTCGTACAGCCCGCCGAGGCCACCCAGGCGCCCGGCAACCAGCGACCATTCGAGCGGATCGGCCGCGACGCCGACCTGCCCCATCGTGGAGAAGAAGCGCGACAGGTCCTGATAACCACCGGCTGCCAAAGCGTAGTCGTCGGCCAGCGTTCCCAGCCGGTCCGCCAGCGGCAGCTTCGTATAGTCGCGGACCAGCGCGTCATGGGTCGGCTGGTCGTACATGACGCGGGTATAGCTACCCTTGCCCTTGTTGAGCAGCAGCGTGCCGCAGCTCTTGACCGACACATTGGTCGCCGGACCAGTGACGATCGTCCGCGTCTCGCCGCCACCCAGCGTGCTGACGACCAGCGGCACCTGCCACGTCTGCGGCGTCTTCGATGTGGCATCCAGCCCGAACCGCCCCTGCGCCAGCGTCGCCGTCGTGGTGCCGCCGGCGCAGCGCGCGTTCGACAGCGTCACCAGTGGCACCCCGCCCTGCAACGTATAGCCATGCGCGATCTCCGCCACCGGTTGTCCGGCGGCTGCGGACAGTTCCGCCCACAGGTTTTCGGTGACCGTGTTACCGTATTTGTACTTCGCCATGTAGCTGCGGATGCCCTTGCGGAACGTATCCGGCCCCAGCGTCGATTCGAGCATGCCGATCACGGCCTGCCCCTTCGAATAGGTGATGCCGTCGAACGCCTCGCCGATCTGGTCGACGGTCTCGATCTTGCGGATGATCGGATGCGTTGCGGCCGTCGCGTCGATGCCCATCGCGGCCTCGCGATCGCTCGATACCGCCGCAGCTTCCGCCTTCCACGCCGGATTGAGGTCGTTCGCCGCCTTGTTCTCCATCCACGACGCGAAGCCTTCGTTCAGCCACAGGTCGTCCCACCATTGCATGGTGACGAGATCGCCGAACCATTGGTGCGCCATTTCATGCGCGACGACGGTGAAGATACGCTGACGCCCGCTCTCGGTCGCGCGCTGCGGATCGAACAGCAATTCGGGCTCGAAGTAGAAGATCGCACCCCAATTCTCCATCGCGCCAAAGAACTGGCTGGAACCGGGGCCGGCGATCATGTCGAGCTTGGGCAGCGGATAGGGCTGGCCGAAATAATCGTTGTAATAGGGCAGCATCCGCTTCGCCTGTTCCAGCGCGTAATCGCCCTGCCCCGACACGCCGCGGCGGGTGACGACGCCGATCTCGACGTTTCCGGCCATCACGGTCTTGCGCTCCAGATCGCCCATGCCGAGGTACAGGAGATAGCTCGACATCACCGGCGTCTCGGCGAAACTGTAAAGCTGCGTCCCGTTCGCCTGCTTCGCCACATTGGTGACGGGCATGTTCGAGATCGCGAGCTGGCCGGCGGGCGCGACCGCCTTCAGCCGGAACTTCGCCTTGAACGCCGGCTCGTCCCACATCGGTGCGAACCGCCGCGCATCGGGAGCCTCGAATTGGGTCGCGAGCATCCGCGCCTTCGATCCGTCCTGATTGGTGTAATCGATCGCAAACAGCCCGGCGGCGGACTGGCCGATCTTGCCGCTCCAGCTGAAGCCGACGGTGTGGCGGCCGACGTTCGCCGCGGTCGGCAGCGTCAGCGTCAGCTGCTGCTTGTCCTTGTCCAGCGCATAGCGGACCAGTTTGCCGTCGAAGGTCGCGGCCGACAGCGCCAGATCAGCGGCGTTCAGCGTGATCGTGGTGGTCGCGGCCTTGACGTCGATCTGCACCGTCTCGGTGCCGGTGAAGGTCATCGCCTGCGCATCCGGCGTCACCGAGATGTCGTAGACGACGGGAACGACGTTGGTCGGAAGGCTGCCCGCGGCGAGTGCCGGGGTGGATACGGTGAGCGCAAGAGCGGTGGCGAAGGCAAGCTTCATGAGGAACGCGACTCCGGATTGGGTGTATGATTTCGCCCATACGCCTTTGTTTGACCACGGCAAGATGCGGGTGGCTGCAAAACCGTCCCGTGGCTTGCTGGACAGCAAGATCGGTTTCGGTAAACAACCGATCCCGAGAGGATGCCGACGCTTATGACACTCACCATCTTTGACCGCCTGCGCCTGCCCGTGATCGGTTCGCCGCTGTTCATCATCTCCGGTCCGGAACTGGTGATCGCGCAATGCAAGGCCGGGATCGTCGGCTCGTTCCCCGCGCTCAACGCGCGGCCCCAGGCGCTGCTTGACGAATGGCTCCACCGGATTACCGAGGAACTGGCCGCGCACAATCGCGATTATCCCGACGCACCCGCCGCGCCGTTCGCGGTCAACCAGATCGTCCACAAATCGAACGATCGGCTGGAGGCCGACCTCGAAACCTGCGCCAAATGGCAGGTGCCGATCGTCATCACCTCGCTGGGCGCGCGCGAGGATCTGAACACCGCAGTCCATGGCTGGGGCGGGATCACATTGCACGACGTCATCGACGATCGCTTCGCCCGCAAGGCGGTGGAGAAGGGCGCCGACGGCCTGATCGCGGTGGCGGCGGGCGCGGGTGGCCATGCCGGCAAGCTGTCGCCGTTCGCCATCATCCAGGAAATCCGCCAATGGTTCGACGGGCCGCTCGCGCTATCCGGCTCGATCGCAACCGGCGGCGCGGTGCTGGCGGCGCAGGCGATGGGCGCCGATTTCGCCTATATCGGCTCACCCTTCATCGCGACCGCCGAGGCGAATGCCGCTCCCGAATACAAGGAGTCGATCGTCGCCAGCCGGGCAGCGGACATCGTCTATTCCAACCTGTTCACCGGCGTACACGGCAACTACCTGCGCAGCTCGATCGCCGCATCGGGTCTCGACCCCGACAATCTGCCCGAGGGCGATCTCAAGACGATGGATTTCGGCGGCGGCAACGGATCGAAAGCCAAAGCGTGGCGCGACATCTGGGGATCGGGTCAGGGCATCGGTGTCGTCGATCGCGTCGAGAGCGTCGCGGACCGTGTCGCACGTCTATCGAGCGAATATGCTGCGGCGAAGGCGCGGCTGGCGGGCTAATTCGCCCGGGTGTGGCTGACGGGTCAGAACGCCAGCGCCAACCGGTTGTGCAGCTGATGCACCGGGCTGTGATCTGGCTGCGTCTCCTGCGCGGCGTCGAGCATTCCGACACGTCGATGGAGGTTCGCGCTCGCCTCCACCAGCGCGCGTGCACGCTGCGGCAGTGCGCCGACCAGATCGGCATCGAATTGCGGCGCGCCGCCCAGTCGTCGCGCTGCATCCAGCGCATCGCGCGGCTTCAATTCACCGGCGTCGACTGCGCGCTGGGTCAGGAGCCACGCGATGACGTGCATCAGGCGTGTCGTGACCTTCAGCGATTCGCAGGAAAACCCTACCCGGATCAGCGGGTCCAGCGCCTCGCGCTCGGCACGGCCGGCCTCGTCGAAATATGAACGCGCCTCGTCCGCAAGCAGCATGGCCTCCGTATAGAGGGCGTCGATCAGTCGACGATGGATGCGGGATTCATTGCTGCGACCGGTCATGTCGCCTTGGTGACACAGCATGCCGTCGCTGCACAGCGACACGTGAACGTCAGGTGTACCAAAATAGCGCCGTTACGGCCGCTCGGCGTCAAGCGATGATGTCCGGGATCAATTGATCTTCGCAATTGGCGATCTCGTCGCGCAGCCGCAGCTTGCGCTTCTTCAGCCGCGCGATCTGCAACTGGTCGGGCACGCCGGTGAGTGCCAGCGCATCGATCGCCGCGTCGAGGTCGCGATGCTCGATCCGCAGCAGGTCGAGCCGGGCGATGATCTGCGCTTCGTCCATCCAAAACCCCCTGGCACCTGGCGCCTCCCTAGCCGAGCGGAGCCGCCGCACCAAGTCGTCGCGCGCATCCACTCGGCTAATCGCGTTCACCAATTTGGGTGAGGACTTTTAAGCCTGCCGATGGTTTACTCGGTTCCCCAACACGCGTGCATCAGGAGGTACACCGAAATGCAGACGACGCATCAGCAGGCCCTGGAGACCAAGCATGCGGCACTCGACCGCCGCATCGCAGACGAAGCTCATCGCCCGATGCCCAACTCCGCGATGATTGCCGACCTGAAACGGAAGAAGCTGAAACTGAAGGAAGAGCTCAGCGGGCTCTAGCCGTCGCTTCGCCCCTCCCTTCGCGGAGGGGCTTTTCGTATCAGCGCTTGCCCGTCACCGGCTTGCGCGCACGCTTCGGGTCGATCGGTCGATCGAGTGCGATACCGATGCGACCTTCGGTGCACCAGGCGACCTTGCCCTCTACCTCGCCGATACCGCGCAGATCGAGGCTGACCGGCGTGCCGGTATCCTTCACGTTGGTACAATCGACCATCAGGCCGCCTTCGGACAGATTACGGACCCGCACCTCGCGCACCGTCGTCTCTCCGTTGAAACGAAGCTGCGCCATCAGGAACAGGCTGTCACGCGAACGGCTGCGCTGCGACCCGCCGGCGTCATCGGCCTTGGAAGACGGGTCGTAGGAGAAGCTGTCCATGTTTGAAACGTACCTTGCTGTTCGAGCCGTCGGAGTCCGGGCGACGGGGTGCCGAGCCGATAGCCTGTCCTGCGCGTAACGGCGAAGAATAGCCAAACCCTTAACCACGCCGCATGGAAACCGTGCCGCCCGGATTACCGCAGCTCAATCCTCTCGCGAGATCTTTTCGTTGCGCTCGTGACGTTCCTGCGCCTCCAGCGTCATCGTGGCGATCGGGCGCGCCTCCAGCCGGCCGAGGCTGATCGGTTCGCCGGTCACCTCGCAATAGCCGTATTCGCCCTCATCAATGCGCCGGATCGCCGCTTCGATCTTGGACACCAGCTTCCGCTGCCGATCGCGGGTACGTAACTCGATAGACCAGTCAGTTTCGCTCGACGCCCGGTCGGTCAGGTCCGACTCACGCAAGGAATCGAGTTGCAGCTGGTTTAGCGTACCGGCCGCGTCCTGCAGGATCGCGTCCTTCCACTTCAGCAATTTGTCACGGAAATACGCCTGCTGTCGCAGGCTCATGAACGGTTCGTCGGCACTCGGCCGATATCCATCATCGGCATCATTGGCCGGTAACGGATTGGAATTCATATCGTGTACGCGACTGACTTGCGTTGCCATACCACTCTCCCTCCGGCCCCATGTTGACCTCGGGGCCGCCCCCAAATGGTGAAGGCGCCTATAATCGTGCGCGAACAGAACCACAAGCGACTGGAGTTGCCGAATCGTACCCGGTCACGAACGTTTATTGCGAATTGCGGCTTTCGCGCATCACCTGATACAGGGTTCCAGAGGGTCGCGATGGTAAACAGGGCAGTCAGCTTCTGTTCCACTCTGGCACGTTAACGGCGATGGCGTCCGACCGGGACCAAGAAAAGCGACTCATTGGGCCAAGATCATGATTAACGAACTTGCGCTTAATCGTTTGTTTTGCACTTGGTAGCATAGCGGCAATGCTCTGCTGCGACCGGGATTCTGGGGCAGTCGCGCCAGCAACGAGAAAGAGACGTTATGTCCGTACGGATGGCTTTGGCTAAATTGTGCGCTTGCGCATGTGGGGGAGCGTTGATCGGTGGTGGCGCTGTGCACGTCGCAGAGCGCCCGAACCGTCCGGCCTACGTCAAGCACGCCAAGAAGCGCGTCGTCGCCCGCCGTCAGGTCGCAGCGGTCCGTCACGGCGGCACCCGCCGGCGAATCGTGACGACCACGACCACCGCCTGCGCACCCGCAGTCGTGACGGTGGCGAGCCAGGCCGCACCCGTTCCGGTACCCCTGCCCGCATCCGAAGGCTTCATCAGCGGCGGTGGCGGCGGCGTGCCGGTGGTCGTCGGCGGCAGCGGCGGTTTCGGGGGCGGCTTCGGCGGTGGATTCGGGGGCGGCTTCTTCGGCGGTGGTTCGTCGGGATCGAGCGGCAGCATCGTGATCTCGTCCACGTCCAGCGGCGGATCGTCATCGACTTCGTCGGGCGGTTCGTCCTCTTCAACGTCGAGCGGCGGCTCGTCCACCTCGACGGGCGGATCATCGACCTCGACGGGGGGATCGTCGACCTCGACCGGCGGCGTGAGCAGCACGTCCTCGACATCGAGCGGCAACGTCAGCAGCACGTCCTCGTCGGGCAACGTCAGCAGCACTTCATCGTCGAGCGGTAACGTATCCTCGTCGTCGAGCGGCAACGTCTCGTCTTCTTCCAGCGGCAACGTATCGTCATCCAGTTCGTCCTCGTCGAGCGGTAACGTGTCGTCCTCGTCGAGCAGCAGCGGTTCGTCGTCCGGTTCCAGCTCCACCTCGTCGAGCAGTTCGTCCTACGGCTCGAGTTCCAAGGGCTGGAGCACCAGCGGCGGCTGGTCGTCTAACGGCGGCTGGACCTCCAGCGGTCACCACGGCTCGTCGGGATCCAATGGCTCGACCGGATCGTCGGGCGGTCCGCCCGCACCGGTTCCTGCGCCGCCGATGGTATTGTTGTTCGGCGCCGCTGCCGCGGCGCTGGTCGCCCGCAAGCGACTGGCGAAACCGCAGGCCGCCTGAACGCCTCGGCCAAGCCAAATATAGGGGCTGCCGGACGATCGTTCGGCAGCCCCTTTTTTTGTTTCGCGACGATCAGGCGGAACGGAGCGCCTGTTCGATATCAGGCACGGAATGACCGGTCAGATCCTTGGCCAGTTCGGCCGTCAACCGCTCGCTGACCGCCTTATGATAGTGCTTCCGCAACTCGCCCAGCGTCTTCGGCGGGGCGACGATGATCAACGATTCGAATTCGTTCGCCAGGGCCCGTCGCTTGAGCATGTCCGCCGTATCCGCGGCAAAGCGATCTTCCTCCTGCTGATGGTAGTCGGTCTCGCCCATCGATCCACGTGACGGCGCGAACTGCGCGCCGCCGCCGCTTGCATGGTTCGATCCACTCTGCGCCACTGCCGGCGCACCGGCGCCACTCTGCGTCGACCGGGCACCGCCCGCAGCGTCGGTCTTCTGGTCGCGATCGGCCGGGTTCACATGCTCCTCGGCGTGCTCGACCTGCAGATTGGGGTATTCGGCATCGCCCTCGTTGCGGAAGAACAAGGCCTTGCGCCCGTCCGCAACCAGCACGAACGCGTTATGGGGGATCTGCATCGTCGCTTACTCCTGGTCGTTGCAATCACGGGTCTTAACGCGGCGGGGCACGAGAGGGTTGCCGGCTTGCGCGCATGCGGACAGCCCGCCATAGCCGTGAGACTATGCACGACATCCGCGCCATCCGGGACGATCCCGCCGCATTCGACGCCGCCCTTGCCCGCCGCGGCGTCGCCCCGCACGCAGCGACCCTGCTGTCGCTTGACGATGCCCGCCGTGCCGCGATCGCCGGGGCGCAAGAGGCGCAGACGCGCCGCAACGACGTGTCCAAGCAGATCGGCCAGGCCAAGGCGCAGAAGGACGAGGCGCGAGCGCAGGCGTTGATGGCGGAGGTCGCCATCTTGAAGGACGCTTTGCCCCGGCTGGTCGCCGACGAAAGCACCGCTGCCGCTGCACTGGACGACCTGCTCGCCGCCCTGCCCAACCTGCCCGCAGCCGATGTCCCGGACGGCGAGGACGAGGAAAGCAATATTGTCGTCCATGAGCGCGGCACGATCCCCGATTTCGCCTTTCCAGTTAAGGAGCATGACGCCATCGGTCCGGCGATCGGGCTGGATTTCGAAACCGGCGTCGCCATCGCCGGCGCGCGCTTCACGCTTGTCCGTGGTCCCGCCGCACGGCTCCAGCGTGCGCTCGGCCAGTTCATGCTCGATACCCTGACGCAGCGTCATGGCTATGAAGAGGTCGCGCCGCCGCTGCTGGTAAAAGACGAGGCGGTGTTCGGCACCGGCCAGTTGCCCAAGTTCGCCGAGGACCTGTTCCGCACCACCGATGGCCGCTGGCTGATCCCAACCGCCGAGGTGTCGCTGACGAACATCGTGCGCGAGGCGATCCTGCCCCCCGGAGAACTACCGCTGCGCTTTGCGGCATTGACCCCCTGCTTTCGGTCCGAGGCCGGGGCGGCCGGTCGCGACACCCGCGGCTACATCCGCCAGCATCAGTTCGACAAGGTCGAGATGGTGTCGATCGTGCCCGAGGACGCATCCGACGCCGAACACGAGCGGATGACAGCCTGTGCGGAGGGCATGCTCGATGCGCTCCGGTTGCCGTATCGCCGGATGCTGCTGTGTGCGGGCGACATGGGGTTCACCGCGCGCCGCACCTACGATCTGGAGGTGTGGCTGCCCGGCCAGAACACCTATCGGGAGATTTCGAGCTGCTCGACGTGCGGTGATTTCCAGGCCCGTCGGATGAACGCCCGCTATCGGCCTGAGGGCGAGAAGGCGACCCGCTTCGTCCATACGCTGAACGGCTCAGGGCTGGCCGTCGGGCGAACGCTGGTCGCGGTGCTGGAGAATTATCAGCAGCAGGACGGATCGGTCGCAGTGCCCGACGTGCTGCAACCGTATCTCGGCGGGCTTACCCGGCTCGAACCCCGCGGTTAGGAGACGGCGGATGCGACGCTGGCGGATCATCGGCTGTACGGCGCTCACCGGTGCCGCGTTATCCGCCTGCATCCCGAGCGTCGGCGGCGCCGGCCCAGAAGCGGACGCTCCCCCGCCCGTGACGCGCGGCGGTCCGCAGCGCTATGATCCGCCTTCGGATCGGAACGACGATCTTCCCGCCCGCGGATCCGGGATGCGTAGCGATGTCGCCATGCCGCCCACCGCCAAACCCGCGTGGGAGGCCCGCCCTGTCAGGCCCGATGGCCAGATCGTGGCCGACCAGAGCTACACTGTCACGGCGGGCGATTCGCTGCGCCGCGTCGCCGAACGTACGGGCGCGGGATCGGAAGCGATCGCCCGCGCCAATGGCCTTCAACCGCCATTCACCATCCGGCTCGGCCAGACGCTGACCATCCCCGGCGGTCGCTACCATCTGGTCCGGCAGGGCGAGACGGGCATCGCCATCGCCCGCGCCTATGGCGTCGAATGGTCGCGGATCGTCGCCGCGAACGCACTCGAAGAACCCTATGTCCTGCGTGCCGGCCAGCGGGTGCTGATCCCCGGCGATCCGGCACGTCCGCCTAGCCGGGCCGATCGTGCCGCCGCCTTCCGCCTCGATATCGACGACATCCTCACCGGGGGCGAGCCGACACCAGCGCCGCGGCAGGCACCGGCAAAGCCCGTCGCAACTCCTCGCCGGGTACTTCCCCCGACTGCCGTCGTCGCCGCGCCGCCGCGGTTGCAGGGCGGCTTCGTCTGGCCCGTCGAGGGTCAGGTCGTCCGCCGCTTTGGTCCCGGCAAGAGCGGCGAACGCAACGACGGCATCAAGATCGCCGTCCCCGTCTCGACCCCGATCCACGCCACGGCCGATGGTGTCGTCGCTTATGCCGGCGACGGGATCGCTGCGCTGGGTGGGCTGGTGATCGTCAAGCATGGCACCGGCTGGACCAGCGTCTATGGCCACGCCAGCAAGCTGCTCGTCCAGCGCGGCCAGAGCGTGAAGCGCGGCCAGACGATCGCGCTGTCGGGCGACACCGGTTTCGCCGATCGGCCGGAGGTGCATTTCGAGCTGCGCAAGGGCCGCACGCCGGTCGATCCCCAGGCGCAATTGCCCCGTGACCAGAGGGGCAGCTAGCGGGAACGCCCGCGCCTTGCTAACCGGCGCGCATGACCTACCAGTCCGATCTGCTCAACACGCTCGCCGCGCGCGGCTACGTCCACCAGATGACCGATGCGTCCGCGCTCGATACGCTCGCGACGAAGCAGGTCGTGCCGGGCTATATCGGCTTCGATCCGACCGCACCGTCGCTGCATGTCGGCAGCCTCGTCCAGATCATGCTGCTTCGCCGGCTCCAGCAGACCGGTCATAAGCCGATCGTGCTGATGGGCGGTGGCACCGGCAAGATCGGTGATCCGAGCTTCAAGGACGAAGCGCGCAAGCTGCTCGGTGAAGAGGGGATCAAGGCGAACGTCGCCTCGATCAAGCGCATCTTCGAACGCTTCCTGACGTTCGGTGACGGCCCCACCGATGCGGTGATGCTCGACAATGCCGAGTGGCTCGACCAGCTGGAATACATCCCCTTCCTGCGCGATGTCGGCCAGCATTTCAGCGTGAACCGGATGCTCAGCTTCGATTCCGTCAAGCTGCGGCTCGACCGCGAACAATCGCTCAGCTTTCTCGAATTCAACTACATGATCCTTCAGGCCTATGATTTTCTGGAACTCTCCCGCCGCGCCGGCTGCCGGTTGCAGATGGGCGGCAGCGATCAATGGGGCAACATCGTCAATGGCATTGAACTGTCGCGGCGGATGGACGGCACGGAGGTGTTCGGCGTCACCACGCCTCTGATCACGACGGCGGACGGCGGCAAGATGGGCAAGACGATGTCCGGCGCGGTGTGGCTGCACGAGGACCAGCTGTCGCATTTCGATTACTGGCAATTCTGGCGGAACACCGACGATCGCGACGTCGGCCGCTTCCTGCGACTGTTCACCGACCTGCCGCTGGACCGGATCGTCGAACTGGAAGCTCGCGAGGGTGCAGGGATCAACGAGGCGAAGAAGGTACTGGCCAACGAAGCGACGGCGATGTGCCGCGGCCGGGACGCTGCCGAACAGGCCGCGGAAACCGCGCGGCGGACGTTCGAGGAGGGTGGCAGCGGCGACGCGCTGCCTGCCGTCACGGTCGAAGCCGGATCGATCGTTATCATTGATGCGCTGCTCCAGCTCGGCTTTGCGAAGTCGAAAGGGGAAGCCCGTCGACTGGTGGCAGGCGGCGGCGCCAAGGTGAACGGGGAGCGCGTCGATGACGATACGTTGATGATTTCCGTCGCTGACGAGCCGATTCGCGTGTCAGCGGGAAAGAAGAACCACGGCCTGCTCATTTCGGGGCAGTAAGCCTCTGTAAACAGGTTCGATGTACCGATAAGTCCGAAACGGTCAGCGCCCTGGCCGTGAGGAGTGCGTAGTGTTCACTGGAGCGACGAATCCAATCGACGATCGCACCGAGCCGCGTGACGAGGTCCATCACCGCAGTCGCGCGATGTTGGCGGACCGACGGTCCGTATCGGTCTTGATCGTCAATCTGTCGCCGCAGGGATTGATGATCCGTAGCGACGCGCCGGTCAGCGTCGGCGAATGGCTGCGTATACAACTGCCGGTCGTGGGGGAGGTACAGGTCGCCGTTCGCTGGGCGCTGGGCGGGCGGATCGGTTGTCAACTGGAACGGCCAATCGCCGCCAACCGCTATCACATGGTACTAGGCGCGATGAGCGCCTGAGCGAGCTCATCCCGATCGCAGCAGCGCCACGCCGGCATCCCGATCGAAGAGGTAGAGGGCGACACGCGCCGCCTGTCCGCGTGGCCCCTCCAGCCCGCCATCGCGATCGATCAGCAACCGCGCGTCGTCCTGCGCACATTGCAGCAGGTCGGCGAGCATATCCGGCAGCGCCAGCCGGAACGCCACCTCACCCGATTGCCGCGTGCCCAGTAATTCGCCGCCGCCACGCAGCCGCAGATCCTCCTCGGCGATCCGGAAGCCATCGTTGGTCTCACGCATCAACGCCAGCCGCGCCCGGGACGTCTCGCTGAGCGACGTACCGCGCAGCAACAGACACCGCGACAGTCCCCCGCCCCGCCCGACGCGCCCGCGCAACTGGTGCAATTGGGCAAGACCGAACCGGTCCGCGTGCTCGATCACGATCAGCGTCGCGTTCGGTACGTCGACGCCGACCTCGATCACCGTCGTCGCGACCAGCACGCTCAGCCGGTTACCGGCGAACGCCTCCATCACCGCGTCCTTTTCGGCGGGCTTCATCCGCCCATGAACCACACCGATCCGCTCGCCGAAGCGTGCACGCAGCGACCCGGCGCGCATCTCGGCCGCGGCAAGGTCGCTCTTCTCGCTCTCCTCGACCAGCGGGCAGACCCAATAGGCTTGCCCGCCATCCGCCATGTGGCGACCGATCGCATTGACGACCTCGTCCAGCCGGTCCTCCGACACCACCCGCGTCTCGATCGGCTCGCGGCCCGGCGGCATCTCGTCGAGCCGGCTGACGTCCATCTCGCCATATTGCGCCAGCGTCAGCGTGCGCGGGATCGGCGTCGCCGTCATCGCCAGCAGATGCGGCGGCGCCTTACCCTTCGCCTGCAACATCATCCGCTCGGCGACACCGAAGCGATGCTGCTCGTCGACCACGACCAGCGCGAGGTCGCGGTAACCGACCGCTTCCTGAAAGATCGCATGCGTACCGACGAGGATATCGATCTCGCCCGCCGCGAGCGCCATCAGCGTCGCCTCGCGCGCCTTGCCCTTGTCGCGTCCCGTCAGCACCGCGATCTCCAGCGGCAGGCCGGAGAGCATCTTGCGCAACGTCTCGTAATGCTGGCGCGCGAGGATTTCCGTCGGCGCGAGCATCGCCCCCTGCGCCCCCGCCTCCACCGCGATCAGCAGCGCCATCGCCGCGACCAACGTCTTGCCCGACCCGACATCGCCTTGCAGCAGCCGCAGCATCGGCGCGGTCTGCGCCAGATCGCCCTCGATCTCCGCCACCGTCCGCGATTGCGCGCCCGTCGGCGTATAGGGCAGTTTCAGCAGATCGCGCAGTCTCCCGTCGCCGACCAGCGCCCTGCCCCGCCGCTTACGCGTATCGGCGCGAACGAGCGTCATCGCGAGCTGGTTGGCGAAGATCTCGTCGTAGGCGAGCCGCTCGCGTGCCACCTTGTCGGCGGGATCGTCGTGGATGCGCTGCAACGCCTCGCGCCAGTCCGGCCAGCCGCGTTTCGCCTTCAGCCCCGGCTCGATCCATTCGGGCAGGACAGGCGCACGGTCCAATGCCTGTGCTGCGAACCCGCCCAGCCGGCGTGAGGTCAATCCCTCCGACAGCGGGTAGATAGCCTCCCGCTCCCGAAAAACCTCATCCGGCTCACCCAGATCGGGATGGATGATCTGGAGCATCTCGCCATAGCTTTCGAGCTTGCCCGATACCCGCCGCGGCTCGTTCAGCGGCAACAGCTTCTTCACCCAGCCCGACGATCCGCCGAAATAGACGAGGCTGACGTAATTCCCCTTGGCATCGACAGCCTGCACACGCGTCGGCCCACGCCCGCTACTGGTCCGATAATCACGCGGCGTCAGCGTGATCGCGATCACCCGCCCCGCATCCGCCACGTCCAGTTCCTCCCGCGGCAGCCGGTCGATCCATCCGCTCGGCAGGTGGAAGGCGACGTCGACCACCCGCTCCAGCCCCAGCCGGTCGAGCGGCTTGGCGAGCGCGGGGCCGACGCCCTTCAGGGCGGTGACTTCGGCGAACAGCGGATTGAGGATATCGGGGCGCATGACTACATGGCTGCTATACCCGACCCGATAACCGCCGCCAGCGGTCATCGGGCTATTTGCATTGGAAGCCTGATGGATCACGCCATCCGTTTGAAACGCCTGAAGTTCCGAAGCTGGCATCGCGGCACGAAGGAGGCCGATCTGATGATCGGCGGCTTCTTCGATGCGCATGGCGCGGGCTGGACGCCGGAGGAACTCGACTGGTTCGAGGCGTTGCTGGAGGAACAGGACGTCGACATCATGGGCTGGGCGATCGGCTCGCTGCCCTGCCCGCTCGAATGGAACGGCCCGATGATGCAGCAGATGCGCTCGCTGAGTTACGTCCCGGTAACGCGGTGACGGAAGATAAGTAGCGATAGCCCCTCCCTTGCAAGGGAGGGGTTGGGGTGAGTGGAGACCTGGCGCTACGTCACCAGAGAGACCCCGATTGACCGTATCGCTTGGACCCAACCCACCCCCGACCCCTCCCTTCCAGGGAGGGGAGGAGCATAGATGCCCGACCTGAAGACCATCCTCGGCGCCAAGACCCAGCTGACGCTCGCAGGCGTTCCCGCCGGTTTCCAGCCTGCGCTGCTCGCCGATCTCGCGCGCGCGGCGGCGCATTCCGGCAAGGGCGGTCGCGCCGTCTTCATCGCGCCGGACGACGCGGCGATGCGCGCGATCGCCGCAACCGCCGCCTTCTTCGCGCCCGAACTGGAAGTCATCAACTTTCCAGCTTGGGACTGCCTGCCCTACGATCGCGCCAGCCCGACGCTGCGGATCATGGCCGAACGCATCGCTGCCCTGTGGCAGTTGCAGCGCGCGTCGAAGGCGCCGAGGCTCGTCCTCACCACCGCCAACGCCGCGACACAGCGGGTCCTGACCCCCTTCCGCATCCGCCAGCTGGTCGCGACGCTCGAACCCGGCGCACGCATCGACCGCGACGACCTCGCGCGACTGTTGCAGGCGAACGGCTACGTCCGCACCGAAACTGTCCACGATCAGGGCGAATATGCCGTCCGCGGCGGCATCGTCGATCTCTACCCCAGCGGCGAGGAACAGGCGCTGCGCCTCGACTTCTTCGGCGACGAGATCGAGACCGTCCGTACCTTCAGCCCCGAAGACCAGCGCACCACCGGCCGGATCGACGGCTTCACCCTCCTGCCTGCCTCCGAAGCGCTGCTCGATGAGGAATCGATCAAGCGCTTCCGCACCCGCTACCGCGACAAGTTCGGCGCGACCGCGACAGGCGATCCGCTGTATCAGGCGATCAGCGACGGACGCCGCCTCGCCGGCATGGAGCATTGGCTGCCGCTGTTCGAGGACAAGCTGGCGACTTTGTTCGACCACCTCTCCGCCGACGACGTCATCGTCCGGGACTTCGGCGTCCCCGGCGCGATCGACGCGCGGATGGAATCGATCGCGGATTATTACGAGAACCGCCAGCGCGCCGAGGCCGCCCAGCCCGGCAGCTATCGCCCGCTCGCCGCCAAGTCGCTCTACCTCGACGCGAAGGAATGGGCCGCCGGCCTCGACGCCGCGCACGCGCACCTGACCACGCCGTTCCACGAACCCGAAAGCGCCACCGTCCTCGACTTCAATGTCGATGGCGCCCGCGACTTCGGCCCCGAACGTGGCAACGGCACCAACATCTACGAAGCGGTCGTCGATCACCTGAAGGCCTTGCGCAAGCAGGGCAAGAAGCCGGTGCTCGCCAGCTATTCGATCGGCGCCCGCGAACGGCTCGGCAATCTGCTCAAGGACCACGGTCTCAACGGCGGCAAGGCGGCGGACAGCTGGCAGGAAGCGCTCGGCGTCGCGGACATCTCGAAGAGCGCCGGCGTCGCGCTGGTCGTGCTGCCGCTCGACCACGGCTTTACCGCGCCCGACGTGGCGGTGCTGACCGAACAGGACATGCTCGGCGACCGGCTTGTCCGCCGCGCCAAGCGCAAGAAGTCGGCCGACGCCTTCCTTGCCGAAATCGCCGCACTGACGCCGGGCGACCTTGTCGTCCACAGCGACCACGGCATCGGCAAATACCTCGGCCTGACCTCGATCCCCGTCGGCAAGTCCCCGCACGATTGCGTCGCGGTCGAATATGCCGGCGGCGACAAATTGTTCGTGCCGGTCGAGAATCTCGAAGTCCTCTCCCGCTACGGCTCGAACGAAGAGGGCGCGTCGCTCGACCGCCTCGGCGGCGAGGCATGGCAGCGCCGCAAGTCGAAGATGAAGGAGCGCATTCGCGAGATCGCGGGCGAACTCATCAAGACCGCGGCCGAACGCGCCTTGCACCCCGGCGACGTGCTGGAACCCGACGCGAGCGGCTACCCTAGCTTCGTCGATCGCTTCCCCTATGCCGAGACGGACGATCAGGACCGCGCGATCGACGATGTGCTCGGCGACCTGTCCGCGGGCAAGCCGATGGACCGGCTGATCGTCGGCGACGTCGGCTTCGGCAAGACCGAGATCGCCCTCCGCGCCGCGTTCGTCGCTTCGATGGCGGGCAAGCAGGTCGCGGTCGTCTGCCCGACGACGTTGCTCGCCCGCCAGCATTACAACAACTTCACCGCTCGCTTCGAAGGTTTCCCGATGAACATGGGCCGCCTGTCGCGGCTGGTGCCCGGCAACGAGGCGAAGCAGACGAAGGAAGGCCTCGCCGCCGGCACGATCGACGTCGTTATCGGCACGCACGCGTTGCTCGCGAAGAACATCGACTTCAAGCGCCTCGGCCTCGTCATCGTCGACGAGGAACAGCGGTTCGGCGTCACCCACAAGGAGCGGCTGAAGGCGTTGCGCGCCGACGTCCACATGCTCACCCTCACCGCGACGCCGATCCCGCGCACGCTCCAGATGGCGATGAGCGGCATCCGCGAACTGTCGGTGATCCAGACCCCGCCGGTCGATCGCCTCGCGGTCCGCACCTACATCATCCCGTGGGACCCGATCGTGCTGCGCGAGGCGCTGCTGCGCGAACATTACCGCGGCGGCCAGAGCTTCATCGTCACGCCGCGCGTCGCCGACCTGCCCGACCTCGAGGAATACCTTCGCAACGAGGTGCCGGAGATCCGCTACGTCGTCGCACACGGCCAGATGAGCCCGACAGAAGTCGAAGAGCGGATGAGCGCCTTCTACGACAAGAAGTTCGAGGTGCTGGTCTCGACCACGATCATCGAAAGCGGCATCGACATCGCCTCCGCCAACACGATCATCGTCAACCGCGCCGACCGCTTCGGCCTCGCCCAGCTCTACCAGCTCCGCGGCCGCGTCGGCCGGTCGAAGACGCGCGCCTACGCCTATCTCGTCACCCCGCCCGAACGGCAGATGACCGAGACGGCGGAAAAGCGATTGAAAGTGCTGTCCGACCTCGATTCACTGGGTGCCGGCTTCCAGCTCGCCAGCCACGATCTCGACATCCGCGGCGCTGGCAATCTGCTCGGCGACGAACAGTCGGGGCATATCAAGGAGGTCGGCTACGAACTCTACCAGGCGATGCTCGAAGAGGCGATCATGGACGCCAAGGCCGGTGGCCTCGCCACCCGCCCGCGCGATTTCAGCCCGCAGATCACCGTCGACGCGCCGATCCTGATCCCCGACGATTACGTCCCCGATCTCGACCTGCGCATGGGCCTCTACCGCCGCCTCAACGAACTGGAGGAACATCGCGAGATCGAAGCGTTCGCCGCCGAGATGATCGACCGCTTCGGCCCGCTGCCCGAGGCAACGGAAAACCTCATCAGCGTCATCATGATCAAGCTGAACGCAAGAAAGGCGTGCATCGCCAAGATGGACGTCGGCCCGCGCGGCGTGCTGGTCGCGTTCCACGACGACACCCCGCCCAATGTCGCCGGGCTGCTGGCGTACGTGGAGCGCCTCAACGGCGTCGCCAAACTGCGTCCCGACAGCAAGCTGGTGCTGCAACGCGCCTGGCCCGATGCCAAGTCGCGGCTCCACGGTGCATTACAACTATCGAGGGGGCTGGCAAAAGCGGCAGCCTGACCTACTCGGTCCTGCCCCCTTGGGAAAGGAATACAGGAATTCTAGCTGCTGTGGTCGGACACGACCTTCCAGCCGTCGGGCTTCCGTTCGAACAGCAATGAGGTCATGCCGGTAGCCTGCTTGCCACCGGGATAGGCCAGGGTCCATCGTGCCCATAGCATCCGGTGCGTTGCATCGACCCGCCGTGTTCCAAGCATTCGGAACGACAATCGGCCGCGTTGTTTCGTATCGGCGCCATAGGTCCTGGAATAACGCGCGGCGATGGCCGCCTTGCCGCGGACAAGCCCCTTGTCCGTGACGAACACGGCGTCGTCGGCATAGATGGCCAGGAACCGCGGCACGTCGCCTGTGCTCCAGCCGACGGCGCTGTCCTGCATCACCGCCCGTATGGCGGCGTCCGGGTCCTGCGTCCGGGCAACCGGCGCCGCAGACGTTGCGAGCACGATCAGAGGTATCAGCATTTTTCTGTCTCCAGCAATCGGATCAGTGATGCCTCATCCAGCGGCTCGGCCAGCAGATACCCCTGATAGAAAGTGCATCCTTCCTGCGCGAGCGCCCGACGCTGGGCCTCGGTTTCGATTCCTTCGGCAATCACAGCCAGCTCCAGCGAGCGTGCCAGCGTCATGACTGCACGCACGACACCGCGATGGCGGGCGGTGCCTTCAATGCCATGGACCAGCGCCTTGTCGAGCTTCAGGTAATCGAGCGGCAGTGCCGTCAGATAGGCGAGACTGGAATATCCGGTACCGAAATCGTCGAGGGCGACCCGCATTCCTGCGACGCGCAACGCGGAGAGTACGTCTGCGGCCGTCTCCAGATTACGGATCGCGCCGGTTTCGGTGATCTCCACCGTCAGCCTTTCGAACGGCACACCGCTCGCGGCGACGCGATCGAGGAACAATGCGGCGAAGCCCGGCCGACCCAGATCCCCCGCGGTCAGATTGAGCGACACGCGCAGACCGGAGAGGCTGCATGGCCAGCGCGCGACCCGGCCGAGCACCAGCCCCTGAATATGATCCGACAATGCGATGCCCAGATCGGCACGATCCGCCGCCGCAAACAGGGCGTCCGCGCCCAGCGGGCCGAGCCGTCCGTGATTCCATCGGGCGAGCGCTTCCACGCCCGTGACGTGACGCCCGTCGATAGGTGCTTGCGGCTGGAACAGCACGTCGATCTCGCCGCGCTCGATCGCCAGATGCAGGTCGATGGCAAGCGAGTCCAGCGGTGCGGCGCCTTCCGGTCCGGCGATCCGGATCATCGCACCATCGCTCGCCTTTGCCGCGACGAGCGCCTCGCCCGCGCGTCGCAACAGCCGGGCCGCGTCGTCACCGGAATCGCTTTCCGCCATGCCCCAGCGGCTGCCGAGCACCGCCTGTCGCACGCCTACCGCCAGCGGCCGCGCCAGGGCGGCATCCAGCGCCGCGGCGAGTCGGGCAAGAACAGCAGGGGACGCCGCCGCCGCAACGATGATGTCACCGCCCCCCGGCGTAATCACCATCGCCGCAGGCCCCAACAGGCTCTGCGTCACGGCCTCCACCTGCGCCCGCGCCTCGGCGATCAGCGTGTCGCCAGCGGCACGCCCGCGCGCGGCATTGAGAATATCGAGTCGCGACAAGGCGATCATCAGCACACCGACATGTGCACCCTCGCCCAGCCGCCCGGCGATCCATGGCCCGATGCCATCGTGCTCGATATGATCGCCGAAGCGTGATCCGCGACGGTCGGCCAGATCGCGCATCGCATGCCGGACCGCGAAGCGCAGGACGTGTCGCAACTCGTCCGCATCGCCGCGATCCACATAGAAGTGCGTCGCGCCGCCAGCGAGGATTTCGTCAAGGTCGCCGTTCTCCGCGGTCAGCACCAGCAGCACGCCGCCGGTGGCCCCGACCAGACCACCCAGCGCTCGCACGTCGGGCAGTGCCATGGCCACGTCGCGACGCGCGTCGACCATCATCACGCCTGCGCCGCTTGCGAGCGCGCGGCCGGCGACACCCTCACCGCCACCATCGGCAATGACGGACCACCCCTGATCCTGGCACTGATCCCGGACGAACGCGGTCAGTTCGTCCCGATCGTCGATCGATACGATGAACAGCGTCGCATGACCGGCGTCTTTCCCCATCGATCCCAGCGTAGGCAGGCGAACGTTAACCGGCAATGGAAAGCCGGCGGTCGAGGGCGAAATGGAACCGACTTGTCCCGCGACGGTTGACGGCCTAGCTCCGTGACATGACAAGCCCCCTGCCCCTTGACGATCCATCGCCGGTCGCCGGCCCTCGCGTCGGTGCGCCGATGGCCCTTGTCGATCCGCAGGGACGCACGATCCGATACCTGCGCATCTCGGTGACCGACCGCTGCGATCTGCGCTGCCGCTATTGCATGGCCGAACAGATGACGTTCCTGCCGCGCGCGAAACTGCTCAGCCTCGAGGAAATCGCGATCATCGCCGAACGCTTCATCGCGCGTGGCGTCAACAAGATCCGGTTGTCGGGTGGCGAACCGCTGGTCCGCCGCGATGTCGGCGACCTTGTCCGCCGGCTCGGGCGCCATGTCGGCGCCGGTCTCGACGAACTGACGATGACCACCAATGCCACGCGGCTGGCGCAATACGCCGCTGAGATGGTCGATGCGGGTATCCGTCGGATCAATGTCAGCCTCGACAGCCTCGACCCTGACCGTTTCCGCTACATTACGCGGCACGGCGACGTGACACAGGTGCTGGCCGGAATCGCCGCTGCGAAGGCGGTGGGGCTCGCGGTCAAGATCAACATGGTCGCTCTTGCCGGGCTTAACGAAGACGAGATCCCGGCGATGCTGCAATGGTGCGTCGATCAGGGCCATGATCTGTCGCTGATCGAGACGATGCCCTTGGGCGCGATCGACGAAGATCGGACCGATCGCTTCGTCCCCCTCACCCGCGTATTCGACGATCTTTCCGCTCGCTTCCCGCTGCTTCGTGATACCCATCGCACGGGCGGGCCCGCGCGCTACTGGCGGGTCGGCGACAGCGCAACCAGGCTCGGCCTCATCTCCCCCCTGACCGCGAATTTCTGTGATGGTTGCAACCGCGTGCGGCTGACGACCGAGGGCAAGCTGTACATGTGCCTCGGCCACGACGATCAGGTCGATCTGAAGGGGGCGTTGCGCGATGGCGGCATCGACGGCCTGGACCAGGCGATCGACCGAGGGCTGTCCCGGAAGCCGGCCCGTCACGATTTTCGAATCGAGGCGGGCGCCGCACCGGCGGTGGCACGCCATATGAGCGTTACCGGCGGATGAGCCTTTATGAGCGGCGGGCGCTGGTCGCCTCGCCCACTAGCCCCGCGCAGGCCGCGGCCGCCGAGCTGGCGGACGCCGCCGACTGGGTCGACCCCGCCGACGCCGACGTCATCATCGCGCTCGGCGGCGACGGCTTCATGTTGCAGACTTTGCATGGGCTGCTCGATCGTCGCAGGTTGGCGGTGCCGGTGTTCGGTATGAACCTCGGCACGGTCGGTTTCATGATGAACGAGTGGCGGCGCCACGGTATCGGCGAGCGGCTTGAGCGGGCAAAGCCGTTCAAGGTCACGCCGCTGGTCGCTACGGTCACCGGCGTCGACGGGCGGGTCCATCAGGCCCCCGCGATCAACGAGGTATCGCTGCTGCGCGAGACGCGTCAGACCGCCAAGCTGGAGGTGACGGTCAACGATCGCGTCGTGCTACCCGAACTGGCGTGTGACGGTATCCTGGTCGCGACCCCGGCGGGCTCGACCGCCTACAACCTGTCCGCGCAGGGACCGATCCTGCCGCTCGGTTCGAATATGCTCGCGCTGACGCCGATCAGCCCGTTCCGTCCGCGTCGCTGGCGCGGGGCGATTCTGCCCGACAAGACGCGCATTTCGCTGCGGGTACTGGATTCCGCCAAACGGCCGGTATCGGCGGTCGCGGACCAGCGCGAATTTCGCGACGTTGCCGAGGTGTCGGTCGCGATCGACCGCTCGCGCGAGCTTACCCTGCTGTTCGATCCCGAACATGCCCTCGACGACCGGATCACGATGGAGCAATTCGTCGCCTGAGCGCTGGTTCGCGAAAAACCGGCGATACGGGGTTGCATCACGATTTCTGCCGGGTATAGACGCGCTCCACGACGACGTTCCCTGATAGCTCAGCGGTAGAGCTCTCGACTGTTAATCGAGCGGCCGTAGGTTCGAATCCTACTCAGGGAGCCATTTTCCATATATCGTCGAATCAGGCTGGCCTCTGCGGCACGGGCTGCAATATCGCCCTTGCGATACGCCTTGCGAACCGACATCATCGCCCCAGACGAGGAACGCCGACGTTCCCTTTCGGAGAGGTTGACGATGATTGTTCTCGAAGTCGCGATCGGTGCCATGGCCGCCGCCCTGCTGGCTGTTCCCGTGCTGATGGCCGTGACCGGCAAGAGCAAGACGGCCACTGGAGACCCGCAGTCCCGCTGAACCACCCTCCGATCAATCGACGTTAACGGCGCGGTGGTCATTCTCGGGTATGTCGTCGCGAGACATATTTCCGGATCGACAGGATCATTCCCTTGGACACGCCGTCCCGTACCGCCAGTGCGCAACTCGTCGCATCGATTCACCAGCCGTGGCGCGCATCCGTGCACGAATGTCTCGATCGCTGGCGGCGTATGGACGCCGCGGCGCAGGCATCGGCGTATCTGGTACTGGAAGGCCCGGAGCCGAGCGTCCGACGAACCCTGAACGGTGCCGATATCGCAAGGCTGTGGCCACAGGCCTGACCGCCGAACCCACAACCGGCCATCTTGTAGGCCAGCTCTCGATGGGCGGGGTTGGTTTGAACGCATTCGGCCGGCATCGGTTGAATGAGTCGAACCGGAGGAACAGGCGATGAGACAGGCGACCGGCATGCTGCGCGTGAGCACCCGTCGGCAAGGACTGGTGGAGATGACCGCAGACGTTCGGCAATGGGTTGCTGCCCAAGGCTTTAGCCAGGGGCTATTGACGCTGTTCTGTCGCCACACGTCGGCATCGCTCGTGATCCAGGAGAATGCCGCTTCTGCCGTTCGGCGCGATATGGAGGCCTACTTCAGCCGGCTGGCGCCGGAAGGCGACATGTACGAACACGATGACGAGGGGCCGGACGATATGCCTGCGCATCTCAGGACGGCATTGACCGGGGTGCAATTGTCGATCCCGATCGTCGATGGCGCACCGGCGCTCGGCACGTGGCAGGGCATCTATCTGTTCGAACATCGCACCAGCCCGCACGATCGCAGCATCGCGCTGCACGCGATCGGCGAATGACCTTGCCCGCGCGCCGCCAGCCGCGGCGAAGCGTTGCGCGGCGGAGCCAAGTCGTTCATCGCTCGTTCCACTAGACACGACTACAAGCGGCAGAGTTCGCCGCATCCGCGAGCGAATGGAGAATTGGAGTCATGATGCATCTAGGCCGCAAGGCTGTGGTGGCGGCACTCGCCGCTTCCACCCTGATGGTCGCGGGCTGCGCGACCGAAACTACCTATCGCCCTGCCACCGGGCAGGGCTTCAGCCGCACCGGCTACAGCGATCGCCAGGTCGAACCGAACCGCTTTCTCGTCAGTTTCGCCGGGAACAGCGTCACGTCGCGCGATACCGTCGAACGGTATCTGCTGTTCCGTGCCGCCGAGCTGACGTTGCAGAACGGCTATGACTATTTCGTCATGGCGAACCGCGATACCGATCTGCAATCCCGTACGTACAGCACGCCCGGTTTCCGTGGCGGCTTCGGCTATGGCGGCTTCGGTGGCTATTGGGGCCCGTCATGGCGCTATTATGGCCGCGGGTTCGGGTGGCGCAGCTGGGACCCCTGGCTCGGTGGCGGCTTCGGTCCGTGGGGCAATGATTTCGACGTCCGCACCATCGACCGTTACGAAGCGACCGCCGAGATCGTGATGCGCAAGGGACCGATCCCGAGCGATAACCTGCGTGCCTTCAACGCACGCGCCGTCGTCGACAGCATCGGACCAAGCGTGGTGTTGCCGAAGTAACGTTCGCTTCCTCGGACCCGAAGAAAAAGGCCGGATCACCTGTGGTGTTCCGGCCTTTTCATGTCCGTTGCAGACGCCGCCAAAGCGACAGCCTGCTCCTCCGCCAAGGCGGAGGAGGCGTGAGACGTTACGCGGTCACCGCGCCGTGGCAATGTTTGTACTTCCGTCCGGAACCGCACGGGCACGGCGCGTTGCGGTTGACCCGCCCTTCCCAATGTTCGGGATTGTCGCCCATCGGCGCCTCCGGCTGCATCATCTGCATGGGTGGCATCTGCGTCGTGATCCGGCCCATCGTGCCCGCATCCACGTCGTTCGAATTGTCTTCGCCCGTGAACGGGTCGAAATGCGTGGTGATGAAATCAGGCAGCTCCGGGAGTTCCGGCGGCGCCTGCAGCTGGAACTGCGCATGCGCGATCGTCTTCGTCACATCCTCGCGGATCGCATCGAGCATCCGCTGGAACAGCGAGAACGCCTCCTGCTTATATTCGTTGATCGGCGTCTTCTGCGCATAGGCGCGCAGATGGACGACCTGACGCAGCGCATCGAGCGTCGCCAGATGCTCTTTCCAGTGATGATCGAGGTTCTGGAGCAAGATCGACTTTTCGACCTGCGTCCAGGTTTCGGGTTCCAACTCCGTCGCCTTGGCCGCGATCATCGCATCGGCGGCCTCGCGCACGCGCTCCTCGACCACTTCCGGATCGATCGCATCTTCCTTCAGCCATTCGTCGATCGGCACGTCGAGATTGAGGATCTCCGCCAGCCCCGTCTTCATGCCGGCGATATCCCATTGTTCGGGATAGGAATTGGGCGGGCACGCCCCGCCGACGATGACGTTGACCGTCTCGGCGCGCATGTCGGTGACGACGTCGCCGACCGCATCGGCATCCATGATGTCCGCGCGCTGTTCGTAGATCACCTTACGCTGGTCGTTCATCACGTCGTCGTATTCGACGACCTGCTTGCGAACGTCGTAGTTGCGCGCCTCGACCTTCTTCTGCGCGGTCTCGATCGCCTTCGACAGCCACTTGCTGCCGATCGCCTCGCCATCCTCGATATTGTTGCGCATCATCTTGGCGAACAGCGTGTCCGGGCCGAAGATGCGGAGCAGATCGTCGTCGAGGCTGAGGTAGAAGCGTGACAGGCCGGGATCGCCCTGACGGCCCGAACGGCCACGCAACTGGTTGTCGATGCGGCGGCTTTCGTGGCGTTCGGTGCCGAGCACGAACAGCCCGCCGGCGGCGAGCACCTCCTGCTTCTCGACCTCGATCTCGGCCCGGATGCGCGCGGCGACCGCCTCGTAATCCGGCGTGCCCTCATCGAATTCGGGATGCTCGTCGAGCATACGGAATTCCAGATTGCCGCCCAGTTTGATGTCGGTGCCGCGGCCGGCCATGTTGGTGGCGATCGTCACCGCGGACTTGCGGCCCGCCTGTGCGACGATATGCGCCTCCATCTCGTGGTAGCGCGCGTTCAGCACCTTATGCTCGACGCCCTCCTGCTGCAGGAATTCGCTGAGCAACTCCGACTTCTCGATCGACACCGTGCCGACCAGCACCGGCTGCCCCAGCGAAGCATGCTCGCGGATCTTCTTCGCGATCGCCCGGAACTTGTCGTTGGTATCCTTGTAGAATTCGTCTTCCTCGTCGACGCGCTGCACCGGCACGTTGGTCGGGATGGTGACGACGTTCATCTTGTAGATGTCGTAGAATTCCGCCGCCTCGGTCGCCGCGGTGCCGGTCATCCCCGACAGCTTGGGGTACATGCGGAAATAGTTCTGGAACGTGATCGAGGCCATCGTCTGGTTCTCGGGCTCGATGTTGACGCCTTCCTTGGCCTCGACCGCCTGATGCAGGCCGTCCGACCAGCGCCGGCCGTCCATCATGCGGCCGGTAAATTCGTCGATGATGACGACCTTGTCGTCCTTGACGATATAGTCGGTATCCGCCTTGAACATCATGTTGGCGCGCAGCGACTGGTTGACGTGGTGGACGACCTGCGTGTTCTCGAAATCGTAGAGATTGGCGCCCTCCAGCAGGCCTGCCGCCTCCAGCATCCGCTCGATCCGCTCCGTCCCGCTTTCGGTCAGGATGATCGACTTCTGCTTCTCGTCCTTCTCGTAATCGTCGGGGTTGAGCTGCTTCACGATCGCATCGACGCTCATGTACAGCTCCGACTTGTCGTCGGTCGGACCCGAGATGATCAGCGGCGTGCGCGCCTCGTCGATCAGCACCGAATCGACCTCGTCGACGATCGCCATCGCGAAGGGGCGCTGCGTCATCGACGAGCGTTCGTACTTCATGTTGTCGCGCAGGTAATCGAAGCCGAATTCGTTGTTCGTGCCGTAGGTGATGTCGCTGTTGTACGCATCGCGGCGCTGCTGGTCGGTGAGATTGGGGATGATCGTGCCCACGGTCAGACCGAGGAAGCGGTACACCTGCCCCATCCACTCCGCGTCGCGCGCGGCGAGATAGTCGTTGACGGTGATGACGTGGACGCCGTCGCCCGGCAGCGCGTTGAGATAGGTGGCGAGCGTCGCGACCAGCGTCTTGCCCTCACCCGTCCGCATCTCCGCGATCTCGCCGCGGTGCAGGACGATGCCGCCGATCATCTGCACGTCGAAATGGCGCATGCCGAGCACGCGCACCGCCGCCTCGCGCACCGTCGCGAACGCTTCGGGCAGCAGGTCGTCGAGCTTGGTACCGTTCGCCAATTGCTCGCGGAATTTGGTCGTCTGCGCAGCGAGCTGATCGTCGGACAGCGCCTGAAGCGTCGGTTCGAACGCGGCGATCTTCTGCACGATCGGGTTCAGGGATTTGACGTAACGGTCGTTGGACGAACCGAACAGGGATTTGGCAAAGCCGCCGAACATAACGATATTCCTGGTTCTGAAGCGCGCACGGCCCAATGAGACACGGGGGCGCGCAGCGTACATGGATCATGAAGATGTGGGATCGGCCGCAGCCGGTGCAACGTCGCGGCAGGCTATTCGCGCCGGCGGCTCGCATACAGCGGCGCGAATGACACGACCGCGCTGGCACGGGATATGACACCCGCAGCCAATTCGACCAGCGTGGCCAGCGCGTGCGGCGGCCGGCAGGATACCTGCGCGGCGCGCACTTGGGCCTGCACCGTCGCCGTGGCGCTGGCGACCGCATGCGCCGCCGCCGGTGCGCGCATCGCCGAGTGGCCGCCGGTCAGGGCGGACAGCAGCGCGGAGAGAAGCAGCAGCAGGTTCACGGGGTTCGCCATAGGATGCGGTCGCCGTCCCGTCCACTCCGGGCTGCGCGACCCAACACCCGAAATCCGCGATCAGTCGGGGATTTGCCATACGACCCGCCGCGTGAGGGTCCGCAGCGGCGCATCCGGAGCCGTCGCCGGATAGCGTGCGCTGCGCAGGATCGCGCGACACGCCGCACGGTCGAGGCTGGCGTGCCCGCTCGTCGCCGCGATCGTGCAGTCGGTCGCGCGGCCGTTGCTCGCCACCTGCCAGCGGATGGTCACGGTCCCTTCCTGGTTCCGGCGAAGCGCATCCGCCGGATAATCGTCCGCCGTGATCCATTCCGCGGGATCGGTGCTGCCCTGTGCCGCCCGCCTTGCGGACCGGTCCCAATGCGCCTCGCGTCGGGCGATCTCGCGCTCCATTTCCCGTTCGCGCGCCTCGGTCGTCCGATACACCACGATTCCGCCGACGATAAGGGCCGCAACCAGCAGCAGCGATATCCCGCCCAGTACCACGATCATCAGCGTCTTGCCGTCGCCGACGAGCCCCGCGCCCGGCGGTCTTGCGGGCCGAACATCACCCTTCAAGATGACAGGTGCCGGCGGAGGTTCATCGATCATGCGTCTTTGCCCTGTCTTGGAAGCAGCCTATGGCACGGCCATGTCTTCGTCCATCTCCCCCCTCGCCACGCCCTTCCCCGCCCTGCCGATGATCGCCGGCGTCGTGCCGCATGTCGCACGTGCGCAGTACAAGACGTGGGACCGCTGCGACCTGACCTTCGTCACGCTTGCCGAGGGCACTACCGTGGCGGGCGTGCTGACCCAGAGCCGCTGCCCCTCACCTGAAGTCGAATGGTGCCGCAAGGCGCTAACGCTGGGCACCGGGCGCGCGCTCGTGGTCAACGCGGGCAACAGCAACGCCTTCACCGGCAATCGCGGCCGCACCGCGGTGGAAGCGATCGCCGCCCGCACGGCACAGCACCTCGGCTGCCAGCCATCCGACGTCTTCGTCGCCTCCACGGGCGTGATCGGCGTCCCCCTGCCGGTCGACAAGGCGGAGGCGGGGCTCGACGCCGCCTTTGCGGCGCAGCCCTGCGACTGGCAGGCGGCAGCGGAGACGATCGGCACCACCGACACCTATCCCAAGGGCGCGATGACGACGGCGATCGTCGATGGTCGCACGGTGACGCTGGTCGGCATCATTAAGGGGTCGGGCATGATCGCGCCCGATATGGCGACGATGCTCGGCTTCGTCTTCACCGACGCCGCGGTGGAACCCGGCTTCCTGCAAGCCGCGCTGAACGCCGCCAATCGCAACACCTTTTCATGCATTACCGTCGACGGCGACACCTCGACCAGCGACACGGTGCTCGCCTTCGCGACCGGCGCGGCCGACAATGCGCCGCTCACCGGACCCGACAGCGACGGCGCGGACGCCTTCGCCGCCGCGCTCGCCGACCTTTGTGCGCAACTTGCGCTGCTGGTCGTGCGCGACGGCGAGGGAGCGACCAAGCTGATCGAGATTGCCGTCACGGGTGCGGAGAGCGATCGCAGCGCACACCGCATCGCCATGTCGATCGCCAATTCGCCGCTGGTGAAGACGGCCATCGCGGGCGAGGATGCCAATTGGGGGCGTGTCGTCATGGCGGTCGGCAAGGCGGGCGAGCCGGCCGAGCGCGACACATTGTCGATCCGTTTCGGCAATACTCAGGTCGCGCGCGATGGACTCGCGGTAGACGGCTATGACGAAGCGCCCGTCGCCGCCCATTTGAAGGGCCACGAGGTCGAGATCGGCGTCGACCTGGGACTTGGCGATGGCGTTGCGACGGTTTGGACTTGCGACCTGACGCACGGCTATATCTCGATCAACGCCGACTATCGGAGCTGACATGCGCCACCATCACCACGACGCCGTCGTCGCGCTCATGCGGCAGGTCGCGGCGGACATCGTCATGCCGCGTTTCCGGAACCTCGCCGCCGACGAGGTGGAGGAGAAAGCGGCGGATGACATGGTCACGGTCGCGGATCGGCTGAGCGAAGCGGCACTGACCGAAGGGCTGGCGGCGCTCGATTCTGCAATCCGCGTCGTCGGCGAGGAGGCGGTGGCGGCGGATGCCTCACTGGTCGATGGTATCGATCGCGGCGCGGTGTGGATCATCGACCCGATCGACGGCACCAACAATTATGCCAGCGGCATCGCCACCTTCGGCATCATGATCGCGTTGGTCGACGATGGCGAGACGCAGGCCGGCTGGATACTCGATCCGGTGACCGGGCGGCTGTGCCATGCGGTACGCGGCGGCGGTGCGTACATCGACGACGGGCGCGTCCATGCGCAACCGGGCAATGCCGAGCGACCATCGTCGGTGATCGCGACCTATCATTTGACCGACGACGAGCGAGCGGCACTGATCGCGCGCGCCGAAAAGGCCTTCACCGTCGCGCCGATGCCGCGCTGTGCCGCGGAGCAATATCCCCGGCTGGTGCTGGGGACCAACGACATCGCGCTGTTCCAGAAGACGCTGCCATGGGATCACGCGCCCGGATCGCTGTTCCTGCGCGAAGCCGGCGGCGTCGTCCGCCGTCCGGACGGGACGGATTACCGCGTCGGCGACCAACGCCGCGGCATGATCGCCGCCGCCTCGCCGGCGTTATGGGAACAGGCGCGAGAAGTCCTGTTCACCTGACCGATAAACAAAAAAGCCCCTCCCCTTCAGGGGAGGGGTTGGGGTGGGGGAAGTCTCACCGAGACGAAAGCTAGGTGACTCCTCCGCCCCAACCCCTCCTCTGAAGAGGAGGGGCTATCGATCGCGAATCCTTACGCCAGCGCGCCCTCGAGCCAGGCCTTCAACCGCCCCTTCGGCTCAGCACCGACCTTCGTCGCCGCCGGCGCACCCGCCTTGAACAGGATCATCGTCGGAATACCGCGCACCCCGTAACGCCCGGGCGCATCCGGATTCTCGTCGATGTTGAGCTTGGCGATCGTCACCTGCTCACCCAACTCATCGGACAGCTCTTCGAGGCTCGGCCCGATCATCTTGCAGGGACCGCACCACTCCGCCCAGAAATCGACGAGCACGGGGCCATCGGCCTTCAGCACGTCGGTGTCGAAGCTGGCGTCGGTAATTGCCTTGGTAGCCATGGATAATCTCCTTTGCACCCCATCTAGGGTGACGCGAACCGCCGCTCAACCGTCGACGCCCTAGCTTTGCTCCCGCGCCCGAAAGCGCGGCTTGTGACGATCCAGCAGCGCGGGCTCTAGCGCGAACAATCGCGGCCCGCCCGTGTACAGCAACGCCGCCTCGATCCGCCGCTCGGGAAAGATCGTCGCCAGCGCCGCCGCATAGGCCGCCATCTGGTCGAGGTGATAGGTCGGCACGTCCGCCAGCGTCTCCGGCACCCGCCGGCCGGTCTTGAAATCGACCACCCGCACGTGATCGTCCGCGATCAGCAGGCGGTCGACCGTGCCGGACACAACCAGCCCATTGGTGAGCGTCGCTGCGATCGGCGCCTCGGCAAGGCTGTTCGGCCCGAACAGGTCCGCAAACGCCGGATCGTCGAGGATCGCGAGCACGCTGCCGACGATCTCGCGCCGGATCGCGGCCTCGCTCACGCCACCAGCGGTCGCCAGCCAGCGCTCCGCACTCGCGGCCCGGTCGGCCGCCAACACGGGTGGCAACCGTTCGAACAGCGCGTGGATCAGGCGCCCCCGCTCGGCCGCAGCACGCATTGCCGGGCCGGGCGGCGGATCGCTCACCTCGTCCTCGCCCACAGCCGATGGCGCGAGCGGGCGCGACGGCCGGCTCTCGACGGGCGCCAGCCGATGCGCCCAGTCCGGCAGCGTCACCGGTTCTGCCGCATTCGCCTTCGCCGCAGCCCGCGATTTTGCTGGCGCCTGCACCTCGCTGCCGGTGAAGCTCCTGACGCCCTCCCCCTCGACACCCAGCGCATCCAGCGCCCGCGCCGCCGCCGCGTACCAGCTCGATACGGGCGGCTCGCCCTTCGCGCGGACTCCCAGCGCGCCGCCGATCACCAGTCGTTCCTCCGCCCGCGTCGCCGCGACGTAGAACAGCCGCCAATGCTCCTCGAGTTCGCGCCGCTCGATCGTCGCGATCGCCTCGTCCAGCGGCCCGCCCCGCTCCGCCGACCGCGGCCGGAAGATCGGAATCGGCTGCGCGCCCGGCTCCGGCGACCAGCGTACCAGGGTCCGCGGCGCCGCGGTCGGATCGACCGTCGCATCGGCCAGGATGACCAGCGGCGCCTGCAATCCCTTCGCGCCATGCGCCGTCATCACCCGCACGGCGTCCAGTGGCGCGGACGGATCGCGCACGATCTCGACATCGCCGCGATCGAACCAGTCGAGGAACCGCTGCAACGACGGCGTCGATGTCGTCTCGAACGACAGCGCCGCGTTCAGCAGTTCTTCGATCGGATCGCGCGCCTCCGCCCCCAGCCGCCGCAACAGCTTGCGCCGCCCGTCGAGCGTCCCCGACAGCAACTCCTCCAGAAACTGATACGGCGTCGCAATGTCCGCCCGCGACAGCATCGCCCGCAGCGGCGCGAGCCGCTCGTCGGGCAGCGTCAGCGTCAGATGCCGCCACAGACTGCCATGCTCGCGCGGCGCGGCGTGCATCAGCTCGTCCTGCGTCCAGCCGATCAGCGGCGACACCAGCAACGCCGCCAGCGACAGATCGTCCTCCGGCTGCAACACGAAGCGCACCGCCGCGAGCAGATCCTGCACCGCCAGCGGCGCGTTCAGCCGCAACCGGTCGACGCCGGCCACCGGCACACCCTCGGCATACAGCCGCGCGACGATCAGCGAGGCGAGGTCGCCGCGCCGCTTGACCAGGATCATCACATCCTCGGGCCGCAGCGCTCGGCCCTTGCTCTCCAGCATCAGCCCGCCGTGGATCCACTCGCGCACCGCCCGCGCGATCCGCACCGCCTGCTCGCGGACGGCGTCGTCGATCCAAGCCTCCTCGTCTTCCTCGCTCCCGCCGACGACCACCGGAGCCCACAGCTCGACCGTACCCGGCCCCGGCACCTCGCTGGCATGCTCCTGCACGTCGCCGATCGCGCCCAGCCCGGGCTCACCGGCGGCGGCGACCGCCGCATCGACGAACTCCAGGATCGGCCGCGTCGAACGGAACGAATGCGTCAGCGACAATCGCTGGAACGGCAGCCCGCGCTCCACCTCGGGCCAGTCCTCATTGCCCTCGACCTCCGCGGCACGATTGGCGAAATGCCCCTCCGCCCAACGGAAGTTGATCGGATCGGTCCCCTGAAAGCCGAAGATCGCCTGCTTGAAATCGCCCACGGTGAACAGCGTCCGCGTGGAGGGTGCATGCACGCCCCGACCGACGAAGAACTCGCCCGCCAGCGCCGTCACGATCCGCCATTGGTTCAGGTTGGTGTCCTGCGCCTCGTCGATCAGGACGTGCTCGGTTCCCTGATCCAGCTTGTAGCGGACCCATTCGCCGATACCCGGCTGCTCCAGCAGCCGCACCGTCACTCCGATCAGATCGTCGAAATCGACCGCCCCCGCACGTCGCTTCGCCGCCGCATAGGCCCGCGCATAATCGCGCCCCACCTCCAGCGCATCCGCCAACAGGTCGGCGTATGCGGCGCGTTGCGTCAGCGACAGCAGGTCGAGGCAATGGTCGCCCAGCGCCCCCGCCAGCTCGGCATAATCCGGCTCCAGATCAACCAGCTTCTTCGACGCCTTGCGCGGCTCGTTCTTGCCGGTCAGCACCACGCCCGCCAGCTCGCCGAGCGTCAGCGCGCGATCCTCCGGCGCGGCGGCAAGCCAGCGGTTCAGCGTCTCGGCATGCCCCACGCCCGTCGCCGTCGCCCAGGCGCCGTTCGCCGCCGCCAGCCGCTCGACCAGCGATTCGTCGATGCAGTCGCACCCCGACGCCAGCGCCTCGCCGATATCCCCCTGCGGCAGGTCGAGCGCCCGCCGCAGCCACGGCCCGATCCCGCTCGGCAACGCCTCCAGCGCCGCCAGCGACCGCGCACAGGCGAGCAGGAAGCTCTCCGCCCCCCCCTCGCCCATCCGCAGCGACAGCGCCCCGATCGTCGCGATCGGTGTCTCGCGGCCGTCCCGCTCGGCATCGACCAGCAGCATCGCCAGCGTTTCGCGCGCCAGCACTGCTTCCTCGCGCGCCTCCAGCGGTCGAAATCCCGGGGTCAGCCCCGCCTCGACCGGGAACGCCGCGAGCAGGCTCTGGCAGAAACCGTGGATCGTCTGGATACGCAGTCCGCCGCCCGGCGCATCCAGCACGCCCGCGAACAGCGTCCGCGCCCGCGCCTGCAATTCCAGCGTCGCGCGCTCGCCCAGCGCCTCCAGATCGGCGGCCAATTGCGGTCCCGGCATCCGCACCCAGGCGGCCAGCCGGTTGCTGATCCGCTGCGCCATCTCCGCCGCGCCTGCCTTGGTGAAAGTCAGGCAAAGGATCGCGCCCGGATCGACGCCGCGCAGCAGCAGGCGGAACACCCGCGCCGCCAGCACCTGCGTCTTGCCCGTCCCCGCCGACGCCGACAGCCAGACATGCGCCTGCGGATTGCTCGCCGCGGCCTGCGCCCCCTTCAGCCGGGGCAGCGTGGCGAGTTCAGTCCCGGCCATACCATTCGTCCCTGCGCATCAACTGGTCGTATTCGGCGTAAGGCGCATATTCCGGCACCAGCTTGGCGGTGAAAGGTGCATCGCCGGTCAGCCATTCCGCCGCCGCGTTCCTGAACTGCTCCATCGCGATGCCGACGAACTGGTCGGTCACGATCTTGTCGCGCTTGCCCTCCGCATCCACTGGACTCTCGATATAGCCGAACTGATCCCGCTTCTTGCCGAGAGACCAATATTCGAAGCCACCGGCGCGTCCCGCCACATCGGCAAACCCGCCGCGCTCTGCGATCGCCCCCAGCAGCCCCAGTTGCAGACTATACCCCGCCCGCACAGCGGCCGACGACGGCGGCTTGCCGGTCTTATAGTCGACGATCGCCAGACTGCCGTCGGGCAGGCGATCGACGCGATCGTAACGGCCCGACAGCTTCACCCCCGCCACCTCGATAAAGCCCTGCCCTTCGGCAGACGCGACCTTGCGCCCCTCGCCATCCTGCGTCGCGACGGTCCGCGCGATCCAGTCGATCGCCTCGACCAGCCGCGGCCGCCACAGCGCGCGCATCATCGGATGCGTTCGCTCGTCCTCCAGCATGGCATTCGCGCGGTTCATCAAGGCATCGGCGGCGCAGGCATCCAGCTTCCACCATTGCTCCAGGATGTCGTGCACCGCCGTCCCGCGCCACGCCGCGCTCGGATCGGCATCGACCGGATCGAGCGGCATCAGCTTCAGCACCCTCCGCGCGTAAAATGCATAGGGATCAGCCTTCAACCGATCGATCTCGGTCACCGATATCGCTTTCGGCCGCAGCACCGCCGCCGGCATCGGCGCGGGGCGATCGGCAGGCTCGTGCGCTTTGGGATCGTCGAGCGCCAACGCCCAGCCCTCCAGATCGCGCGCCCGCACGAAGCGGTCCCCCGCCATCGCCTGCAACCGCAACCACAGTCGCGACGCCAGCGCCGGCGAAGACGCATCCCGCCGCGCCCGCGTTACCAGCGCTTGCGGCGCGCCCAGCGCCTGCCCGAACTCATGCGCGGCGACACCCACCGCACGCTCCAACCCCGGCAGCCCCAGCGTCGCGCGTATCCGCGGCGCCAGCCACGGATCGGGCGCGGGCCGCCCCGGCCACACGCCCTCGTTCAGCCCGCCCAGCACCATCAGGTCGGCGGTCTGCAACCGCGCCTCGAGCAAACCATAGATCGCGATCCGCGGATGCCCGACGCCCGACCCCGGTCGCACCGCGACCTCATCCAGCAGCCCGCGCAGCAGCGGTACCAGCCCATCCGGCGCCACCCGCGGCGGCCCGACGACGGCTTCACGCTCCAGAGCGTCGAGGAACTCCGCCGCCGCCCTCCCCGCGGGCCCCGACCACAGATCGTCGCCGCACAAGGCCTGCGCCGTCTCGCGCAATACCGCGAGCAGCCCGCCGAGCGGCTGCGCCCCCTGATCGAACACCAGCTCGATCGGCTTCAGCAGCGCCACCGCCTCGCCGAACCACGCCGCCGCGCGATCGCGTTTATCGGCCAGCAGATGCCCGGTGATCCCGTCCAGCCCCGCCGCCGGCCGCGGTCCACGCAAACCGCGATCGACTCCGCGCGTCCCGTCCAGCCACGCGCCACGCACCGCACGATCGTTCGGATCGTTGCGCACCAGCGGATGCTTCAACAGCGCCAGCAGCGCCATCGGTGCGAACCGCTGCGCCGCCGCCTCCGCCAGCGCCAACAGCAGCGTCCCCGGCGGCAGGATCGACAGCGGCCGCCCCGCCGTATCGTTGGCATCGATCCCCCAGCGCCGCAGGTGCACCGCCACCCGCCGCGCCAGCGCCCGATCCGGCGTCACCAGCGCCGCCGTCCGGCCTTCCTCCTCCAGCGCCCCGCGCAGCGCGAGTGCGATCGTCTGCGCCTCTTCGGCCGGGGTCGCGAGTTCGGCCGCGCGGACACCGGTCAGCCGCCGGTCCTCCGCCTTCAACTCGGTCCATTTGCCCGTGAACGCCGCCGGAGCCAGCGCATTGGCGATCGCCCGCCCACGCACCGCGCCCGCATCCGGCCCCGCCGTCCCCGGCCAGTTCACGACCTCGCCGCGCCCGACGCTCATCCGGTCGAGCATCAGCTTCAGGTGGAATTGCGGATGCGTCTCGATCGACCGCGGCACCCGGCCCGTCTCCGGATCGGGCTTGTGCGGACCGAGCGCGTCCCATTCCTCCTGCGGCATCGCGAGGTCGAGGCCGGCGAACACCGTCATCCCCGCCGGCGCCTCGGCGACGCAGCGCAACAGCCGCATCACCGCCGGTGCCGGATCGGTGATGCCGGCCGCGCAGACGAAGCCGACGGGCGGCGCCACGCGCCAACGCCGCTCCAGCCGGTCGAGCAGCATCCGCCGCCGCGTCGCCGCATCGATCCGCCCCAGCCGCGCCAGTTCCTCCGGCCAACGCTCCAGCACGATCGTGAAGGTCGACAGCGCGCGCTGCCAATGCTCGGTCAGTTCGGGCGCGAGGTCGATGTCGCGCAGGCGCTCGGGCGCCACCTCCTCGACCAGCAACTGGTCCAGCGTGTGGCACAATTCGCCCGCCAGCCGCACCGCCTCCGCAGCATCGATCGGCACCCCGGCGCGCGTCCGCTCCTCGAACACCAGCCGCGCCAGGATCATCCACCGCTGCATCGCATCGACCGCGGGCGGCGGCGGGCTCGGATCGTCGACCGGATCGAGCGCCGCGCCGACCGCCTCGCCCAGATCGGGGCTGCCCAGCGTCACCAGCCGCGGCAACAGCAACCCGCCGCCGCTCGCCCGCACGAAGGCATCCGTCACCGCCCGCGCCGCACGGTTGTTGGGCAGCAGCACCAGCCCACGCGCCAACGCCATCGCATCGCCCGCCGTCCGCCGCATCAGCCCGGCAACCAGCGTGTCGGCAAACGCCTTGTGCGACGGAATGGTATACAGCTGCGGCTTGCGCCTATCAGCCATTGGCGATCACCGCCTCGGCCTTCGGGATCGCCGCGGGCGTGCCGACGTCGAACCACAGGCCCTGATGCACCTGCGCATAGGCCCGCCCTGCCTCGATCGCACGGCTCCAGAACAGGTTCGTCGAGAACGGCCCCTCCGGCCAGTCGCGGATGATGCGCGGGTGCAGGATCTGGATGCCGGTATAGACGAACGGCGCCGCCGCGCCTTCCTTGCGCCGTCCGACGATCCGGCCATCCGCGGCGACCCGGAAATCGCCTTGCCCGTTGTGGTTGTTGGCGCGCGCATACGGCACCACCAGCAGCAGCGCGTCCATGATCGCATCGTCCCAGCGCGATGCGAGCAGCTTGATCGCGTCGACCGGGCCGTCGACCCACAGATTGTCGCTGTTCACCACCAGCACCGGCGCATCGCCCAGCAGATCGCGCGCCTGCACAAGCCCGCCGCCGGTCTCCATCAACTGCCGCCGCTCGTCGCTGACCACCACCTCGATATCGTCGAAGCGGCCGGTGACATGCGCCTCCAGCGTATCGGCAAGGTAATGGACGTTGACCACCGCCCGCTTGACGCCGGCGGCACGCAGATGGTCGAAGACGTGGTCGATCAGCGGCTTGCCCGCCACCTCGACCAGCGGCTTGGGTCGTGTCGCCGTCAGCGGGCGCATCCGCTTGCCCAGCCCCGCCGCCATCACCATCGCCGTCGCCGGCACGATGCCGCCCGGATCGGGACGGATGGTCCTCTGCTTCGTCACGCGCTCAATGCCGCCGGATCGCCACGCAATTCGGGCGGGACGTTGTCGTCGAACCACCGTGCGACGGGCGCCAGCACCGGTTGCGACAGATCGCGCTCTAGATACGCCCAGACCCGCGGACAGAGCGTCGGATAGCGTAGCTTCCCGTCACGCTTCCACAGCCGCGTGAAGATGCCGATGATCTTCGCATTCCGCTGAGCCCCAAGCACATGATACGCCGCCATGAAATCGTCGCCGGCCCCGGTCGCCGCGCGATAGCGTTGCAGCATCGCCTCCTCGACGTTGGGATCGACATCGCGGCGCGCATCCTGCAACAGCGACACCAGGTCATACGCCGGATGCCCCGCCAACGCGTCCTGGAAGTCGAGCAGCCCCAGCGACTTGTCGGCACCGACCAGCATCAGGTTCTCGGCGTGATAGTCCCGCAGCACCGTCACCGGCTCGTCGATCAGCGCATGATCGAACACCGCGTCCCACGCCGCGCGATAGCCCTCGGCATCGACCTCCAACCCCACCGCCGGGCAGAACCATTCGACGAACAGCCCCGCTTCACGATGCAGCACCGCGCGATCGTACGGCTCCAGCCCCTCCGCCGGATGCGCGCGCAACTCCACCAGCAGGTCGATCGCCGCGGCGTAGAAGGGCAAGGCGGCATCCTCGCCCGCATCCGCCGTCTCGCGCAGCCGGACGTCACCGAAATCCTCCAGCAGCACCAGCCCCTGGTCGAGGTCGCTCGCATGGATTGCCGGCGCCGCGAACCCGCGCCCGCGCAGCCATTCGGCGATCGCGATGAACGGCCGCGGGTCCTCATGCGGCGGCGGCGCATCCATCAGGATCGCGCTGCGCCCTTCGCTCGCCACCCGGAAATAGCGGCGGAACGAGGCATCGCCGGCGACGGGGCTGATCGCGCCCGACCAGCCATGCTGCGCGAGGAAAGCGGGGGCGCCAGCGGGCGGGGTCATATCGGCCATCGCCGCCTCCAACCCGCCGGCACGTCCGCTGTCAAGATTCGTCCGCCGTCCGGTGCTGCGGTCAGGGTGAGCGCCAGCGCGTGCGGCCAATATCCCGGCGCCCGCTCTGGCCATTCGACCAGCAGCAGCGTGTCGGACAACGCCTCATCGAGCCCCAGCTCCGTCATCTCGTCCGGGTCCTCGATCCGATACAGATCGACATGCAGCACCGGCATCCGCACCTCCGACAGATCATAGGGCTGCACGATCGCGAAGCTGGGACTCGGTGCCTCGCCTTGCAGCCCGAGCGCGGCTAGCAGCCCGCGCGCGATGCTTGTCTTTCCCATGCCGAGCGAGCCCTGGAGGGTGATGACATCCCCCGGCTGCACCACTGCCGCCAGTGATGCGCCGAACGCCTCGGTCGCGGCGGCGTGGGGAAGGTGGATGCTCATACCACTACTCCCCCATCACCCCGGACGTGTTCCGGGGTCCACCCATCCGCAAAGGAAAGGTTCCCGTCTCCGAACCCTGCCGTCGCCGCAGCGTGGCCCCCGGAATACGTCCGGAGTGACGGGGGAAACGGAACGAACGCCATCTGCCTCACCGCCGCGGCAGCTCGACCGTCACCAGCGTCCCTTCGCCAGGCTCCGACACCAGATCGATCCGCCCGCCATGCGCCTCGACGAACTGCTTCGCCAGCGGCAGCCCCAGCCCCAGCGCCCGCTCGCCGGTCGGTTGCATCCCCGGCTCGCCGAATCGGTCGAACGCCTTGCCGACACTCTCGGCATCCATGCCAAAGCCGTCGTCCGACACCACGATCCGCGCGCCCGTCGCACTGCCGTCGCTGTGCAGCAAGATCCGCCCGCCCTCCGGCGTCGAGGCGACCGCATGCCGCAATAGATGTTCCACCACCTCACGCAGCCGCTTGGGATCGCCGCTCACCCGCCCGGTCGATCGCGCGAGTTCGACCGCGAAGTCGAGCTTGCGCCGCTTCGCCGCCGGCATGATCGTCTCCGCAGCCGCCCGCGCCACCGCGGCGAGATCGACGTCGGATTTCTCGATCTCGGCATCGTCGCCGCCCTGCGTCAGATCGAGCACGTCGTCGATCAGCAGACCCAGCCGTTCCACAGATTGCAGGATCGCCTCGACATAGCCCGCCGCATCCGGCGTCAACGCGCCCGCATAGCCGCCGTGCAGCATCTCCGCGAAACCGCTGATCGATGTCAGCGGCGTCCGCAATTCGTAGCTCATGTTGGCGACGAATTGCGTCTTGACCCGGTCCGCCGCCTCCAGCGCGTCGGCCCGGTCGCGCAACGCCTGCTCCGCGCGCCGGCTGTCGGAGATGTCGAGCATCGTCAGCAAGGCATTGCCGTCCGGCAGCGGCACCGCGGCGAATTCGAAATGACGCCCGTCCGCGAACGCTACCCGTCCGCCGCGCTGCTGCCGCTCGATCGTCGCCGAGCGCACCAGCTCCGGGATCAGCGCCGCGCGATTGGGCGTCGCGAGCTTCGGCGCGGCGGCCTCCGCGAAGGTATCGACACGCGGGTGGCTCGCCAAGAACTCCTCCTCGAATCCCCAGATCGCACCCATCCGGTTGTTCCACAGCTGCAACTTGCCGTCCGCCGCGAACACCGCCAGCGCCTCGAACAGATTATCGAACGTCGCGGTGCGCACCCGCAGCAGCGTGTCGCGCGCGCTCGCCAGCTGCACCTGTTCCGTCCGATCTTCGAAGATCGTCAGCAGCCCGCCATCGGGCAACGGCTGCGCCACCACGCGCAGGTGTGTGCCGCCCGGCAGGTGCCAATTCTCCTCCATCGCCGCCGCGGCGTCGACGTCTCCCGGCACGAACCACTCACGCCGTTCCGCCTTCCACCCCGGGAAGTCACGGACTTCGGGCAGGCGATTGGCCTCGCGCATCCGTTCCAGCACGCGTTCGAATTCCGGTCGGTCGGCCAGCCATTCGGATCGCATCGCGAACATGCGCCGGAACGGCTGGTTGCAGAATACCAGCCCGCGATCCGCGCCGAATTGCGCCACACCGGCAGAAAGCCGATCCAGCATCGCCCGCTGCGCTTCGGCGAAGCGCTTCGCGCCCGCACGCGACTGTTCCAGATCCTCGATATCGACCGCGAAGCCGGCGACGCCACCACTGATCAGCGGCACGTCATGGACCTGCAACGACCGGCGTTCGCCGTTGATCGTCGCCGGCAATATTTCCTGCTGCGGAACGCCGGTCGCCCGTGCCGCCTTGGCCCCGGCACGCGGACCGCCGCGGCCCGACCCTTCGACCAGTTCCAGCTCACGCCCGATCACGTCTGCCGCATCCCGCCCCTCGACGGCGCGGACGTAGGCAGAATTGACCATCGCCAGCCGCATGTCCGCCGCGCGATACCACATCGGCAGGGGCGCGGCCTCGATCAGGCCGGTCAGCGCCTCGAATGCGCCCGACAGTTCCGTGACCTCATCGGCCAGCCGCGCGATCTCCGCCTCGCTGTCGGTCGCGTCCAGCGTCCAGATGACGACCGCGCCGGTCGCACCCAGCGCACCGGGGGCGCGACTGCCCCGCACCGTGATCGACCGGCCGGAGCCTTGCGGGTGCAACGCACGTACGAACCCGCGACCGGCGCGCTGCGCCGCCTGCACATCGTTCGCGAGCGCCTTCGCCTCGGCTTCCGGTAGCCCTGTGCCCTCTTCCGCCAGATCCTGAAGAAAACGCGGCGCGACGCTCAGCCCCAGCCAGTCGACCAGCCGCGGTGGCATTTCTACCCGGCCATCGGCGCGCACCAGCATCGCCATCGCCGGCGACACGCTGCGCAGCGCCTCCGCCTCCCGTACGTGTGCGATCGATTCCAGCGCCTCGGCCCGCAGTCGCCAGCCGACGAACAGTGCATAGCCGGCACCGCCGACCAGCAGCGCGAGCACCGCGCCGCATACGACCGCCGCCATCACCGAAAGCTCGACCAACGCTTACCCCTCGTCGCGCCGGGAAACGGCGTGCTCGTGGCAAGCTGTAGAACGGAATATGGGGGACCGGCAACGCCATACGCCATACCCCCGAAGTCAGTCCTCCCCGCGAGGGGGAGGTGGGCAACGCACTCGATAACGGAGGACTTGGCTTAGCCCCCGTCACACTGCACCGCGCCACTTCTCCTTCGCGGGCAAGGACCGGACAGAAAAAAGGCGGCACCTTCCGGCACCGCCCTCTTCTTACCAAAACCGATCGCGTCCGATCAGTAGCGATAGTGGTCCGGCTTGAACGGCCCTTCGACCGGCACGCCGATGTAAGCCGCCTGCTTCGGGGTGAGCTGCGACAGCTTCACGCCGAGCTTTTCGAGGTGCAGCGCCGCGACCTTTTCGTCGAGGTGCTTGGGCAGGACGTAGACGTCGTTCTTGTAGTTCTCGCCCTTGGTCCACAGCTCGATCTGCGCGAGCGTCTGGTTGGTGAACGAGGCCGACATCACGAACGACGGGTGGCCGGTCGCGCAGCCGAGGTTCACGAGGCGACCCTTGGCGAGGATGATGATCTGCTTGCCGTCCGGGAACTCGACCAGGTCGGTGCCGGGCTTCACTTCGGTCCACTTGTAGTTCGACATCGCGGCGATCTGGATCTCGCTGTCGAAGTGGCCGATGTTGCAGACGATCGACATCGGCTTCATCGCCTTCATGTGATCGGCGGTGATGACGTCGGCGTTGCCGGTCGCGGTCACGAAGATGTCGGCTCGGGTCACCGCCTCGTCCATCGTTACGACCTCGAAACCTTCCATCGCGGCCTGAAGCGCGCAGATCGGATCGACCTCGGTCACCATCACGCGCGCGCCGCCGTTGCGGAGCGACTGGGCCGAGCCCTTGCCGACGTCACCGAAGCCGGCGACGACCGCGACCTTGCCGGCGAGCATCACGTCGGTGGCACGACGGATCGCGTCGACCAAAGATTCCTTGCAGCCGTAGAGGTTGTCGAACTTCGACTTCGTGACGCTGTCGTTGACGTTGATCGCCGGGAACGGCAGCTCGCCCTTCTTGGCGATCTCGTACAGGCGATGCACGCCGGTCGTGGTCTCTTCCGACACGCCCTTCAGGTTCTTGACCGTCTCGGTCAAATAGCCCGGCTTCTTGGCGATGAACGCCTTCAGCGCGCGCTGGAACTCGACTTCCTCTTCGTTCTCCGGCTCGCCGAGCGTGTGGCCAGCCTCGAGCTTAGCGCCCCACAGCGCGAACATGGTGGCGTCGCCGCCGTCGTCGAGGATGATGTTGGCGGTCTGGCCGTCGACGTCCGCGTCCCAGGTGAAGATGTCGCCGACGTAATCCCAATAGTCGGCCAGGCTCTCGCCCTTCACCGCGAACACCGGCACGCCGGTCGCGGCGATCGCGGCGGCGGCATGGTCCTGCGTCGAGAAGATGTTGCAGGTCGCCCAGCGCACGTCGGCACCCAGCGCGGTTAGCGTCTCGATCAGCACCGCGGTCTGGATCGTCATGTGCAGCGAACCGGTGATGCGCGCGCCCTTCAGCGGCTGCGACGCGCCGAATTCCGAGCGGAGCGCCATCAGGCCGGGCATCTCGGTCTCCGCGATGCGGATCTCGGCGCGACCGAAGTCGGCAAGCGCGATGTCCTTGATGACGTAATCGGTGTTTTCGACCGCGAGCGCAGTAGCCACGAGTCATGCTCCTGAAGATAATGGATGCCGGGCTCCTTAGCGGCGCCCCGACCCCAAATCAAATATAAAGATATCTTTATATGTCGCTCAGGCCGTTCCGGTCGTCGGTGCGAGCAGTCGCGTATCGATCCCGGCCTTGGCGAAAGCGCTCGCCCAGCGCGTCTCGGCGGCGCCGTCGAACAGCAGCGCCGTGTCGCCCTCGACATGGAACCAGCCCGGCCGCGACAATTCGCCGTCCAGCTGCCCGGCACCCCATCCGGCATAGCCCAGCGCCACCAGCCACCGCGTCGGCCCGCTCCCCTCGGCGATCGCCCGCAGCACATCGACCGTGCTCGACAGCGACCAGCGCCCGGCGACGTCGATCGTATCCTGCCCGCCCCAGTCGCCGGAATGCACCACGAAGCCCCGTCGCGGCTCGACCGGTCCGCCGAAATGCACCGGCGCATCGGGAGCGACCCCATGCGGGATGTCGAACTGATCCAGCAGGTCGTGCAACCCCAGCCCGTCGATCGTCGCACCGATGCCGATACCGATCGCCCCCTCCTTGTCGTGCGCGCACATCGCAATGACGGCGTGATCGAACCGCGGATCGATCATGCCCGGCATCGCGAGCAGGAACTGGCCGGAAAGATAGACAGGAGATTGCATCGCTTACGAACATAAGCATGTCCGTGGCCCGCGCCATGCTTGAAATCAGTCGCGCTTCGTCCGACGTGTGGCGCGCACCGCCGTCCGGCGTTCCTGCACCCCATTCCGGAGAACCCAAACGATGACGATCACCGTCGGCGACACCCTGCCCAGCGCCACCCTCGTCAAGGTCACGGCCGACGGCCCCGATCAGGTCGGCACCACCGATTACTTCGCCGGCCGCACCGTCGCGCTGTTCGCCGTCCCCGGCGCGTTCACGCCGACCTGCTCCGCCAAGCACCTGCCCGGCTTCGTCGAGAAGCATGCGGAGCTGAAGGCGAAGGGCGTCGACGAGATTGCCTGCACCTCGGTCAACGACGCCTTCGTGATGGGCGCCTGGGCCAAGTCGGCCGATGCCGACGGCATCACCATGCTGGCGGACGGCAACGGCGACTTCGCCGAAGCGCTCGGCCTGACGATGGACGGCAGCAAGTTCGGCATGGGCAAGCGCAGCCAGCGCTACACGATGCTGGTCGAGAACGGCGTCGTGAAGCAGCTCCACGTCGAGGAACCCGGTGAATTCAAGGTCAGCAGCGCCGAATACCTGCTCGGCGAGCTGTAAGGCACCAGTGCTCCTGCGGACGCAGGAGCCCAGGGTTTAGACGACAGCCGTTTGCGGGTCTGGCTCTGGGTTCCTGCGTTCGCAGGAACACTGACACCCCCGTCTTGCCTCCGTCACAGCCATTGCGTAACCATCCGCAATGACAACCGCATCCCAGATCGTCGCGGACCTCGACCGCCTCTACCGTGCCTCGGTCGACCGCCTTCAGGCCGCGCTCAACGCCTATCTCACCCATGGCACGCCGCCTTCGCCGCAAAGCCGCGTCGACGGCTCGTTCGCCTATCCCGTCATCCGCCTGCGCTACGCCAGCGTCGGCGACCGGCCCGCACCGCTGCGCTCGTTCGGCCGCCTCGTCTCGCCCGGCGAGTACACGATCAGCGTCACCAAGCCGGCGCTGTTCGCCGATTACCTCACCGAACAGCTCACGCTGCTGATCGAGGATTACGATGTCGAGGTCGAGGCGATCGAGGGACGGCAGGAAATCCCCTTTCCCTACGTGCTCGATCCCGGCCATGCGCTCAGCCTCGACACGGTGTCGGCAACCGAACTCGCCCGCCACTTTCCCGCTACCGAACTGGCGCATATCGGTGACGAGATCGCCGATGGCCTGTGGATCGCAGAGGGCGGCACCCGCCCGCTCGCGCTGTTCGACGCCCTGCGCACCGATTTCAGCCTCGCCCGCCTGCGTCATTATATGGGTACGCCGTCGGAGCATACGCAGCGCTTCGTGCTGTTCACCAACTATCACCGCTATGTCGACGAGTTCGTACGCTGGGGCGCCTCGCAGCTTGGTCCGGAAAGCCGCTTCACCGCGCTGTCCGGCGCCGGCAACATCGTCATCGACAACCCCGGCGACGTCGACAAGCTGGTCAACGACAGCGCGTGGCGCCGGCACCAGATGCCCGCCTATCACCTGATGGCGGACGACCGCACCGGTATCACCCTCGTCAACATCGGTGTCGGCCCGTCGAACGCAAAGACGATCTGCGACCACCTCGCCGTCATGCGGCCGGAGGCGTGGCTGATGATCGGCCATTGCGGCGGCCTGCGCCCGTCGCAGCGCATCGGCGACTATGTCCTCGCGCACGCCTATCTCCGCGACGACCATGTCCTCGACGACGTCCTACCGCCCGAAATCCCCGTGCCCGCGATCGCCGAAATCCAGCAGGCGCTCGCCCGCGCGTCGGAAATCGTCAGCGGCCAGTCGGGTGAGGAACTGAAGCGTCGCCTGCGCACCGGCACGATCGTCACCACCGACGACCGCAATTGGGAACTCCGCTATTCCGCCTCCGCATTGCGCTTTTCGCTGTCGCGCGCCGTCGGCATCGACATGGAATCGGCGACGATCGCGGCACAGGGCTATCGCTTCCGCGTTCCCTACGGCACCTTGCTCTGCGTTTCCGACAAGCCGCTCCACGGCGAGCTGAAGCTGCCGGGGCAGGCCAACCGCTTCTACGAACGCGCCATCAGCGAACATATGCGGATCGGCATCGAAACCTGCGAACAGCTCCGGCTGGAGGGTGAAAAGCTGCACAGCCGCAAGCTGCGCGCATTCGACGAACCGCCGTTCCGCTAAGGAATCCGGCGGCACCGGAAACCAACCGGGTCTAATGCGTTACGCTCCCGAACCAATCAGGGAGTTTACGCCCGTGGCCGACGATACCGACACGCCGAAGACCGATACGCCCGCCGCTACGCCCCGTCGTCGCGCACCGCGCAAGACCAGCGCGACGCGGAGCACGCCTGCCAAGGCGAGCACCGCGAAGCCACGCGCGCCCCGCGCCAAGGCCGAGCCATCGACGGTGGAAAAGGTCGAGACGGCGGTTGCCGATGCCGCCACCAAGACGACCCGCCGCGCCAGGGCGGCGGTCACCAAGGCCGAGGGGGCCGTCGCCTCCGCCGCCAAGGCGGTAAAGCCCCGCTCCACCAAACGGGCAGCACCGCGCACCGGTGCGAAGAAGCCCGGCCCGAAAAAGGCGGACAAGAATACCGGCACCAGCAAATGGGGTATCGCTGCGGTCGGTGCAGGGGTCGCCGCTGTAGGAGCCGCCGCAGCAGCAGCGCTGCTCACCCTGCGCAGCAGCACTCCGAAGGAGGGTGGTAAGAAAGCGCATACGCCCGACGGCAAGGATGCGTCCAAGTCGTTCCAGGCCGGCATCGCGGATGAGAACACGATTCCCGACAAGATTTGAGGGAATAGCTCCCTTCCGTGGAAGAGAGGGCACAGGGGATGGGTTGCGGCCTGCCGATACGGCACCGGCAATGCCAAGCCATGACGTATCGCGAGCACGCCACCCACCCCCAGCCCCTCCCTAAGAGGGGGGGAGCTAAAAGGGTTAGCTATTGTCTGGCCCCGACGGACTTCCAGGTCGGCAGCGTCAAATCCACTCCCCTCCCTGACAGGGAGGGGTGGGGGTGGGTGAATGCCGGGCGATATGGCAACGACCACACCTAACCTCGACGTATCGCCAATTCGCCACCCTCAAGACCAAACGAACTCAAGCCCTCACCACCCGGTCGCCTTGCCCTTGTTCTGCTGATCCAGCCACGTCTTCAACGGCGCGAAATACTCGACCAGCGCCTTGCCCGACATCTGCCGCGATCCGGTCATCACCTGCAACGCATCCGGCCAAGGCTTCGACTGCCCCATCGCCAGCATTGCGTTCAGCTTGTCGCCGACCGCCTTGTTGCCGAAGAACGAACAGCGATGCAGCGGCCCCTTCCAGCCCGACTGATCGCACGCCGCCTTGTAGAACTGGAACTGCAACACTCGCGCCAGGAAATAGCGCGTGTACGGCACCGTCGCCGGGATATGGTATTTCGCGCCCGCATCGAACTTGCTCTCGTCGCGCGCGACCGGCGGCTTGATCCCCTGATATTGCAGCCGCAGCGCATCCCAGCCCTTCTGGTAATCGCCCGTCGCAATCTTGCCCGAAAAGACGTCCCAACGCCATTTGTCGACCAGCAGCCCAAACGGCAGGAACGCGACCTTGTCCATTGCCTGCCGCAGCAGCAGCCCGATGTCCTTGTCCGCAGCCGGCACCTGCGCCTGGTTCAGCAGCCCGATCTTCACCAGATAATCCGGCGTGATCGACAGCGCGACGGTATCGCCGATCGCCTCGTGGAAGCCGTCGTTCGCACCGTTCTTGTAGAGGAACGGCTGGTCCTTGTACGCACGCTGGTAGTAATTGTGGCCCAGCTCGTGGTGGATCGTGACGAAGTCGTCGCCGTTCACCTTGGTGCACATCTTGATGCGGATATCGTCCGCATTGTCGATGTCCCACGCCGATGCGTGACAGATCACCTCGCGATCCGCCGGCTTGGTGATCTGCGAGCGCTGCCAGAACGTCTCCGGCAACGGCGCGAAGCCGAGCGACGAATAGAAGGCCTCGCCCTGCTTCACCATCTTGAGCGGATCGTAGCCCTTGGCCTTCAGCAACTCGCCCGTGTCGTAGCCGACATCCCCCGCCCCCTTCGGCGCGACGATGTCGTAGATGTTGCCCCATTCCTGCGCCCACATGTTGCCGAGCAGGTCGCTGCGGATCGGCCCGGTCTTCGCCTGCACAGCATCGCCGTACTTTTCGTTCAGCTTCCACCGCACATAGGTGTGCAGCGACAGGTACAGCGGCTCGACCTCCTTCCAGATCTGGTCGGTCAGCGACTCGAACTGCTGCGGTGTCATGTCGTAGCCCGACCGCCACATCGCGCCGACATCGCCGAAGCCCAGCTCCTTCGCACCGGCATTCGAGATCGCGGTCATCCGCGTATAGTCCTTACGCATCGGCGCGCCGACATTGTCGTTCCAGCTAACCCACATCTCCTGCAACTTGGCCGGATCGCGCGTCTCGCCCATCGCCGCCTCGATGTCCGATCCGTTGATCGGCTTGCCGTCGAGCGTACCCTTGCCCTTGCCGTAGCTCGACGACATGCGGGTGGTCAGCGTCGCCAGTTCGGTCGCCGCACCCGGCGTCGTCGGCGCGGGCAGGCCGACGCCGTTCTTCAGGATATCCAGCTTGCGCCGGGTATCGCCCGACACGCCGGCAAGGCCGTTGAAGCGCGCCGCGCCCTTCGCCCATTGCACCGCCTTCTCGGTCAATTCGGCGCCCGACTTGGCGGCGAGTGCGTCGGTGTCGTCGGTGATATAGGTCGCATTGACCCAGGCGGTCTGATTGGCGGGGATCGACATATCCGCCGCCTCCTTCTCGACCGCGGCGACATAGGCGTCGGCCTCGGCAGCGGTAGGCTTGGCGGCGGGCGAAGCGGTCTGCGCGGCAACGGGCGCGGCGAACAGCGCCACGGCGAGCGCGGCGGTGGAAACGAGACGCATGGAACGGAACCCCTGACAAACATCGTGTTGCCGCCACGATGCGCGCCTCACCCCATATCGGTCAAGCCGCCAGGAAGTCCGCGATCGCCTGTCCCAGCTCCGGCTTCGCCACCGCACTCATATGGCCGCCCGGCACCTCGCGGAATACCGCTTGCGGGATCGCATCGGCCAGCGCCGCGCCCGACCCGTTATCGTCGTCTTCCGACCCGGTGATCACCGCCACCGGCACCTCGATCGCCTCGACCGCCGCCAGTGGCGTATCGACGAACGTCTCCAGCACATTGAGCAACGCCACCGGATCGCCGCCCGTCGTCTTCAGGAAAGCCTCGGTCATCCATTCGTTGGTGCCGCGCTCGAAACTGCCGAGGTTGGTCAGGATATTGCGGAAATAGTCGCCGCGCCCGGAGGTTTGCAGGATACCGGCCAGCCCCATCCCCGACAGCACCGCCCGTCGCGGCGTCGCGCCGTTGACCAGCATCCGCATCGTCGTCCGCCCGCCGAGCGAATAGCCGCCCAGATCATAGTCGCTCAGCCCCAGATGCGCGATCAACGCCATGCCGTCGCGCATCAGCGCATCGGGCGGATAAGCCGATGGATCGTGCGGCCGGTCGCTGAGGCCATGACCGCGCAGATCGGGCATGATCACCCGGAATCCACGTGCGGCAACCTTCGCGGCATGGCCGTATTTTATCCAGTTCACCTCGGCGGTCGAGAAATAGCCGTGGATCAGCACCACCGGACGCCCCTCGCCCAGCTCGCGCCAGGCGATGCGGGTGCCGTCGAAGCTGGCGAAATACTGCGGGTCAGTCGGGGAGTCGGCCAAGGGTCTCGATCCATCTGTTGGCGATGCGTTCGTTCTGATCCGTTCGTTGGGTCGGAAGGCCGCGCGTGTCCAGCCATTGCGGGTGCCAGCTCTCCACCCCGCTATGTGCGACCGGTCGGAACGCCGAGGGATCGTCGAAGCTGCCGACGGTAAGATCCATCATGTCGTGGCCATCCGATTCGTAGGTCATCGGCGTACCACAGCGTGCGCAGAACCCCCGCTGTGCGAACGGCGACGATCGATAACGTTCCGGCTCCCGCGTCGTCCATGTGACCGCCGCCACCTCGACCAGCGTGAACGCGATCGACACTCCGCCGGTCGCACGCTGGCACATCCGGCAATGGCACAGATACGCCTCGTCATCCATCAACCGTACGGAATACCGGACCGTACCGCACTGGCATCCACCCGTCGCCACTCGCATACCGGCATATCCTTTCGCATATCCGGGCTAAAGGACCCTGGACCGTTTTGGTCTGTTCACACCCGCCCAAAGAGCATACTCTCCCTTCAAATATATAAGGAGAGCGATGATGGACAATGGTCTGCAATCCCATACCGGTGACGAAAGTCTCGTGATCCTGCAGAGTCTGCTATGCCTGCTGCGTGAAAAGAACGTCCTGAGCCGCGCGGATATCGAGGAGTTGACCGATCGCGTCGCGATGCGCGCCGCACAGGCAGAACGCGACCCGCTTCCCTGTTGCGCCGAAGCGACGCAGGCGGCGGCACGCGAGATGGCGAGGATCGGCGATTACGTCGGACATCGCTATGGCGGGAAGCACCGCCGCATCTGACGCCCCGCGCACGCGAGCCTTTCGTTCGCGTGCGACTGCTGTATGACGCGAACGTCGCCGGCTAGAGCGACGACATGACGCGAACGTCGCCGGCTAGAGCGACGACAGGGGAGAGTGCCTGACCCATCACGCATGAGGTCCGATGCAACCCCGCGAAGATTCCCTGCCGCTCGGCCGCCCGCACAGCGTCGCCGAAGACGCCTATGCCCTCGCGATCGGCTGCATCCTGCTCGTCATCGGGCTGATGTTCCTGAAGGCGGCGGGCCTCGTCACCGGCGGGGTCGCCGGCATTGCGCTGCTGCTATCCTATCGGCTTCCCATCCCCGCCGGCGTGCTGTTCACGCTCATCAACATCCCGTTCTTCGCCTTCGCTCACAAAGCGATGGGCGCCAAGTTCGCGGTGAAGTCGCTGCTGGTCAACTGCGGCATCGCGTTGTTCTCCGCGGTGTCGCGACTGTCGATCAACGTGGTCGACGTCCACCCCGCCTTCGCCGCGCTGGTCGGCGGCACGGTGATCGGCCTCGGCATCCTGGTCCTCGCCCGCCATCAGGCCGGGGTCGGCGGCACCGGGGTGATCACATTATGGCTTCAGAACACCCGCGGCTGGAACGCGGGCCGTACCCAGATCGCGATCGACATCGTGATCCTCGCGATCTCCATCCCCGTCATCAGCGGCCCGCAGCTCGGCTGGTCGGCATTGAGCGCAGCCGCCATCAGCCTGATCCTCATCGCTTGGCACCGCCCCGGGCGCTACATCGGCCATTGATCGGCAGGCAAGCGTGTGCGGATCGGCACCTGTCCCGTAGGACAGATGCCGTCACCCCGCTATCAGGCGCTCAGCCGTCCTTCTTCAGATGCCGCCGGCCGAGCAGCTCGGCGATCTGCACCGCATTCAGCGCCGCGCCCTTGCGGAGATTGTCGCTGACGCACCACAGGTTGAGGCCGTTCTCAACCGTCGGGTCCTCGCGAACGCGGCTGATGTAGGTCGCATCGTCGCCCGCCGCCTCGATCGGCGTGATGTAACCGCCATCCTCATGCTTATCGATCAGCATGATGCCGGGCGCCTCGCGCAGGATACGCTTGGCGTCCTCGGCCGAAATCTCGTCCGCGAATTCGACGTTGATCGATTCCGAATGGCCGACGAAAACCGGCACGCGGACACAGGTCGCGGTGACCTTGATCTTGGGATCGAGGATCTTCTTGGTCTCGACCACCATCTTCCACTCTTCCTTGGTCGACCCGTCGTCCAGGAAGCTGTCGATGTGCGGGATCACGTTGAACGCGATCTGCTTGGTGAACTTCTTCGCCTCGGCCGGGTCGCCGACGAAGATGTTGCGGCTCTGCTCGAACAGCTCGTCCATGCCGACCTTGCCCGCGCCCGATACCGACTGGTAAGTCGATACGACGACGCGCGTGATCCTGGCGAAATCGTGCAGCGGCTTCAGTGCGACGACCATCTGCGCGGTCGAGCAATTCGGGTTGGCGATGATGTTCTTGGCCTTGTAGCCGTCGATCGCCGCGGCATTCACCTCCGGCACGATCAGCGGCACGTCCGGGTCCATCCGGTACAGCGACGAATTGTCGATCACCGTGCAGCCCGCCGCGGCGAACTTCGGTGCATAGACCTTGGTTGCGTCGCTGCCGATCGCGAACAGCGCCATGTCCCAGCCGGCTGGGTCGAAATGCTCGATGTTCTGCACCTTGAGCATCTTGCCGGTGTCGCCGTATTCGATCGTCTCGCCCTGGCTGCGGCTCGACGCCAGCACCGCGATCTCGTCCGCCGGGAATTCGCGCTCGGCGAGGATGTTGACCATCTCGCGCCCGACATTGCCCGTCGCGCCCGCGACCACCACCCGATAACCCATGAAACCCTCCACTCGAATGCCCGCGCCCCTAACGGCGTTGCGTCAGCGCGTCCAACAGCTTCTCGTTTGTTGCGCGGATAGCCCCGCTTGGCGGGCGGGGCCGCGGCCACGCCACGCTCACTGCGCCGGCTTGTTCTTTACGTTGCGATCGAGGAACTCCAGGATCGTCCCCCACAGGTGCTGGCTCACCCCCGGCCCCGCCACGCGATGGGTATAGCCGGGGTAGAACATCATCTCGAACGGCGTTCCCGCGCCCTGCATCTTCGCGGCGACCTTGGTCGAATTGTCGAGGAAGACGTTGTCGTCCGCCATGCCGTGGATCAGCAGCAGCGGGTCCTTGATGTTCATCGCATCCTCGACCGCCTCCGACGAGGCATAGCTCTTCGGGTCCTTCGCCGGATCACCCAGATAGCGCTCGGTATAATGCGTATCGTACAGCTGCCAGTCGGTTACCGGCGCACCGGATACCGCCGCGGCATATACGCCGGGCGTCTTCTCCAGCATCTTCAGCGACATGTACCCGCCGTACGACCAGCCATAGGTCGCGATCTTGCCGCCGTCGACGAACGGCAGCGACTTCAGGTAATTCGCCCCCGCCAGCTGGTCCTCGACCTCGACCGTCCCCATCGCGTGATAGATCTGGTCCTCGAACGCCTTGCCGCGGTTGTATGAGCCGCGGTTGTCGATCTTGAAATAGACCCAGCCCTGATCGACCAGGAACTGCGGCAGCGCCCCCTGCCAGCCACGCGTCACCTGCTGGCCGGTGCCGGGGCCGCCGTAATGTTCGAAGAACACCGGATACTTCTTGCCTGTGACGAGCGGCGGGGTGATCATTTCCCAGTACAGCGTCGTGCCGTCCTTGGCCTTGATCGTGCCGAACTTTGTCGCCTGATGGCTTTGGAGGAACGGGAAGTATGGATGGCCCGCGACCACCGCATTCTCGTTGATCCACGCGATCCGCTTGCCGGTGACGTCCGCCATATAGACCTGCGCCGGCTGGGTCGGGTTCGACCGCGATACGATGAAGCGGCTCGCCGCCTTGTCCATGCTCGCGCCGTTGGTCCAGCCGAGCTCGGTCAGCCGCGACACGACGTTCGGTCGCGCGATATCGACGGAATACAGATGCTGCTCCAGCACGTCGTCCTTGGTGCCGGTGAAGTACAGCCGTCCCCCACCCGATCCTTTGGCGCCCTCATCGACGCCGGTCAGCCCCGTGACCACCCACGGCCCCTTGGTCAGCTGCGTCCACTTGCCGCCCGGCGTCCAGCGATACAGATGCCCGAAACCATCGCGCTCGGACCGCCAGATCAGGCTGCCGTCCTTCATCGGCTTGTAATCGTCGCTGAGGTTCAGCCAGCTCTTCGCGCCCGCCTTCTCGGTGAACAGCACGCTCGCCTTGCCCGTCTCAGGGTCGACGCGGAGCATGTCGAGCGTCTTCTGGTCGCGGCTCTGGCGCTGCACCAGCAAAGTCTTGCCATCGGGCGTCCAGTCGACCCGCGCCAGATAGATGTCGGGGTTGGCGCCGAGATCGACCTTCACCTGCCCCGATCCGTCCGGCCGCATCACGTACAGCTCGACCAGCACGTTCGGCGTCCCTGCGGCGGGATAGCGCTGCTCGTACGTCTTGGTCCCCGCCGCCCCGATCGACGCGCGGGTGAAGACATGCACCGGTGCCTCGTCGAACTTCTCGACCGCGATGAAGCGCTCGTCCGGCGACCACCAATAGCCGGTGCGACGATCCATTTCCTCCTGCGCGACGAATTCCGCCTCGCCGAAGTGGACCGTGCCGCCGCCGCCCTGCGTCACCGCGCGCGCATCACCGCCGGCGAGCGGCTGCGCGAACAGGTTCTGGTCACGTACGAAACTGACGTAGCCGCCTTTGGGCGACACCACCGGATTGAGCTCGCCGCCCGCCGTCGCCGTCAGCCGCCGCACCTTGCCATCCAGCGTCGCGAGATACAGGTCGCCGTCCAGCGGCACCAGGATCGACCGCCCGTCCGGCGCGAAGTCGTATGCCACGATGCCCTTCGACCCGCCGATCCGCGCCCGCTCGCGCTGCATCTTTTCCGCCTCGGTCAGTTCTGCGCCGGTGCCGACCTTCTTGCTGTCGACCAGCATCCGCTCCGCGCCCGTCCGCGTATCGCGCGCCCACAGGTCGGTGCGCTCCTTCTCGTCGGCGCGCGGGCGCAGGAACGTCAGCAGCGTTCCGTCCGGCGACAGCCGCACCCCGCGCGGCTGCGATCCCGACAGGTCGGGGCTGCCAAACACGCGTGCCAGCGTCAGATCACCCGCCCTCGCGTCGGTCGCCGTTTGCGCCACCACCTCAGCGCTCATCGCCATGCTCCCCGCCGACGCGAGTGCCAAAGCCACGATCCATCCCCGCATGTACCTTCTCCGAAAAACGTGCCGCCGTTCTTAGGCCACGTTCCGGCGACGTAAAGGTGCATTGAGACAGGGTTACCGTCGTATTCACCCTGTCTTTACGCGGTTCGGTATAGGTAGCGGGCGGACAAGAGGCCGGTCGCATCGGATGGGCGGGCGGCTTCGAACAACTCCGGGGTATCATGTTGGACACGGCACAGACGGGCTGGCACGCTAGCGCATGGGACATGGTGGCCCAGCTGGGCGAGGCCGACGGCAGCGTCACCCACCCCCACCTCGCCTATCTCATCTCGCCGGCCGCCCCTGCCCGCGACCTGTCCGACGCGGTGCATGCGCTGTGCGCCGTCCACGGCGACCATCCCGGTCTCGCCGGCGAAGCGCGCACGTCGTGCGTCCAGCCCGACGCCTGCGACTGGCTCGATGCCGTTGCCGAGGCATTCGTAGGCGAACGCGCCTATATCGCCCAGCTCGCCGCCGCCGCAGGCCCGCTGCCCTCCACCCCCGGTCAGGCCGAAACCGAAGCGGCGCTCATCACCAGCCGTCACGCACTCGAAATGCTCGCCAAATCCGAACGCCGCGGCTGCGCGACGGGTGCCGTCGCCGCGCTGGTGCAGGATTGGACGACGATCCGCCTGCTGCTCGACCGTGCCGCGATGCGCTTCGGCGTGGAGCCGGTTCCCGCGACCTTCCCGCCCCAGGCGGAAACCGCTGCCAGCGTCGCCATGCTCGGCGGCACACCCGCGACCGAACGCGCGGTCAGCTTCGGCGCGCAGCAGTTGCTGGCGCAGCACCGCGCGATCTGGGCGCTGCTCGAAGCACGCGCGAGCGCCCGCGAAGGCTGACCTTGCACCGGCGAAGGCAATCCGCCACGACGTACCCGACATTCAATTTCGGGAACGGCCATGAAGCGCTTCGAAGGCACGCAAAGCTATGTCGCCACCGACGACCTGAAGGTCGCGGTCAACGCGGCGGTCACGCTCCGCCGCCCCCTGCTGGTGAAGGGCGAACCCGGCACCGGCAAGACCGTGCTGGCGTATGAGATCGCCAAGGCGACCGGTGCCGAGCTGATCGAATGGAACGTCAAATCCACCACCAAGGCGCAGCAGGGCCTCTACGAATATGATGCCGTCGCGCGCCTGCGCGATGGCCAGCTCGGCGATGAACGCGTGCACGATATCGCCAACTATATCCGCAGGGGTAAATTGTGGGAGGCGTTCACCCGCCCGACCCCGCCGGTCCTGCTGATCGACGAGATCGACAAGGCCGATATCGAATTCCCCAACGACCTGTTGCAGGAACTCGATCGCATGGAGTTCCACGTCTATGAGACGAAGGAGACCGTGCGCGCGGTCGAACGCCCGATCGTCGTCATCACCAGCAACAATGAAAAGGAGCTGCCCGACGCCTTCCTGCGTCGCTGCTTCTTTCACTACATCAGGTTTCCAGACCGCGAGACGATGCAGGCGATCATCGATGTCCACTTCCCCGGCATCCAGAAGATCTTGGTCAGCAAGGCGATGGACATCTTCTACGACGTTCGCGACGTTCCCGGCCTCAAGAAGAAACCCAGCACCAGCGAGCTGCTCGACTGGCTGAAGCTGCTCCTGCACGAGGACATGCCACTCGACGTCCTCCAGAACCGCGATCCCACCAAGGCGATTCCGCCCCTCCACGGCGCGCTACTGAAGAACGAACAGGACATCATGCTGTTCGAACGGCTGGCCTTCATGGCGAAACGCCAGGGGCGCTGAGGCTCCCGATCCACGGCCGGTTCTGAATACATATCCGTCATCCCGCGAAATCCGTCATCCTCGCGATATCCGTCATCCCGGCGTTCGCCGGGATGACGGAATATGCTGGCAGCCTGGACTCTCATTCCGCCCCCGCAACGACCGGCAAATAATTGCCGGTTTCACGTCTGTTTAACCACAATCGCCAACCTGACAGTCATCCTGCCGGCCCTAAACCCACGCTATGCGGGGCTTTCTTCCCAGACGCGGCATCGCGGCCGCTGCAACATTGGCGGCAATGCTGCTTGCCGCCGGTCCTGCCGCATCGGCAGGTCTGCTCGATTACGTCGGGCAATGCGTCCCCTTCGCGCGCGCCGCATCCGGCATCCAGATCTATGGTGACGCGTGGACGTGGTGGGATCAGGCGAACGGCAAATACGACCGCGGCCACACGCCCCAGACCGGCTCCGTCATCGTCTTCGCCAAGACAGGTCGGCTGCCGCTTGGCCATGTCGCTGTCGTCAGCCGCGTCGTGGAAAAGCGGGTGTTGATGCTGACCCACGCCAACTGGTCGCGCCAGAACGGCGAGCGGGGCCATGCCGAACAGGACGTGACGCTCTACGACGTCTCCGACGACAACGACTGGAGCGAGGTAAAGGTCTGGTTTCGCGATGCCGACGGGCTCGGCGGCAGCATCTATCCGGTCAAGGGCTTCATCTACGGCGGGCGCCCCTCGCCCCAACTCACCAGTCGCAACCCCGACTATGTCGGCGCCCTGATCGACGCCTATGTTCCGACGGCGGGCCGGTAGACACGTCGCACCGCGCGCGTAAGATGCCGGCATGTTCCTCAACTTCCTCGACGAGCTTCGCACCGCCGGGATTCCGGCCAGCCTGAAGGAACATCTCGTCCTGCTGGAGGCGCTCGACGCCGGGGTGATCGATCGCACCCCCGAAGCCTTCTATTATCTCGCCCGCGCCACATACGTGAAGGACGAGGGGCTGCTCGATCGTTTCGATCAGGTCTTCGCCAAGGTGTTTCGCGGCATCACCACTACCTACGGCACGCAGGCGGAGGATATTCCCGCCGACTGGCTGAAGGCGGTCGCCGGGAAATTCCTGACGCCGGACGAGATGGAGCGCATCAAGTCGCTCGGCTCGTGGGACGAGATCATGGAGACGCTGAAGCAGCGGCTGGAGGAACAGCGGTCCCGGCATCAGGGCGGCAACAAATGGATCGGCACCGGCGGCACCAGCCCGTTCGGCAACGGTGGCTACAACCCCGAAGGCGTCCGCATCGGCGGAGAGGGCAAGCACGGCCGCGCGTTGAAGGTGTGGGACCAGCGCGAATTCAGGAATCTCGATTCGACCCGCGAACTCGGCACCCGCAACATCAAGGTCGCGCTCCGCCGCCTGCGCCGCTTCGCGCGCGAAGGCGCGGCGGACGAACTCGACATCCATGGCACGATCGACGGCACCGCGCGCCAGGGCTGGCTAGACGTGCGCATGCGACCGGAACGCCGCAACGCGGTAAAATTACTCCTCTTCCTCGACGTCGGCGGCTCGATGGACCCGTGGGTGAAGCTCTGCGAGGAGCTGTTCAGCGCCGCGACCGCCGAGTTCAAGAACCTCGAATTCTTCTACTTCCACAATTGCCCATATGAGGGGGTGTGGAAGGACAATAGCCGCCGCTTCGCCGAGCGCACGCCGCTGTGGGACGTGCTCCGCAAATTCGGCCACGATAACAAACTGGTGTTCGTCGGCGATGCGTCGATGAGCCCATATGAAATCACCCATCCCGGCGGCTCGGTCGAGCATCACAACGAGGAATCGGGCGCGGTGTGGATGCAGCGGCTGACCACCACCTATCCTGCCGCGGTATGGCTCAACCCGGTGCCGGACGGCCAATGGGGCTACAGCCAGTCGATCCGCATCCTGCGCGAATTGATGACCGACCGCATGTACCCGCTGACCCTCGCCGGCCTCGACGACGCGATGCGGGAACTGACGCGGAAACGATAGACTTGGATACGGGAGAAAGGCGATGCGCTGCCTGCCCCTGTTCGCCATCCTGCTGCCGACCACCGCCCTAGCCACGCCGGGCCCCAATCCCATTCCGAAAACGAACACGCCGGTTATCGGCAAGACGGGCGAACGCTGCCCGCGCGTCGCCAGCCGGCGCGTCGGCGACGTGACGCCCCCCGGCGCCCGCAAGCTCGGAGACATGCCGCCCGCCAAGCCGATTTATACCGTGGTGCGCGAAATCAACGGGTGTCCCATTCCGGTCAGCGTACGCCCGCGCTGACTTCGCGCCACCCCTCCCGTCATCCCGGCGAACGCCGGGACCCATGGACGCGGAACTTAGGTAGCGCTGACATCGTCAGCCGCTTCCAACCATGGGTCCCGGCGTTCACCGGGATGACGGGAAAGATGGATGGTCAGAGTATCAAACCCGGCTCACCACCCCGCCCATGATCGGGTCGCGCACACCGGTCGTCCCCGGGAAACTGATCGGCAGCCCCTTCAACGTCCGCACCGCCATATACGCGAAGCCCTCCGCCTCCATCGCATCGCCGTTCCAGCCCAGCGCATCGCTCGGCTCCGGCACCAGCCCGGTCCGCTCGGCGATCATCCGCAGCATTGTCGGATTGTGCCGCCCACCGCCCGCGACGATCAGCCGCCGCGGCCTTGCCGGCAACCGGTCGATCGCCTCATTGACGCTCGCCGCGGTGAAGGCCGTCAACGTCGCCGCCCCGTCCGCCGCCGCCAGTCCTCGGGCCGGCTGGATGGTGAAATCGTTGCGGTCGAGGCTCTTGGGGGGTGCCAGTTCGAAGAACGAATGGTCGAGCATCCCCGTCAACACCGCTTCGTCGACGCGGCCAGCCGCCGCCAGAGCGCCGCCCGCATCGAACCGCGCCCCCGTCTCCGCTTCGACCCAGCTATCGATCAATCCATTCGCCGGCCCGGTATCGAACGCGACCAGCGTACCGTCCGCCCCGACGAAGGTGATGTTGCCCACCCCGCCTAGGTTGAGCACCGCCACCGGCAGTTCCAGCCCCGCCGCCAGCGCGGCATGGTAGACCGGCAGCAACGGCGCGCCCTGCCCGCCCGCCGCCACGTCGGCGCTGCGGAAGTCGCTCACCACCGTCACACCGGTCGCCCGCGCCAGCACCGCGCCATCGCCGATCTGCCACGTCCAGCCCCGATCCGGCCGATGCGCAACGGTCTGCCCATGGTAGCCGATGACGTCGATAGCCGACGCTTCGACCCCGGCCTCGCGCAGCAGCTTGTGCACCGCAAAGGCATGCGTCCGGTCGATCAACTCCCCCGCCGCGACCAGATCAGGGCTCACCCGTGGCCGATCGAACGTCAGCGCCAGCGCGGTCGCCGCCGCCAGCTGCGCCCGCGCCGCATCGGAATAGGGCTCCCCCCGGAACACGACGGCACGCACCTGCCCCTCGCCATCCGTCTCGATCAGTGCCGCATCGATCCCGTCGAGCGAAGTCCCGGACATCAAACCAATCGCCAGCATGCACGCTTACTCCTTGTCCGCGCTCTAGCCGGACCATCTGGCGAAACCATGCGAAAACGACTATGTGAGCCGTTCTCATGGCAACTCGTCTTCCCTCCCCGCCGCGCGTCGGCATGGTTTCGCTCGGCTGTCCCAAGAACCTGGTCGACAGCGAACGCATCCTTACCCAGCTGCGCGCCGACGGCTATCAGATGTCGGCCAATTACGCCGGCGCCGACGTCGTGCTGGTCAACACCTGCGGCTTCCTCGACTCCGCCAAGGAGGAGAGTCTCGAGGCCATCGGCGAGGCGATCGCCGAAAACGGCCGCGTCATCGTGACGGGCTGCATGGGCAAGGAGGCAGACGTCATCCGCGCTCGCTTCCCGCAGGTGCTCGCCGTCACCGGCGCGCACCAATACGAACAGGTCGTCGAGGCGGTGCACGAAGCCGCGCCCGCCAACTTGTCGCCCTACATCGACCTGATCCCCGATGCCGGCCTGAAGCTGACGCCGCGCCATTACAGCTATCTCAAGATTTCGGAGGGCTGCAACCACCGCTGCTCCTTCTGCATCATCCCCAGCCTGCGCGGCGATCTCGTCAGCCGCCGCCCCGACGCGATCCTGCGCGAGGCGGAAAAGCTGGTCGCCGCCGGCACCCGCGAACTGCTCGTCATCAGCCAGGACACGTCGGCCTACGGCATCGATATCCGCAAGGAACCGCGGATGTGGAAGGGGCAGGAGGTCGTGCCGCACATGACCGATCTCGCCCGCGAACTCGGCAAGATCGCACCCTGGGTCCGCCTCCACTACGTCTATCCCTATCCCCACGTCGATCAGGTCATCCCGCTGATGGCCGAGGGGCTGGTGCTGCCCTACCTCGACATCCCCTTCCAGCACGCCGCGCCGTCGGTGCTCAAGCGGATGAAGCGCCCCGGCAACGATGCCAAGGTGCTGCAACGCATCCATCAGTGGCGCGACATCTGTCCCGATATCGCGATCCGCTCGACCTTCGTCGTCGGCTTCCCCGGCGAGACCGAGGCGGACTTCGAATACCTCCTCGACTGGCTCGACGAAGCGCAGCTCGACCGCGTCGGTGCGTTCCGCTTCGAACCGGTCGAAGGTGCGGCAGCGAACCTCCTGCCCGACCACGTACCGGAAGAAGTGAAGGAGGAACGCTACCAGCGCATCATGGCGAAGACCGCCGCGATCAGCGCCGCCAAGCTCGCCGCGAAGATCGGCCGCACGCTGCCGGTGATCATCGACGAAGTCGGCGAAGAAGGTGCGACCGGCCGCAGCCAAGCGGATGCGCCGGAGATCGACGGCCACGTCTTCCTTCGCGACGCCGCCCACCTTGCGGTCGGCGACATCGTGCCGGTCGCTATCGAGGACGCGGACGAACACGATCTGTACGGTGTGCCGCTCTGACGCAAAACCACGACGGTAACGGCTCTTAGCTCGCTCTGCTGGACGGGTCAGGAGCATCGGCGCAAGCTTTGGCGATGATGACCCGCCTCGCCATCGCCGGCTATCGATCGATCCGTGATATGACGGTCGATCTGGCGCCACTCACCATCGTCACTGGTCCGAATGGATCGGGCAAGTCGAGCCTCTACCGATCGCTTCGCCTGTTGTCGGACGTCGCGCAGGGACGGCTCATCGCATCGCTCGCTCAAGAGGGTGGCCTGTCCTCGGTGTTGTGGGCTGGACCCGAGAAGATCAGTGCCGACATGCGCAGCGGTCGCGTGCCGGTGCAAGGCACCCGTCGATCGGATCCCATCGCGCTCAAGCTGGGCTTTTCGGGCGCTGACTTCGGCTACGCGGTCGACCTCGGTTTGCCGGTCCCCGGTTCAGGATTCGCCAACGATCCCGAGATCAAGGTCGAGGCGATGTGGAACGGCGAACTGCTCGGCCGTGCCAACCTGTTTGCCGAGCGACGCGGCCCCCTGGTCACGCTGCGCACCAGCGAGACCGGCGAATGGCGACGCAGTCCCGTGGACCTGTCGTCCTTCGATACGATGGTGACCCATGCCGCCGATCCGAGGGACGGCCTCGAATTGCTGCTGATGCGGGAGCGGATGCGGAACTGGCGCTTCTACGATGCGCTCCGCACCGATCAGACCGCGCCTGCCCGCCGCCCGCAGGTAACGACCTACACACCCGTGCTGGCGAGCGACGGCAGCGATCTGACCGCCGCAATCTCGACGATCTATGCCATCGGCGATGGTGCTGCGCTCGACAACGCGGTCGACGACGCCTTCGTCGGCTCGTCGATCGAGTTCACCGCCAGCGGTCCCAATCATGCGACGATCGGCATGTGCCAGCCGGGGATGCTCCGTCCGCTGGGTGCGAGCGAACTGTCGGACGGCACGTTGCGCTACCTATTGTTGGTGGCCGCTCTTCTATCGCCACGGCCGCCCGAACTGATGGTCCTGAACGAGCCGGAGGCGAACCTGCACCCGTCGCTGCTGCCGGCGTTGGCCCGACTGCTGCTCGCCAGCGCGAAGACGTACCAGATCATCGTCGTGTCGCACAGCGGCGCTCTGATCGACGCACTCGGCGAGAGCGAGCAGGCGCGCAGCATCGCTCTCGCCAAGGACATGGGTGAGACGCGTGTTTCCGGCCAGCGCTTCGGTCCCGACTGGCGTTGGCCGAAGCGCTAGGGCCGATCGCCGGCGCCGACCGTCGACACGAAGGTGCGGCTGATGGGAATATCCTGTTGCGTAGCGGCGCGAATGTGGCAGCAAGCGGAGATGCTGTTCCGAACGCTCGCCGCCGCACTGGCGCTCACCGCCGCCCCCGCTACCCTCGCCGCGCAATCGCTGACGCCCGGCGAGTTGAAGGCCGTCGACAAGGTCGTGGCGGAATGCCTCGCCACCACAGGCACGCCTTCGGCCCAGATCGCGATCGTCCGCGGCGGCAAGGTCGTGCTGGTGAAGGCGTACGGCAAGCAATCCGACGCCACCCTCGCCCGCACCGACGCGCCCTATCAGATCGCATCGATCTCCAAGCAGTTCACCGCCGCCGCGCTGCTCCTGCTCGAGGATGACGGCAAGCTGTCTATGGACGACACCGTTGCCAAATACCTGCCCAGCATCAGCGGCGGCGACCGGATCACCATCCGCCAGTTGCTCAGCCACACCGCCGGCCTGCAGGATTACTGGCCGCAGGATTACAGCTTCGAAGCGATGGAAACGCCGACCAAGCCCCAGGCGATCGTCGATCGCTGGGGCAAGAAGCCGCTCGATTTCGCCCCCGGCACGCAATGGCAATATTCCAATACCGGCTATGTCGTCGCCGGCATGATCGCCGAAAAAGCAGCCGGCGAACCGCTGATGGCGTTCCTCGACCGGCGCATCTTCAAGCCGCTCGGCATCACGGCGTACGATCAGGACAAGGCGATCGGCGGACGCTTCCCGGTCGGCTACCACCGCAACGCCCTCGGCCCGGTCCGCGCCGCGCCGCCGCCCGCCGACGGCTGGCTGTTCGCCGCGGGCGAATTGTCGATGAGCGCCGCCGATCTTGCCAAATGGGATGTCGCGCGACTCAACCGCAGCCTGCTCCCCACCGACGACTGGGCGGCGCAGGAAAAGCCGGTGCTGCTCGCGGACGGCAGCACCACCAATTACGGCCTCGGCGTCAGCCTGGGGAAGCGCGCCGGCCAGCCTTATATCGAACATAGCGGCGAAGCGGTCGGCTTCCTCTCCGAAAACATCGTGTTCCCGGAGCAAAAGGCGGCGATCGTCGTCCTCACCAACGCCGATTTCGGCGATGCTTTCGTCGCGATCGCTGGCGGCATCGCCAAGGTCGTCGTGCCCGCGGGCGCGGACGCGATCGAGGCGGACAAGACCAGGGCCGCCCACGCGATGTACGATTCGCTGCGCAACGGCACGCTCGACCGCAAGCTGCTCACCGCCAACGCTTCCTATTATTTCACGCCTCAGGTCCTCGCCGACTACCGGTCCAGCCTGTCCGCGCTCGGCGAACCCACCGGCTTTGAACTCGCCGGGGCCAAGCGCCTGCGCGGCGGCTTCGTCCAGCGCCGCTACACCGTCACCTATCCCAAGCAGAAGCTGTCGATCGGCACCTTCGCCGAGCCCGACGGCGCGCAACGCTACGAACAATTCCTCGTCAGCCCGGCGAACTGAGATGCCCGATACCCTGCTCCAGCCCGACCGCGGCCAGCCCGCCCGTCCGATCGACCTGATCGCGGCCGATGCCTATGACGCATGGCTGTCGGTCCGGCCGCCGCGCGTCCGCGCCGCGCTCGCCGCGCAGCGCTTCACCGGCAAGCCCGGCACCCACGCCGTCTATGCCGACGAGGATGTGCAGGCCATCGTGATCGCCGACGCCCCCGGCCCGTGGACGCTCGCGAAGCTCGTCGAAGCGCTCCCTGCTGGCACCTATCGCGTCGCGGGAGACATCGGTCCCGCCGCGCTCGGCTGGCTGCTCGGCCAGTACCGCTTCGACCGCTATCGCAAGTCCGAAGACGCCGCTGCGCGCGTCCTGCTCACCACCGATGCCGCCGGGATCGAGGAAACTCTGCGCCTCGCCGCCGCGACCGCGCTGGTCCGCGACCTCGTCAACATGGGCGCCAGCGACTGCGGTCCCGCCGAACTGGAGGCGCAGGCCAAAACGCTCGCGCACCGGCATGGCGCCACGCTCATGGTCACCCGCGGCGATGCGCTTGCTACCGGCTATCCGATGATCCACGCGGTCGGACAGGCTGCGGTGAAGGAGCGCGCCCCGCGACTGATCGAGCTGGAATGGGGCGACCCTAGCCACCCGCGAGTCGCGATCGTCGGCAAGGGCGTGGTGTTCGATACCGGCGGGCTCGACATCAAGCCGTCGTCGGGCATGCGCCTGATGAAGAAGGACATGGGCGGTGCGGCGCACGCGCTGGCGCTCGCCAGCCTCGTGATGGCCGCGCGCCTGCCGATCCGGCTCCACCTGCTGATCCCCGCGGTCGAGAACGCGATCGCCGGCAACGCCTTCCGCCCCGGCGACGTGCTGCGCACGCGGCTGGGCCTGACCGTCGAGAACACCAACACCGACGCCGAAGGTCGCCTGATCCTCGGCGACGCCCTCACCAAGGTGGGCGAGGACGAGCCCGACCTGATCCTCGATTTCGCCACGCTCACCGGCGCCGCCCGCGTCGCGCTCGGCCCCGACCTGCCGCCGCTGTTCACCGACGACGAGGCGCTCGCCGCCGACCTGCTCGCCGCCGGCATTTCGCAGGACGACCCGCTGTGGCGCCTGCCGCTGTGGGACGGCTATGACGAGATGCTGAAATCCGACATCGCCGACATGGTCAACGCTCCCGATGGCGGGTTCGCCGGCGCGATCACCGCCGCCCTGTTCCTCCGCCGCTTCGTGCCGAAGGGCGTCGCCTGGGCCCATATGGACGTCTTCGCCTGGCGCCCCAGCGCCAAGCCCGGTCGCCCGAAAGGCGGCGACGCCTACGCCCTGCGCGCCTGCTATGCGATGCTGAAGCAGCGGTATTCGCGCTAACGTCCGGTCACGACATCCAGGCTCGCAGCCTCCCTTGCAGGACCGGAACTTCCCCAGGGCATCGTCACCCCGGACTTGTTGGGCGGCTATGCCCTTCAGACAAGTAACCCCTGCTCTTCCCCGGCCTCCGCTCGGGAAGGCACTTGTCTTGGTGGGATAAATACGGACTTGTTCCGGGGTCCACCGTGCCGCGAGGGGATCACGAGAGGCTCCAGCATCACGTGTGGCCTCACCCTCGAATACGTCTGGGTTCACCAAGTAAAACAGAACGACCGGCCGACCCCGAACACCGATCCGTCCGCGCTCACCCGTCGATCGTTGGCGGATCGATATCCCATTGCTGATCGCGCAGCACCGTCGATCGCACCGGCCGTCCGCCGACATCGCGCCAGGGATCGTAGCGAAAGCGCTTCTCGATGGCGCGGCAGGTCGCCTGGTCCATCAGCGCGTTACCGCTCGATCGCACGACGCTGCACCCGGTCACGCGCCCGTCCGTCTCGACGCGATAGCGCACGCCGACGACGCCGCGAAACCCGACGTCAAGGATTGCATCGGGGATATCCGAGCCCTTGATTCGCCCGCTGATCAGCCGCGGCACGCGTTCCAGCCCGCTGCCGTCGCCATCGCCGTCCCCGCCGGCGCCATTGCCGTTGCCGATCCCGCCCGCGCCGGTGCCCGGCCCCGCGCGATCCGATGCGCCGGACGTCGCCTGCACACCGATGTTGGGCAGCGGTGCGACCACGATCGGCGGCGGCGGCGCGATCTGGATCACGGGAATCGGCGCGGTCACCTCGGTCGCCTTCGACCGCAGGTTCGGCGGCGACGCCTTGCCGCTCGGCCGATTGATCTTGCGTGGCGGCGGGATCCCGCGCTCCGGCGGCGGGGGTTCGGGCGCGACGACGAACGTCGACAACGCCTCCTGCATCGCGACCGGCGCCCCCCTGAACGCCAGCCCCAGCACCAGTGCGTAGCCGAGCGCCACCACGATCGCCGCAGTCAGTGCCGCCGCACCGAGCCTGTCGCGCAAGGGGGTGGGAGCCGTCATCATCCCCAGATGATGCACCGCCCCGCCTTTCGCAACGCTGACCGGCGCGGCTCCTAGCGCTTCGTCACCCCGGAACAAGGCCGGGGTCACGGAAGACGCTTGGCCAGCCCGAGGCAATCAGCCCCTAAACCCCCGCAGCTGCCTTGATGATCGGCACCAGCTTCGCCGCGGTCAGGCTCGCGCCGCCGACCAGCGCCCCATCGACATTTTCACAAGCGAGGATCGTCGCAGCATTCTCGCCGGTCACCGATCCGCCATAGAGGATGCGGACCCCGTCCGCCGCATCGCCGATAAGCATGCGCAGCTTGGCGCGGGCGATGGCGTGGATCGCGGCGATCTGTTCCAGCGTCGGGGTACGCCCGGTGCCGATCGCCCAGCGTGGTTCGTAGGCGAGCGTGAACCAGCTGCCGTCCGCATTGTCCGGCACCGATTTCTCGATCTGCGCCTGCACAACGCGTTCGGCCCGATCGGCATCGCGTTCCGCCTCGGTCTCGCCGCAGCAGGATATCACATGCAACCCTTGCCGCCGGGCCGCCGCTGCCTTCGCCCAGGCGTCGTGGCTCGTCTCGCCCTGATCCGCCCGGCGTTCGCTATGGCCGACGATGGCGAACCGTGCGCCGGCCTCGGCCACCATCGCCGCCGACACGCAGCCGGTATGCGCGCCACTGTCCGCCTCGTGAACGTCCTCCGCGCCGATCTGCAAGGTGGGCGCGCGCTCCGCCGCCGGTGTGATCAGTGTGAACGGCACCGCGATGGCGACATCGATGCCGGGCGCCGCTGCCGCCGCGGCAGCGATGCCGTCGAGTTCCGACAGGCTCGCGCGCGAACCGTTCATCTTCCAATTGCCCGCCACGAGCTTGCGCCGCGTCATCCAGCCTCCTGTTTTACACGTTAAACAGGCAATGCCGCGCCACGTGCTTGATGGCAAGGCGCAGCCCCCCTAAAGCGAGGCCGATTGTTCAAGGGACGATGGCCTCTCCATGCTCAGCTTCTTTCGCCGGATCATCAATTCCAAGGCCGGCATCGTCGTCACCTTTATCGTGCTGGGCGTGATCGCACTGGCCTTCGCCGCGGGTGACATCACGGGCATGGGCGGCGGTGCGATGACGCTGTCGGGCGACAACGTCGCGACCGTCGGTGGTGGAAAGGTCGGCGCGGCCGAATTGCGCAGCCGCGTCCAGACCGAATTGCAGGCCGCACGCCAGCAACAACCGGCCGCGACGATGGAACAGCTGTTGGCGCAGGGCGGCCTCCAATCGGTGCTCGACCGTACGATCAACGGCATCGCGCTCGAGGAATTCGGTCGCGATCAGGGCATGGTCGTCAGCAAGCGGTCGATCGACGGCGTGATCGCGAGCATTCCGGGCTTGCGCGGACCCAACGGCCAGTTCGACCCGGCCAATTATCAGCGTCTGCTTGCCGATCAGAAGCTGACCGACGCTCAGGTTCGTACCGACATCGCCCGCGATATCATCGCGCAGCAACTGATGCTGCCGACACAGGGTGCAACCCAGGTGCCGATGAAGGTCGCACTGCCCTATGCCTCGCTGCTGCTGGAAAAACGGAGTGGTCAGGTCGCCTTTATTCCCGCCAAGGCGGTGGACACCGGCGCCGCGCCGACCGACGTCGAGCTCCAGGCGTTCTACCGTCGCAACATCGCGCGCTACACCGTGCCGGAACGTCGCATCATCCGTTACGCGCTCGTCTCGCCCGACCAGGTCAAGGCGCGCGCCGTACCGACCGACGCCGAGGTCGCCGCAGCCTATCGCCAGCAAGCGCCGCGCTTCGCCGCTGCTGAAAAGCGGACGATCAGCCAAGTCGTGATCGCCGATCAGGCTGGCGCGAACACCCTCGCCGCGAAGGTGAAGGGCGGAACGTCGATCGCCGATGCGGCCCGCGCCGCCGGTCTGGAGCCCGCCATACAAAGCGGCGTGACCAAGCAGGCCTATGCCGCCGCCAGCACCGCCGGGATCGCCGATGCCGCCTTCGCTGCGCAGCAGGGTGGCGTGATCGGCCCGGTGCGCGGTCCGCTCGGCTGGATCGTCGCCCGAATCGAAGGAATCGAACAGGTCGCCGGCAAGACGCTTGAACAGGCGAGGCCCGAACTGGTGACCGAACTGACGAAGCAAAAGCTGCAACAAGCATTGTCGGACGTGCACGACAAGCTTGACGATGCGCTCGCCAAGAACGCGACCTTCGATGAGGCGGTCGCCGATCAGAAGCTGGCGGCGCAGACCACGCCGGCGCTGCTCGCCGACGGCGGCAATCCCGATGCTCCCGCCGGCGCTGCCGATCCGGCGATCACACCGATCGTCGCTGCCGCCTTCCAGATGGCGGAAGGGGACCCTGCACAGCTGGTGCCGGTCGGTTCCGAGGGTGGCTTCGCGATGGTCGCGATCGGCCGCGTCGTCGGCGCTGCGCCACGACCGCTGGCGCAGGTGCGTGACCGCGTCGTCGCCGACGTGACCGCCGATCGCGCCCGCGCCGCCGCACGCAGGCTCGCCTCCGATATCCTCGCCAAGGTCAACAAGGGGACGCCGCTGGCGCAGGCGCTGGCATCGTCGGGCCGCACGCTGCCGCCGGTGCAGCCAGCCAGCGCGACCCGGGCGCAGCTGACGTCGGCTCAAGGCGACGTCCAGCCCGCGCTCGCACTGATGTTCAGCATGGCGAAGGGCAATGCCAAGCTGCTGGAGGCACCGAACAATGCCGGCTGGATGATCGTCAAGCTTGATACGATCATACCCGGCAATGCGGCAGGAACACCGGAAGCCGTTGCGGGCGCCCGTGGCAGCATCGCGCGGATCGTCGGCCGCGAATATGCCGAGCAATTCGCTCGCGCCGTCCGCATCGCCGTGGGTGTCAAGACCGATGCGGCAGCGCTCGCGAAGGTGCGCGCCGATCTGGCCGGCAACGGCAACTAGAGTGGACGGCTACCGCGCCAACATGGCGGCGCTGGCCGCAGGACGACCCGCGTTCGTCTGGCGGCGGCAGGTCGCCGACACGGAAACGCCGGTCGCCGCCGCACTGAAGCTGATCGAGGCCGGTCGGGGCGACTATTTGCTCGAATCGGTGGAGGGTGGCGCGACACGCGGTCGCCACAGCCTGATTGGACTTGCCCCGGATCTCGTCTTTCGCGCGCGCGGAAACGTCGCGGAGATCAATCGCCACTGGGCAACCGATCGCGACGCGTTCGAACCCGCCGGCCAGTCGACGCTGACGGCGTTGCGCGCATTGGTGGCGGAATGCCGTGGCGACGTACCGGCGGAGCTACCACGCGCGCTCGCCTGCCTCGTCGGGTATTTCGGCTACGAAACCATCGGCCTCGTCGAGCGGCTCGATCAGCCGGCCGCCGACCCGCTGGACCTTCCCGACATGCTGTTCGTGCGGCCCACCGTGATCTGCGTGTTCGATCGTCTGGCGGACGCTTTGTACCTCGTCGCGCCGGTATGGCCGGATGCGTCGCGCGACCCCGCGACCCTGCTGGCGGCGGCGGAGGAGCGGCTGGACGCAACCGCTGCGGCCCTCGCGAACACGCCCCTGCCCGCGCCTGTACGCGTCGAGCCGATCGAATCGGTCTACACGCCCGCGATGGCGCCCGAGCGCTACGCGGCGATGGTAACGCGGGCTCAGGATTACATTCGCGCCGGTGACGTATTCCAGGTCGTGCTGGCGCAGCGGTTTTCCACACCGTTCACGCTGCCGCCGCTCGAACTCTACCGCAGCCTGCGCCGAATCAACCCGTCTCCGTTCCTTTATCATCTCGACCTGCCTGGCTTCGCGCTGATCGGGTCGAGCCCCGAAATCCTCGTCCGCGTCCGCGACGGGCAGGTCACGATCCGGCCGATCGCCGGCACGCGGCCGCGGGGCAAGACCGCCGCGGAGGATGAGGCGAACCGCGACAGCCTGCTCGCCGATCCGAAAGAGCGCGCCGAACATCTTATGCTGCTCGATCTCGGACGCAACGACGTCGGTCGCGCCGCCGCACCCGGATCGGTTCGCGTCACAGCAAGCTACGGCATCGAATTCTACAGCCACGTCATGCACATCGTTTCGAACGTGGTCGGTGACCTTTCGCCGGCAGCCGACGCGATCGACGCGCTGTTTGCCGGCTTCCCCGCCGGCACCGTCAGCGGCGCGCCCAAGGTGCGCGCCTGCCAGATCATCGCCGAACTGGAACCCGAGCGGCGCGGCGCATACGCAGGCGGCGTCGGCTATTTCTCGCCCGACGGATCGATGGATTCCTGTATCGTCCTGCGCACCGCGATCGTGAAGGACGGGACGATCCACGCACAGGCCGGTGCCGGCATCGTCGCCGACAGCATTCCCGAATACGAACAGCGCGAATGCGAGGCGAAGGCAGGCGCCATCCTCGCTGCCGCGCGCGACGCTATCGCCCGGGCTGCGGAGGGTAGCTTCGCTCAATAGCTGGATTAGCCTGAAGCCACCCGCCTCCGCTCACGATGACGCGGGTCGCGGCACCTTCAGGGAACCTGGCTCTCCGCATCCCGCTGGGCACGCCGCTCCGCCGCCCACGCACGGTTCGTCGCCAGCGCACATCCGCTCTGACCGCCGGTACCGACCGCCGAGCATGTATCCGGCAGACCGCCAGCGACGCGGCTGACCTGATCCACCGTCGCCACGCGATTTCCCCAAGCCTGGTTCTGCGCCGGGATTGGACCGCTGTCACGGAACTGCTTCGGAATGCGATACGGTTGGTCGAGCGTCGAACAGACGACGATTTCGGTATCGCTGCTCTGCGGACAGGATTGCCCCGCACCTAGCGTGACGCTGCGCACACGCTGTGGCGGCGAGGATGCCGATGTGCCCGCCTGTGCGTCATCCGCTGGCGCGGTCTGCGCTCCCGCGATCGACGGCAGGCCGATCAGGACGGCGAAAAGCAACGGGCGGATCATGACGGGCGTCTCCTTCGCGGGCTCAACGTGTGGAAGGCACGATTGTCTCCCACGCTGCGGCGCCCCGTCCGCAATAGGACGCGACACATTGCCGCAAGATTGCGGGCTCGCAAGATTGCAACAGACGTTGCGCGGCGGTGGCCATCGGCTATGGCGGCGCGATGATCCTCGTCGTCGACAATTACGACAGCTTTACCTGGAACCTTGTCCACTACCTGATGGAATTGGGTAGCGAGGTCGAGGTGGTGCGCAACGACGCCATTTCGGCCGGCCAAGCGCTGTCATCGGGGGCGCAGGCGTTCCTCATTTCGCCGGGGCCCTGCACCCCGACCGAGGCGGGCGTCAGCCTCGACCTCGTCGCCGCCGCCGCGGACGCCGGCCGCCCGCTGCTCGGCGTGTGCCTCGGCCATCAGGCGATCGGCCACCATTTCGGCGGTCGGGTGGAACGGGGCGGCCTGATGCACGGCAAGACCTCGCCCGTGATCCACGACGGCACCGGCCTGTTTCAGGACCTGCCCTCGCCCTTCACCGCGACCCGGTATCACAGCCTGATCGTCAACGACGTGCCTGCGCCGCTGGTGGTCAATGCGCGGGCGGAGGACGGCAACGTCATGGGCTTCCGGCACGAGACGCTGCCCATCCACGGCGTTCAGTTCCACCCCGAAAGCATCGCCACCGAACATGGCCATGCAATGTTGGCGAACTTCCTGCGCATCGCCGGCATCCCCGTGAAGGCGCACGCGTGACCGCTTTCACGTTGCTTCCCGATCCATCGACCCCGCTGGCGCGGGAGACCGCGGCGCAGGCCTTCGCCGACATCCTCGACGCCCGCGCGTCGGCGGACGCAATCGGCGAATTCCTCATTGCCCTGTCCGATCGCGGCGAAACCAGCATCGAGATTGCTGAGGCGGCACGCGCCCTTCGCGAACGGATGATCCCGATCGCCGCTCCGGCAGGCGCCATCGACGTTTGCGGTACCGGCGGAGATGGTCACCACACGCTGAACGTCTCGACTGCGGTCGCGCTCGTCGTGGCGGCGTGCGGCGTTCCCGTTGCCAAGCATGGCAACCGCGCCGCCTCGTCAAAGGCCGGCGCCGCCGACACTCTGGAGGCGATCGGCCTCGACATGGCGATTGCCGGCGCGACTGCAGAGGGCAGCCTTGCCGAACTTGGCATCGCGTTCCTGTTCGCTGCGAACCATCATCCCGCGATGGCCCGGATCACGCCGATCCGCCGCCGCATCGGCAAGCGTACCGTGTTTAACCTGATGGGTCCGCTCGCCAACCCCGCGCGGGTCACCTGCCAGCTGATCGGCATCGCCCGTCCCGACTACGCCACCCTTTATGCCGGGGCGCTGGAGCAGCTCGGCAGCGAACGTGCTGCGGTCATCTCCGGGGAAGAGGGACTGGACGAACTGTCGACCGCCGGCCCAAGCCTCGCCGTGAATGTCGGCGCCGCCGCGCTGCCGGGCCGGATCGTGCCCGAAGATGCCGGCCTGCCCCGCCATCCGCTCGCCGCCATCCGCGGCGGCGATCCCGCCTATAACGCCGCCGCGCTGCGTCGGCTGCTCGCGGGCGAGCAGGGTGCGTATCGCGATGCGGTGCTGCTCAACGCCGCAGCCGCGCTGGTGGTGGCCGGACGCGGCGCATCGCTGGTCGCGGGCGCGCAGATGGCCGCGCATGTTCTCGACGATGGCAGCGCCGGTGCGCTGCTCGACCGCTGGATCGCCTACCGATGACCATCCTGTCCCGAATCATCGAAACCAAACGTGCCGAGGTCGCGGCACGCAAGGCGACGACCAGCCTCGCCGATCTGGATGCCCGGATCGCGGACGTTACCAAGCCGCGGGGATTTCGTGCCGCGCTGGACGGCCGGGCCGGTCTGGCGCTGATCGCCGAGATCAAGAAGGCCAGCCCTTCGAAGGGGCTAATCCGCGAAGACTTCGATCCGCCGGGGCATGCGCGGGCCTATCAGGCGGGCGGTGCGGCATGCCTGTCGGTGCTGACCGACGAGCAGTGGTTTCAGGGGTCGGACGATTACCTGATCGCGGCGCGTGCCGCCTGCGACCTGCCGGTGATCCGCAAGGATTTCATGGTCGACCCTTGGCAGGCGACCGAGAGCCGCTCGATCGGGGCCGACGCCATCCTGATCATAGTCGCAGCGCTCGACGACAACCAGATGGCGGAGATCGAGGCGTCGGCGATGGATTGCGGCATGGACGTGCTGGTCGAGGTTCACGACAGGCATGAATTCGAACGCGCCCTGAAGCTCAAATCGCGTATGATCGGCGTCAACAACCGCGACCTTCGCGACTTCACCGTCGATTTCGCCCGTACCTACGAACTGGTCGGCAAGGCCCCCAAAGGCTGCACCTTCATCGCGGAGAGCGGATTGGAAACGCGCGCCGACCTCGATGCGATGGCTGAACACGGCGTTCGCTGCTTCCTGATCGGCGAGGCGTTGATGCGTCAGCCGGATGTCGAGGCCGCGACGCGGGCGCTGATCGCATGACCGGCCTGACGCATATCGATGCGGATGGCGCAGCGCATATGGTCGATGTCGGCGACAAGGCGATCACGGCACGGCGCGCGGTGGCAACGGGTCACGTCGCCATCGCCGCCGACGCCTTACAGGCGATCCGTGACGGCGCCGCCAAAAAGGGCGACGTGCTAGCGGTGGCCCGGATAGCCGGGATCATGGCCGCCAAGCGGACCGCGGATCTGATCCCGCTGTGCCACCCCCTCCCCCTCACCCGCGTCACCGTCGATCTGGCGATCGACGCGACCGGTATCACCGTTACCGCGCTGACCGCCACCGATGGCAAGACCGGCGTCGAAATGGAGGCTCTTACTGCGGTCTCGGTCGCGCTGTTGACGATCTACGACATGGCGAAGGCGATGGACCGCGCGATGACGATCGGGGCGATCCGTCTGTTGGAAAAAGCGGGCGGGCGGTCCGGTGACTGGCACGCCTGACGTCATGCCGCTGATGCCGATCGCCGACGCGCAGGCGCATCTGTTTGCGATGGCGAAACCGGTCGAGATCGCGGAGGTGCCGCTCGCCGGCGCCGCAGGCCGCTGGGCAGCGAGCGATATATACGCCCGTCGCACCCAACCCGCGAGCGACCTGTCGGCGATGGACGGCTATGCGATCCGTTTCGCCGATCTCCCCGGTCCATGGACGATAATTGGCGAAAGCGCGGCAGGTCGACCGTCGGCCGGCACCGTCGGGCCGGGCGAGGCGATACGCATTTTCACTGGGGCGGCGATGCCGGATGGCGCCGACACCGTGATGATCCAGGAGGAGGTCGACGCCGATGGTGCGACCATCCGCCTGACCGGCGAAGGCCCGCTGACACGCGGCCGCAACACACGCCGGCGCGGTCTGGATTTTTCGGACGGCGACCGGATCGTCGTCGCGGGTGATCGCATCACCCCTGCCCGCATTGCAGTGATGGCCACTGCCGGCATCGCGAGCCTGTCGGTGCGCCGCCAGATCCGCGTTGCGATATGCGCAACCGGCGACGAACTGGTCGAACCCGGTAGCAACGACGTCGGCGCCCTGCCCGAATCGAACCGTGCGATGCTGTCGGCGATGTTCGCAGACCTGCCGGTTCAGATCGTTGATCTCGGCATTCTTCCTGACCATCTCACCACGTTGCGGGATGCGTTCGCGGCCGTGGATGCCGACGTGCTCGTGACCACCGGTGGCGCATCCGTCGGCGATCACGACCTCGTTCGCCCCGCGATCGAGGCAGCGGGCGGCGTCATCGACTTTTGGCGTATCGCGCTGCGGCCGGGCAAGCCGATGATGGCGGGCCGCCTCGGGTCCACCGTCGTCGTCGGGTTGCCCGGCAATCCGGTGTCGGCGTTCGTCACGGCGTTGCTGTTCGTCAAGCCATCGATCGCACATCTGTCAGGCGCGCGGAATCCCCTGCCGCATAGCACGCGGATCATTCTGGGCGAGGATCTGCCCCCGAACGGCGGACGCACCGACTATCTCCGCGCCGAGATTCGCGACGGCCGTGCTTATGCCTCGACCATACAGGACAGCTCGATGCTGCTGACGCTGGCGCGGTCGCAATGCTTGATCGTACGACCGATCGACGCCCCCGCCGCCCGCGTCGGCGACTCGGCGGAAATCCTCGTCATCGCTTGACGACGCTAATTGTGTTCCCTAGAAGTTCCGCGTCTGTTCTGACGGGGAAGGACCGCCCATGCTCACGCGCAAGCAGCACGAGCTCGTTTGCTTCATTAATGACCGGCTGGAAGAAACCGGTATCTCACCCTCGTTCGAGGAGATGAAGGACGCGCTCGACCTCAAGTCCAAGTCCGGCGTCCATCGCCTGATCAGCGCCCTTGAGGAACGGCATTTCATCCGCCGCCTCCCCAACCGGGCGCGGGCGCTCGAAGTATTGCGGATGCCCGAACGAACCGAGCGCAAGGCCAGCGCACCGGCGGGCACGCCGACGCCGACGGCCTCAAAGGGAGCGAACGTGCGTGCCGCTCCCTCGCCGGCCAATGATGTGATCGAGATTCCGCTGCACGGCCGCATCGCCGCCGGCGTGCCGATCGAGGCGTTCGAAGGCAGTTCGATGCTCGCCGTTCCTGCCGCGTTGCTGGGATCGGGCGAGCATTACGCGCTGGAGGTATCGGGTGATTCGATGGTGGAGGCGGGTATCCTCGACGGGGATTACGCGCTGATCCGCCGCACCGACGTCGCACGCGATGGCGAAATCGTCGTTGCCCTGATTGAGGATGCGGAAGCGACACTGAAATACTTCCGTCGCGAAGGGGCGATGATCCGCCTTGATCCCGCAAACCGCTCGTACGAGCCGCAGCGTTACGCGCCTGCGCACGTGCGGGTGCAGGGCAAACTCTCCGGTATCCTGCGCCGCTACGACTGAGCCGATCGTGCGCTAGGCGATCATGATGGCGGAACAAGATTGCGCTGTGTTTGGACGTGCCTCACCCGTCGTAAACGACCATCATCCCCGCTGCGTGGTTCACGTGGCGGCATGATGACGGGCGGGTTTAGCCACGGGTGGCGATCGGCCGGCTCACGGACTGTCGCGGCCACGTTGTCCTCGAACACCACCGCCACCCCGCCGGTACGCCGCAACGTCGGCGCATCCAGCTTCAGCCAGCGCGGTCTGCATCCCCGTGGCAAGCGGCGTTCGCTGACCACGATATCCGCCCGGCGGCAGGCGACGACCAGTTCCGGCCATGCCACCGGATAGGTGCTGCGGGTGGCGAGCACGCGCCACCGCCTGCCTTTAGTGACGATCTCAACGAGGCAGAGGTCACGCGTGCAGCCCGCGTCCGGCTGATCGGCCAGAAACAGTGGTTCCCCGTCGACCCCGCCGTTCTCGGCCAGCATATTGCGGGTGTAATCGCCCGCCCGATCGCGCAGCAAGGCCAGCCCGCCGCGTACCCGCGCCGCCATATGCCGGCCATCGTTCGTCACCAGCAAATCGGGTGGCGACGCCATACCGGCCCAGATCGCCCCGATCGCACAGGGGATCAGCCCCAGTCTGCGCCAGCGCGTTCGCCACAGGGCCAGCCACAGTCCGCCCGCCACCATGCACCCGAAGGCCGCGGCTGGCATCGACGGCACCGGCACCGCCGCTCCGGGTGCCGCTGCGACGACATGGGCGAGCCATAGCAGCAGTCGCAACGCCACATCGGTCAGCCACCACGCCGGCGCGCCGAGGCCGAAGACGTCGAGGATCAGTGCCATCGCCTCCAGCGGCATCACGACGAACGTCGTCAGCGGAATGGCGACGATGTTCGCGGCGGCGCCGTACAGTCCCGCCTTGTGGAAGTAGAAGACCGCGATAGGCATCAGCGCGGCCTCGACCGCGACACCAGTCAACAGCAGCGATCCAAACGCTCGCACCATCCGGCGGACCATACCGTCGTCCCGTGGGGCGAACCACGATGCGACGCGAGGATGCTCGTGCAACGCGACGATCGCGACGATCGCGGCGAACGACAACTGGAAGCTCGCCCCCATCAGTGCCTCCGGCCACGCCAGCAGCACGGCGAGCGCCCCCGTCGCGACCAGACGCAATGTCACCGCCTGCCGCCCCATCGCCAGCGCCGCCAGCACGAGCAGCGCGGCGACGCAGGACCGGATCGTCGGCACTTCGGCGCCGGTCAGCAAGGTATAGCCGATCGCGGCGCCCGCCCCCGCGCCCGCCGCCACCAGCGGCAGGCGTACCCGTATCGTGAGCCACGGCGAGAGGGCGAGCAGCCGCAGGACGACCGCCATCGTAGCGGCAACTGCGGCCGTGATATGCAATCCGCTGACCGACAGCAGATGCGCCAGCCCTGCCCGCCGCATCGCCTCGGAATCGGCTTGCGCGATCGCACCCTCGTCGCCGGTGGCGAGAGCAGCGGCGATGCCACCCCGGCTGCCCTCCAGCCGATCCGTGATATGCGTGGTCAGCGACGTCCGCAGATTGCCGACCGGCTTGCCCGATGCGATCACCGTTACCGGTGCGAAGCCGCGGCCGGTCGCACCGATCCCGGAAAACCACGCGACCCGCGCGAAGTCATAGGCGCCGGGCACCGACGCAGCGGGCGGAGGCATCAGCCTCGCCCGCAATACGACACGCGCGCCTTGCGCCAGTGTGGCCGGAACATCGGCCTGGGCCAGATTGACGCGGATGCGGGGCGGCAGGCCGATGCCCGCATCGGTCCGTATCGTCAGCCGCACCAGATCGCGCGCCGCCAGCGGTTCCAGCCGTTCCACTTGGCCGGCGACCTGCACGACCGCCGGTCTGGCGAGCACCGGCGCGGCGACGCGATCCGCACGCCACCACGTCAGCCCCAGTCCCGCCGCGACCGTCAGCGCTCCGATCGCGACGGCATGCGTCGCCCGTCCGCCCCGCGCCGCCGCGAGTGCTCCAAGGGCGATGGCAACGCACAGGAGGATCGCGATACGCCAATGCGGCGCATCCGGCAGCAGAAACCAGCCGGCGATACCGATACCCAGTGCGACCGGCAGCCACAGAACCACTTGATCCCGCTCGGCATCGAGCCACGCTTCGACACTATCGTGCAACGCCTGAAGCGTTTGCGGCGTTTGAAGGCGCTGGGGGCGCGTGCTAGGGGCCGCAGCGGCTGAACTGGCCATGACCTTACGAACTGTGGGAGCAGGCGCGGTTGAGCGCAATGATTGATCAGGACGCCGGCGCGGCGGCCCACCCGAAGACCGGTATCGTGACGCGTTTCGCGCCGTCGCCGACGGGATATCTGCACCTTGGCGGCGCCCGCACGGCGCTGTTCAATTGGCTCTATGCGCGCCATCACGGCGGCACGTTCCTGCTGCGGATCGAGGATACCGATCGCGCGCGATCGACGCAGCCGGCGATCGACGCGATCCTGTCTGGGCTGACGTGGCTGGGCATCGACTGGGATGGCGACGCGGTCTTCCAGTTCGCCCGCGCCGACCGCCACGCCGAGGTCGCGCACCAGATGGTGGCGAGCGGTCACGCATATCGCTGCTACATGACACAAGAAGAGATCGCCGCGCAGCGCGCTGCGGCGCAGGCGGCGAAGCAGCCGTTGCGCGTCCGCTCGCCATGGCGCGATCGCACGGATCATCCGGAGGGCCCGGCTTACGTCGTGCGGCTCAAGGCCCCGCAGGACGGTGCGACGACGATCGAGGATCGCGTGCAGGGATCGGTCACGGTCCAGAACGCCGAGCTCGACGACCTCATCCTGCTGCGATCCGACGGCACACCGACCTATATGCTCGCGGTGGTGGTCGACGATCACGACATGGGCGTGACGCACGTCATCCGTGGCGACGATCACCTCAACAACGCTTTCCGCCAGCTGCCGATCTACAAGGCGAATGGCTGGCCCGAGCCGATCTACGCCCACATCCCGCTGATCCACGGCACCGATGGCGCGAAGCTGTCGAAGCGGCACGGCGCGATCGGGATCGAGGCATATCGCGACGAGCTCGGCATCCTGCCCGAAGCGTTCGACAACTACCTGCTGCGGCTGGGTTGGGGCCATGGCGACGACGAGATCATCAGCCGCGAACAGGCGACCGAATGGTTCGACCTCGCCGGCGTCGGCAAAAGCCCCTCGCGCTTCGACATCAAGAAGCTGGAAAACCTCAACGGGCACTACATCCGTCAGGCGGACGACGCGCGGCTGGCCGGACTGGTGGCCGACATCGGTGGTTATCCGGATGTCGATCTGCTGACCCGGGCGATGCCGGTGCTGAAGGCGCGGGCAGCCAATCTCAACGAACTGAGCGACGGCGCCCGGTTCCTATTTGCGGTTCGCCCGCTCGACATGGATCAGGCCGCTCTGGACCTGCTCGGTGGCGGTGCGCCGCAGCTCCTCGCTGCACTGCACGCCGCGCTTGACGCGGTGCAGCAGTGGGATCAGGAGGCAATCGAAGCAGCGGTACGGCAGGTGGCCGACGGTCAGGGCGTCAAGCTCGGTCAGGTCGCCCAGCCGCTCCGCGCCGCTCTCACCGGGCGCAAGACGTCGCCCGGAATCTTCGACGTGCTCGCGCTTCTCGGCAAGGAGGAAAGCCTCGGCCGAATCGCGGACCGGATGACAGTCTGATAGGAAGGACGACGACATGACCGAAGCCGCCAAAGTATCCCTGGACGGTAAGGACCTCGAGTATCCGGTCATGTCCGGCTCGGTTGGTCCGGACGTCGTGGATATCCGTAAATTCTACGCGCAGACCGGTTCGTTCACCTACGATCCCGGCTTCACCTCGACCGCCTCTTGCCAGTCGGCGCTGACTTATATCGACGGCGACGAGGGCGTCCTGCTGCACCGCGGCTATCCGATCGGCGAACTCGCCGAAAATTCCAGCTTCATGGAAGTCGCCTATCTGCTGCTGAATGGCGAACTGCCGTCGGCGGACGAGCTGACCGGGTTCAACACGACGATCACGCGCCATACGATGGTGCACGAACAGCTCGCGGCGTTCTTCCGGGGCTTCCGTCGCGACGCACATCCGATGGCAATCATGTGCGGCGTCGTCGGCGCGCTGTCGGCGTTCTACCACGATTCGACCGACATCCACGATCCGGTTCAGCGCACGATCGCATCGCATCGCCTGATCGCCAAGATCCCGACGATCGCGGCGATGGCCTACAAGTACAGTGTCGGCCAGCCGTTCCTGTATCCCGATAATTCGCTGTCCTACACCGGCAACTTCCTGCGCATGACGTTCGGCGTTCCGGCCGAGCCGTATGAGGTGAACCCGGCGGTCGAAAAGGCGATGGACCGGATCTTCATCCTCCATGCCGACCACGAACAGAATGCCTCGACCTCGACCGTGCGTCTGGCCGGTTCGTCGGGCGCCAACCCCTTCGCGTGCATCGCGGCGGGCATCGCCTGTCTGTGGGGGCCGGCGCATGGCGGCGCCAACGAGGCGGCGCTCAACATGCTGCGCGAGATCGGGACGCCGGAGCGGATTCCGGAATATATCGCGCGCGCCAAGGACAAGAACGATCCGTTCCGCCTGATGGGCTTCGGTCACCGCGTCTACAAGAACTACGATCCGCGCGCGACCGTGATGCAGAAGACGGTTCGCGAGGTCTTCGACGCGCTGAAGGTCAACGATCCGCTGTTCGACACCGCGCTGCGGCTGGAAGAACTGGCGCTGTCGGATGACTATTTCATCGAGAAGAAGCTGTTCCCGAACGTCGATTTCTACTCGGGCGTCATCCTGTCGGCGATCGGCTTCCCGACCGAGATGTTCACCGTGCTGTTCGCGCTCGCGCGCACCGTCGGCTGGGTCGCGCAGTGGAACGAGATGATTACCGATCCCGACCAGAAGATCGGCCGTCCGCGCCAGCTGTACACCGGCCCGACCCAGCGTAGCTACATCCCGGTGGCGCAGCGCTGATGCGCCGGGCCCGACCGGTCCTCCTCTCCGTCGGCGTGTTGATGACGCTGATGGGATTGCTGTGGATCGGCCAGGGGCTGGGTTACGTCCATTGGCCGCAGTCGAGCTTCATGCTCGACCAGCGGCCGTGGGCCGATCGTGGCGCGGGGCTGGCGGTCGCGGGATTGTTGCTGATCCTCGTCGCCCGGCGGATGCGGCGGTAGGTCACGGCGTTCCTGCGAACGTGGGAGCATCAAAAGTCAGGCCGGCCCTGCGGACGCAGGAATATCAAAGGTCAGGCGGGCAGCGTCAGCGTGAAGCGCGCGCCGTCACCGGGCGTGCTCTCCACCGTCAGATCGCCCCCCATCGCGCGCGCCAGTCGCCGGGCGATATAGAGACCCAGACCGTTGCCACCGACTTCCGAGGGATCGACACGCTCGAACTTCTCGAAGATCCGCTCCTGATCCTGCGGCGCGATGCCCTTGCCCTGATCGGCCACCACCGCCTCGGCCATGCTTCCGGTCCGGGTCACGGTGACGCTGACCACCCCGCCCTCCGGCGAATACCGCACGGCATTGCCGATCAGATTGACCATGATCTGCAGCGCACGACCGAAATCGCCCGCCGCCGGTACGCGAAGATCAGGTAAGGGTCGCGCGATAGCCACCCCGGCATTGCCGGCGCGTACCGACAGCAATCCGGATGCCCGTCGCGCCACATCGGCAAGGTCGATCGGCTCGGTCTGCAGGGTAAAATCGGATCGTTCCACCGCCTGCAGATCGACCAGGTCGTCGACCAGCCCCAGCAGATGTCGGCCGGCATTGGCGATGTCCGATGCATAATCGACATAATCCCGCTGCACCGGCCCCTCGGCCTCCGCGTGGATCGTGTCGGCATGAGCGATGATCTTCGCCAGCGGACTACGCAAGGCCTTGTCCAGCCCCTGTGTGAAGCTGGCGGACACCGCCGGTGCGGCGGCCACGGGTTCCGCCTCCGCTTCCGCCGCACGTGCGGCACCGGTCAGTCCGGCGAATTCTCCGGCAGCGTCCTGTTTCACATCGGCTGTCAGCACCATACGCACATCGCCATAGCGCAATCGCGCCCGCTGCTCGCGCATCGGCTTGCGACGCGCGACCGCCTCCAGGATCGGGAGCGCACCGTCACCCGCCGCATCGAGTGTGAACAGGGCCGTTACCGGTTGGCCCAGCATCGACAACGCATCGACGCCGAACCGTCGCGCAGCATCGATCGACACGAACGTCAGCCGCAACCCGGCGTCGGTCTCCCATCCCATATCCTCGTCGTCCAGGACGATCGTGCTGCGGGCGGCAAGCGGCTGTGGCCGGACTTCCCGCCACCCGCTGACGGCCATACGAACGCCCTGCCCCTCCGGCTGGACCCGCACCCATAGATCGAGATCGGCGTCCTGATCGGCAACGCGGACGCTACGCGACACGAGGATGCCCAAGCGCGACGCCAGCCGTGCGACCGTCGCAAGTTGCGGCACTGCCAGTCGATCGCCCAGTGCCCCTCCGGCCTGATCGTTGAGTGCCATCAGCGCCGGGTCGGCTGCGATCAGGCGACCATCGCAATCGAGAGTTGCGTGACTGACCGGCACGTCCGGAAGACCATCGACCCTCATCGCGTCGCCTCCCGCGCCAATGCATCGATCGCCAGCCGCAGATCGTGGTGCAGCGTCAACGGCGCCAGCGCCGATCGGGCGGCGGCAAAAGGAATTGCGGCGATCTCGTCCAGATCGTCGGCGAATGCCTCGATATCGCGGCGGGGATCGGCATCGGCGAGTGCAAGCGCGATCGTCGCGATCGTCGCCCGGTCCAGCCCGGCCGCGCGCAATGCCAGCCAAAGCCGATCGCCTTCAGGTTCGAGTACGATCGCGCGTGCGCCTTCGAAATCCAGATCGACCGCCCGTCCCAGTACGGCGATGAAAACCAGCAAACGACGATCGCCGAGCGCATCGATCAATAGCTCGCCGATCTCGTCCGTCCGCGCATCGATCGCGGCGGCGAGGCGGACGGCGAGCGCCTCCGGCCGCTGTCCCTCGTCGTGTGCGGAGAGGCTGCGTTGTGCCGCCTCGACGATCGCGCGATCGACGATCGGGTCTTCGCCGACGGATGCGACCTGGCCTTCGCGGATCGACGCCGCAACCCACCAGACCAGTTGATGATGGCGTTCGGCCGGCAGTGCCCCTGACGGTATGCGGCCCTGTTCCGCTGCGGTTCGCCGTCGCGTCTCCGCTGACAGCAACGCCCGTGCGGCGGCAGCGACAACGCCATCGTCGACATCGGCCAGCCGTATCAACAGACTAGGCTGCTCCGGCGCGATGACGATCGGTGCCAGCGCATCGCCGATCAGCCCACATCGCACCTGCGCGATCACCTCGTCCATCAGCAGCCGATCACGCAACAAGCCCGCGCGCGACAGCCGCCGTACGACATCTTCATGACCGCGCAGCAGACCTTCCGCCAGCCGATCGACCCCTTGCCCCGCCAGCAGCCGGGCAGCGTGCCGGCGTATCTCGGTCTCGATTTCCTGCACGACCGCAGCGAGGAACCGGCCCAGCGTCAGCCGGGTCCGCTCGTCGAGCCGCACATCGTCGGCAAGAAAGAAATCATCGATCGCGCCCGACAGGCGCACGTCCGCTACTGCGCCCATCCGGCGAGCAGCGCTGATGCGGGTGCCGGGCGATGCACGCCCTGCCTGTTCCGGTCCGACCGACATGGCCTGACGCTTACCCTTCCATCATTAAAGGAGCGCTAAGGCTCCCGCCGCAATCGTTCGATCGCTGATGCTGCAGTCGCGGCGGCATAGGTCGCCGCGACACCCAGTCCCGCCACCGGAGCGGCCAGCACGGCACCCAGCCAGACCAGCGTCAGATACCCCGCGGCGCTGCCCCACCACGTCCGGCGTTCGATCCCGTCGGCAGCGCGTTCGGCGAACACCGCCAGCACGATGACGCCGATCGCCAAAACCCACGGCGCCCCGTCGCCGCTGAACTGCGACGCATCGTAGCCATAGGCTAGCGCCGCCAGCCCCGGGAGCGCAACGGCGGCGGCATCCAGCCCCCGCCGTACGGCCGGTTCGTCGCGCAGATCGGCGAGAATCGCACCAAGCGAGAACCCCATCGATGCCAGCACGCACAGCAGCAGCCCCGCGACCGGATGCGAGAAAGCCACCAGCGCCAGCCCCAGCAAACCGCCGGCACCGGCCCCTGCGGCCACCGCACCGGCGGGCACGCGACGCGGGACCAGCATCGGCACCAGCGCCCGGGCCAGCGGGGCGATGATGAAGCGTTCGAACCAGCCGCGGCGTCCGGAAATCATCGACGCCATGGCGGCCCGACTACGAATGTCCAGCGCCGCCCCCGAATGGCCCACGCCATGGCCCCCGCGCATCGCGTCGGGCTGCAGCACCACATGGACTGCCCGCGCCTGCGAAGCGAGCCGGACCAATGTCGATTGCACGTCGTAATCGCGCGGCATCGCGGCAAGCTCGCTCACCCGTCTCGGTTCCAGCCGTGCCACTCCGGCCCAGACCGTTCCGCCACCAAGCCGTTCATACCCCTGCCCCGCCTGATCCTCGGGCATCACCAGCAAGGCATCGCCGCCCTCGCGCGCCAGCATCGCCAGCGTCGCCTCGGTCGTGGTCAGCCCGTCGGCCAGCATCAGGATGCGCGATAGCGGATGCAACTTTTCCGCCGCTTCCGCCGCCGTGCGTACCGTATCCACCGCGATGCCACGCCTGCCGATCCGGGCAATGGCGCCGAGCAGTTCGGGGGTCAGTCGCGCAACGAGGATGACGATCTGCGATGCACCGGCGGCAAGCAGCAAGCGTGCTTGATATTCGACCAGCGTCACCCCGCCGAACGGTAGCGTCGCAGTCAACATCGCGGGTCGATCATCCGCATCGTGCATGGCGAAAAGGAGGCCGGCGAGCATTCTCCCGCTGTTAAGCGGAGTTGGTGCCGGTGCCTAGGGTCGAAACGGCATGCGCACGGCCGGGCCGGGCGAGTTCGACGGCGGTGACATCAAAGGCGCGCGACGGACCGCTTCAGCTTCGCCATCACTGCGGCATCGCCCATCCGATCGGATGCTTCCGCGGCAAGTGCCATCAGCCGGATCGCGCCGAAGCTGGCGGCAAGTCCCTTCAGACGTGCAGCGGCGTCCCGCCATTCCTCGTGCGTTCGGGCCGCTTCCAGCGCGGCCAGCGCGCGCCCGGCGCTTTCGACGAACGCCAGCCGCAGTTCGGCGATCAGCGCGGGTTCGTCACCCACTGCCGCCGCCAACGCCGCATCGATCGCACCCGGATCATAAGCCATGCCGGGGCTGTAGCGCGACGGTGCTTAATCAAGTGTTGCGGTTTCGCTTTATGACGTGCGCGAAGACGGTTAGGCTGGGCGCGTACGAACGGGGGTTCCATGATCATCGACATCCGGGCGGACGCCGCCGCCATCAGCGACGCACGGGGCCACGCAAGCCACGAATCGATGGGTGGGCACGCCCGCGAAGACCAGTACGAAAGCAGGGACGAGATGGTCTGGACCGAAGCCGTCGAACCGGAAACCCGCACGATCGGCTGGCTGGCTCCCGCCGTCGCGATTGGCGTCTGTGTGGCATGGCTCGTCGGGATGCTGTGGTTCGCACGGGATCAGATCGCATTCATGACGCCGGTGGCGCTTGCCCAGTTCCTCGCGACGCTGGCCGTCGTCCCGACGCTGGTAGGCGTGATCTATCTGCTCACGATGCGGACCAGCCGGCGCGAGGCTCGCCGATTCCATGAAACCGCGCACGGCATGCGGGCAGAGGCGGCGAGCCTCGAACGGACGATGTCCGCGATCTCGGCATCGCTCGACGCCAATCGTCGGCAACTGGCCGAACAGATCACGACGTTGATGGCGATGGGCGACGGCGCGAACGAACGGCTCACGGCGATCGGCCGCGGCTTGACGCTGGAAATCGGTCAGGCAGACGCTCATGCCAACGCACTGTCCCATGCGGCGACAGAAGCGCAGGCGAGCCTGGGCGTCTTGATCGCGTCGCTGCCGCGCGCGAAGGCCGATGTCGATGCGGTTCAGCAGATGCTCGAGCAGACCGGACTGTCTGCCAGCGCGCATGCGGCGGCGCTCGAGGCGCAACTCGCGGCGTTGGCCGAACGTGGTCGCGATGCCGATCTGGTGGCGGGCAGCGCTGCGCAGAAGCTCGCTGCACACATTACGCGTATGGAGGCGACCAGCGAAACCGCCGGTGCCCGTCTGGAAGCGGTAACAGCCGATATGTCGACGGCGGTCGATGCCCTCCTCGGTCGTACCGCCGACGCGGTGGACGAAGCGCGCAAGGGTATCGCGACTCAGGGCGATGCGATGCTGGCGATGCTGCGTGCCAATCAGGCTGCACTCGACAGCGCCGCCCGCGACAGTGCGGAGGCACTGGCCGAACGGATCGTCGCGGTAGAGGACGTCATCGATCGCGTCACATTGCGGCTGGAGGATCAGCGCGCTGCCAGCGACACATTGCTGGCCGGACTCGATGCCGGGATCGGCCGCGTCGAAAGCCGGCTCGACATCCTCCATACGCAAGGTAACGAACGCTCGCAGTTGCTTGCCGCATCGATCAGCGCGCTTGGCGGTTCCGCGGACGCAATGACCGAGGCATTGAAGGCCGGCGATGCGATGGCGACCCGCACGATCGGTACGACCGAATCACTGCTGATCGCGCTGGATGCGGCCGCGCGCGAGATCGACGAGACGCTGCCCGACGCGCTGACACGGCTGGACGTCAAGATCACCGCAAGCAAGCAGGTCGTGGGCGCCGCCAAGCCGGAACTGCTGGCGCTGGTGACGGCGGCCGAAAGCACGCACGACGCGATCGAGGCGATTGCCGGCGTGATCGCCGAACAGCGCCGCACGGTCGATCAATTATCCGGCACGTTGCTCCAGACCCTGAGCGACGGCCGCGCCAAGGCCGACGCACTGGGTATGATGGTCGATGAGACGATCGATCGCACGCATCGCTTCGCCGAAGAGGCCGCACCGCGTCTGGTCGATGCCCTGCTCCGCGTCCGGGACACGGCCGCCGTTGCGGCCGACAAGGCGCGCGAAACGCTGGCAACGGTCATCCCGGACGCTGCAAGCCAGCTGGAAGCGGCCAGCGCCGAGGCGATGCGCCGTGCCACCAGCGACACCGTCGAACGGCAGGTTCGCGCGATCGTCGACGCTACCGGCCACGCGGTGGATGCCGCCACGCGCGCGACGGACCGGCTGTCGGCGCAGGTGCAACAGATCCTCGATCAGACGGCGATCGTCGAAACGCGGATCGAGGACGCGCGTAGCGAACGGGACGAAGCCGAACGCGACACCTTTGCCCGTCGCGCATCGCTGCTGATCGAATCACTCCATTCGGCATCGATCGACATTACCAAGGCATTCGCGCCCGAAGTGTCGGACAGCGCGTGGGCGGCGTATCTGAAGGGCGATCGCGGCGTCTTCACCCGCCGTGCGGTGCGCGTGCTCGAACCCGGCGATGCCCGCGACATCGCGCGACTGTATGATGACGATACGCCGTTCCGCGAGGCGGTGAATCGTTATATCCACGATTTCGAAAGCATGTTGCGCACCATCCTCGCCCAACGTGACGGGTCGCCGCTCAGCGTGACCTTGCTGTCGTCCGACATGGGCAAATTGTACGTCGCTCTGGCGCAGGCGATTGAACGGCTGCGCTGATGCGCAATCGGTGGCTATTCAAGCCCGTCTGCGCAGATTTGCATTCGGATCGGCAAATTGGGTTTCCGATATCTCGCCACCCAAGGTTTGTTGAGCGGCTGTCCCCTATTCATACGGACCTCTTGCTCTTCCTCGCAACCATCGGGGCCAGTTACAGTGAAGCACGCTGTCGCCGACATCAGTAGCCGTAAAGCGCCTGCAAGCGGATTCCGGCCGATGCCAAGAGAGTATAGCCCAGACGATAAGAACTGACGCGTTATGGAAGCTCTGAGTAACCATGAGTACTGCGGCAGGCTTCCCGGTCTTTCTCGGCATAACCACGTATTCCGGAATATCGCCGGGTGAGACGTGCCAGGCTGAACATGCAAGCCCTTGATGCTGGTGTTGTCCGCCTCAATTGATCGTCGGTCGATCCTCGCACACCGGCTCGGCCGCCAGATCGTCGATCGCCATTGCGATCCGTGCCGCGATCTGATGCATGCCCTCACGGTCCATCAGGCGCAGGGCTCGCGCGAGGAGCTCAAGCGTCTGGAGGCAAGTCGGGTTCACGATGGCGGGCCTTTCGACGAGGGAGAAACGTAAACGCAGGATAGCCCCGTTCCGGTCCCTATAACCCGATGAAACCGCGCAATCGCCGACGCAGCAATGACATGTAATATTCTCGGCAGGTCGCCGGTCACATCTGTTTGTAGACCTCGTCACGATTGAACAGGTCGAGCATCTGCGGCGTCAACCAGCCATAGATATAATTGGCGACGAACAACGCGAACAACAGCGTTGCGACGATGGTCACGCGGACGAGCAGTCGACCAAGCCGGAATTCGTGCGGGGCGCTTTCCGCCTGTCCGGGGATGTGGTCACCCCCGGCCTCACGCGTCGTGCGCACGCCCCACGGCAGCACCAGAAACACCGAAAACGCCCAGAAGAGGACGTAGATCGCCAGCATCGACGTCCACTTCATCGCGGATTATGCCTCGACGATCAGCACATCGACGATCGGCTTCTTGCCGGTCCAGCGCGTCGCGACCTTGCGAACCGCGAGCCGGACGTCTTCGCGGCGCCGGTCGAGTTCCCGCTTCTGGCCCTTCAGCGCATCGGCAGCGGCTCCGGCAGCATCCTCGATGAACGCCGCACGGTCCTCCTCAACAGGCACGCCGTTGACGCGGATCTGCGGACGACCAAGCGGTTGGCCATTCTTGCCGATCGCCACCGCGACCGAGATCTGGCCGTTGATTGCGAGCTTGCGCCGTTCGTTGATCGTCGATCCGTCCGCGGGCAGGATGACGTCGCCGTCCAGCACCAGACGACCGACCGTCGCGTTGCCGATCTTTTCGGGCTTGCCGGGGATCAGGCGGACGACATCACCGTCGCTCTGCACCAGCGCGTGGGGCACCCCCTCGGTGAGCGCAAAACGGGCATGCTCCATCATGTGGCGCATCTCGCCATGAACGGGGATCAGCGTCTGCGGACGGATCCACTTGTACATCTGCGCCAGCTCGGGGCGGCCGGGGTGACCCGAGACGTGGACGTGCGCCTGACGTTCGGTGATCATCACCACGCCCTTGCCCGCCAGCGTGTTCTGGATCTTGCCGATCGCGACCTCGTTGCCGGGGATCTGCTTCGATGAGAAGATCACGGTGTCGCCCATCTCCAACCTGATCGTGTGCGATCCGTCGGCGACGCGCGCCAGCGCCGCGCGCGGTTCGCCCTGCCCACCGGTGGCGACGATCAGCACCTTGTTCTTGGGCAGGCGCATCGCGGTGTCGGGATCGATCGTGTCGGGGAAATCGGTGAGATAGCCCGTCGCCTGCGCGACCTTCAGGATCCGGTCGAGCGACCGGCCGGTGACGCACAGTTTGCGCCCCGTCTCACGCGCAACTTCACCCAGCGTGTGCAGGCGCGCGGCATTGGACGCAAACGACGTGACGAGCACGCGGCCCTTGGCCTTGGCGATCTGTTCGGCGAGGCCGCGGCGGACCGAGGCTTCCGACCCCGACGCTTCCTTGTTGAAGACGTTGGTCGAATCGCAGACGAGCACATCGACGCCAGCATCGCCGATCCGCGTCAGGTGTTCGGGGCTGACCGGCTTGCCGATTACCGGGGTAGGATCGAGCTTCCAGTCGCCGGTGTGGAACACGCGGCCCGCCTTGGTCTCGATGACCAGCGCATTGGGTTCGGGGATCGAGTGCGACAGTTCGACGAAGCTGACGCCGAACGGGCCGATCTGAACGCCGGCGACGCCGGTTTCCTTGTTCGGCTGGATGACCCGCAGCTTGACGCGGTTGGCATTGCCTTCCTCTTCCAGCTTGCCACGGATCAGACCTGCGGTGAACGGCGTCGCGTACAGCGGCACACCGAGGTCCTCGGCGAGGTACGGCAACGCGCCGATATGATCCTCATGGCCGTGGGTCAGGACGATGCCGACGAGGTCGTCGATGCGATCCTCGATGAACGACAGGTCTGGGAGGACGATGTCGATGCCGGGATAGGCCGCGTCAGCGAAGGTGACGCCGCAATCGACCATCAGCCATTTGCCGGCATGGCCGTAGAGATTGACGTTCATGCCGATCTCGCCGGAGCCACCGAGGGCGCAGAAGAGAAGTTCGTTGTTCTTGGGGGTCATTGATGACTTTCGTGAATTCGTTGTCGCCCGCAGGCCGATTGATGGCGCGAGCGCGTCTCAGCCGATATGGGCGTTTTGGTACATGATCGCCAGCCCCTGGATCGTCAGGTCTGGCTCGATGACGTCGAAGACGTCGGTGTTCTGTTCGAAGAGCGTGGCGAGGCCTCCGGTGGCGATCACCTTGGCCGGGCGGCCGATTTCCGCCTTCATCCGCGCGACCAGCCCTTCAATCATCGCGATATAGCCGAAATAGACGCCGATGGCCATCTGATCCACGGTGTTGCGGCCGATGACGCTGTCGGTGGCGGGCGCCTCGATCGCGATGCGGGGCAGCTTGGCTGCGGCGCTGACGAGAGCGTCGAGCGACAGGTTGATACCGGGGGCGATGATCCCGCCCTTGTAAGCGCCGCTATAGTCGCTGACGTCGAAGGTGGTGGCGGTGCCGAAATCGATGACGATCAGGTCGCCGTCGTGCAGTGCGTGAGCTGCGATGGTATTGACGGCGCGGTCGGCGCCCAGGCTCGTGGGCTCGTCCACGTCGATGGTGATGCCCCATTCGACCGGCGCGCGGCCGGCGATCAGGGCTTCGGTCTTGAAGTATTTCGCGCTGAGAACCTGCAGATTGTGGAGAGCGCGGGGCACGACGGTGGCGATGATGACCGCGTCGATCTGGCTGCGATCATAGCCTTCGAGCGCGAGGAGCTGGCTGAGCCACACCGCATATTCGTCGGCGGTGCGGCGCGGATCGGTGGCGATGCGCCAGCGTGCCTTGATGGTGCGGCCCTCCACCAGCGCGAACACGACATTGGTATTGCCGGCATCCACGGCGAGCAGCATCGTCAATCCCTCACAGCAGGAACACGTCTGCGGCGTGAATGACATGCCGTCGCCCCGACGCCAAGCGCAGGATCAGCGCACCGTCTGCGTCGAGGCCGTCGAACAGGCCGTCTTGGGCGCTGCCATCGGGTAAGCGGACCGAGAGTGCGGTGCCGATCGTATGCGCGGCGGCGAGCCATGCTGTGCGGATCGCCGCAAGGCCCTCCCCGCGCGAACGTGCGAGCCAGCGGGTGAAGGTTTCGGTGAGGACGTCGAGGAACAACTCCGGCGCGGCGGATATGCCTTGCGCGGCCAGACTGGTCGTCGGCCGGTCCGGCAGTTCAGGATGATCGGCGAGGTTGACGCCGATCCCGACGACTACCGCGTTGTCGCTGCGTTCTAGCAGGATGCCGGACAGCTTGGCGCCTGCCACCAACAGGTCGTTGGGCCATTTAAGCTGCGCGCCGATACCGAAGACACCGACCGTTTCGTGCAACGCGACCGCCGCGACCAGCGCCAGCGTGGCCGGAGGCGGATCGCTCGGCCGCAGACGGACGAGCGTCGAGGCGTAGAGGTTGCCGGCGGGCGAGGTCCATGCCCTGCCCTGCCGTCCGCGGCCGGCGGTCTGGCGCTCGGCCCGGAGCCACAGCCCCTCCTCCGCGCCCTGCCGGGCGAGGAGGAGCATATCGGCGTTGGTCGATCCCGTCTCCGCGACGGTCCGGATCGTCAAATCGCGGGAAACAGCGCGCGGGCCGCCGCCATCGTCCAGCCGCCGAGCAGCGGGATGGCGAGATAGCCGAGCGGCGACACGAAGGCTGCGGTGAGGACGATCAACCCGCCCTCGACCGGGCTGTTGCCCTTGGCGAACGCCGGCGCGGGTTCGTCGAAGTACATCGTCTTGACCACGCGCAGGTAGTAATAGGCGCCGATCGTCGAGGCGGCGATGCCGATCACCGCGAGCGGGAACAGGCCGGCGCGGACGGCGGCGTCGAACACCGCGAACTTCGCGTAGAAGCCGAACAGCGGCGGGATGCCGGCCAGGCTGAACATGAAGATGGCGAGCGCTGCGGCGAGGCCCGGGCGGGTCCGCGACATGCCGGACAGCGCGGCGATCGTCTCGACCGGCTGACCGTCGTCGTCACGCATCTGGAGCACGACCAGGAACGAGCCGAGCGTCATGGCGATGTAGATCGTCATGTAGACGAGCACGCCCGACACGCCCTCAGGCGTGCCCGCCGCGAGGCCGACCAGCGCGAAGCCGACGTTGTTGATCGACGAATAGGCGAGCAGCCGCTTGATGTTGGTCTGACCGATCGCCGCCACCGCGCCGAGTACGATCGAGGCGAGCGCGGCGAAGATCACGATCTGACGCCACTGATCCGTCGCCGGACCCATCGCCTCGACGGCGACGCGGACCGCGAGGCCCATCGCCGCGACCTTGGGAGCGGAGGCGAAGAAGGCGGTTACCGGGGTCGGTGCGCCTTCGTAGACGTCGGGCGTCCACATGTGGAACGGCACCGCCGAGATCTTGAACGCGATGCCCGCGAAGACGAAGACGAGGCCGAACAGCAGGCCGAGCGAATTGCCCTCCGCATAAGCCGCAGCGATTCCGGGGAACAGCGTCGTACCCGAGAAGCCGTACACAAGACTGATGCCGTAGAGCAGGATACCGCTGGCGAGTGCGCCAAGCACGAAATACTTGAGCCCCGCTTCGGCCGAACGCGTGTCGCGGCGCATGAAGCTCGCGAGGACGTAGGCCGACAGCGATTGCAGTTCGAGGCCGACGTAGAGCGTGAGCAGATCGCTCGCCGACACCATCATGCCCATACCCGCTGCGGAGAGCAGGATCAGGACCGGATATTCGGGGCGGAGATCGTCACCGCTGGTCCGTTGGAAGAAATCTGGCGCCATCAGGATGCCGACCGCGGCGGCGATGAAGATCAGCACCTTGGCGAAGGCAGCGAAGGCGTCGGCGCGGTACAGGCCGTCGAACGCGGGTCCACCGGAGCCGGCCGGCCCGAGCAGGGCAAGGCAGGCACCGCCCAGAATGACGACGGCCGTCCACGAGACCGCGCGCGTCGAGGCCGGGCCGCCCCAGGCGCACACCAGCATCAGGACGATCGCGCCCAGTCCGAGGATCACCTCGGGCAGGGTCATGGCGAGATTGGCGGCGTAATCCATCAGTGGGCTTGTCCGTGGGCGGCGGCATGCGCCGCAGTTAGGGGCTTGCCGGCAGTCGGCTGGGAATCGGAGGCGGGCGTCGCGCGGTCGATCCGGGCGAGCAGCACGCCGACATCCTTGCGCATCGGGCTGAGGAAGCTTTCGGGGTAGACGCCCATCCACAGCGCGACCGCGGCGATCGGCGCCAGCAGCCAGAGTTCGCGGTGTGACAGGTCCTGCATCTCGCGCACATCCTCCGACTTGATCTCGCCGAAGACGACGCGGCGGTAGAGGTACAGCATGTACGCCGCGCCGAGGATAATGCTGGTCGTGCAGAGCAAGGCGATCCAGGTCGACACCTGATACGTGCCCATCAGCGCCAGGAACTCGGCGACGAAGCCGCTGGTCCCCGGCAGGCCGATCGACGCCATGGTGAAGAACAGGAAGAACAGCGCATACCGCGGCATGTTGATCGCGAGGCCGCCATAGCGGCTGATCTCACGCGTGTGCAGCCGGTCGTAGATCACGCCGACGCACAGGAACAGCGCGCCCGACACCAGCCCGTGGCTGAGCATCATGATCATCGCGCCCTCGATCCCCTGCCGGTTGAAGGCGAAGAGGCCGATGGTCACGATCGCCATGTGGGCGACGGAAGAATATGCGATCAGCTTCTTCATGTCGGCCTGCACCAGCGCAACGAGCGAGGTGTAGATCACCGCCACCGCCGACAGGCCGAAGATCAGCCACGTCAGCTCGCCCGAAGCCTCGGGGAACATCGGCAGGCTGAAGCGCAGGAAGCCATAGCCACCGAGCTTGAGCAGCACGCCTGCCAGGATGACCGAACCCGCGGTCGGCGCCTGCACGTGTGCGTCGGGTAGCCAGGTGTGGACGGGCCACATCGGCATCTTGACCGCGAACGAGGCGAAGAAGGCGAGCCACAGCCATGTCTGGACATGCGCCGGGAAGTCGTACGCCTGCAATGCCGGGATGCTGGAAGTGCCGGCGGTCTGCGCCATGTAGAGCATCGCGACGAGCATCAGCAGCGAGCCGAGCAGCGTGTAGAGGAAGAACTTGTAGCTCGCGTAGATGCGGTTCGCCCCGCCCCAGATGCCGATGATCAGGTACATCGGGATCAAACCGGCTTCGAAGAACAGGTAGAACAGGAACAGGTCCTGCGCCGCGAAGGTGCCGATCATCAGCGTTTCGGTCAGCAGGAACGCCGCCATATATTCCGGCACGCGATTGGTGATCGCACGCCAGCTCGCGCCGATGCAGATCGGCATCAGGAACACGCTGAGCATGATCAGCATCAGCGCGAAACCGTCGATACCGAGGTTCCAGCCGAAGAAACCGAGCCGCGGCCCCTGCTCGACGAACTGCCACTGCGCTCCGCCGATGTCGTAATTCGCCCACAGCATGATGCCGAGCACGAAGTCGACCAGCGTCGCGGCCAAAGCCAGCATCCGCGCGGTAGCGGCGGGAACGAACAGGCAGGCGATCGCTGCGACCGCGGGGATCAGCAGCATGATCGAGAGAATGGGGAACCCGCTCACTGTGCGATCGCCCAGGTGACGACGGCGGTCAGACCGATCAGCATGACGAAGGCATAGGTATAGACATATCCGTTCTGAAGCCGGCCCGCGAGACGGCTGGAGAGCTGCACCACCCACGCCGAGCCGTTCGGCCCGAACCGGTCAATCGTCTGTTCGTCACCGCGGTGCCACAGCAGGCGGCCGATGGCGAAGGCGGGACGGACGAAGATGAGGTGATAGAGTTCGTCGAAATAATATTTGTGGACGAGGAAACGGTAGAGGATGCGGAACTGATCCGCGACCGCGGCCGGGAAGCTCGGCGACTTGATATAGGCATACCAGGCCGTGAACAGTCCGAGCAGCATCGCGATCGTCGCCGACAATTTGATGATCGTCGGAACCTCGTGCATCGCGTGCATCAAATGCTCACGGAAGGCGATGTCGCCCTTCCAGAACGTCTCGCCCGCTTCCGGCTCGATGAAATAGCCGTGGAAGACGAAGCCCGCCGCGATCGCGCCGATCGACAGGAGGATCAGCGGCACCAGCATCGGCCACGGGCTCTCGTGCGGATGATAGCCACCGGTGCCGGCGGGCAGGTCCTGCTGCGACGGGCCGTGCGTCGACGGATGATCGCCGCTGTCCTCGGCCTTGGCCGGATTGGCATGCGCCTCATCGGCGTGATGACCGGCGTGACCATGGGTATCGCCATGCGCGTGGTCGTCATGCGCGTGATCATGGCCGTGCGAGTCATGGAGCGCGTGCTGGATATGCTCCGATGCGGCCCAGCGCGGTGTCCCCCAGAAGGTGAGGAACATCAGGCGCCACGAATAGAAGCTGGTGATCAGCGCGACGAGCACGCCGACGAACCACACGCCGGGCTCGCCCGCGGCCCAGCCGGCCTCGATGATCGCGTCCTTCGAATGGAAGCCCGCGAAACCGATGCCGAGCGGGTTGCCGAACACCGCGGGCAGGCCGACGCCGGTGATCGCCAGCGTCCCCATCATCATGCCCCAGAAGGTGAGCGGGATGCTTTTCCGCAGGCCGCCGTAATAGCGCATATCCTGCTCGTGGTGCATCGCGTGAATGACCGAACCGGCACCGAGGAACAGCAGCGCCTTGAAAAAAGCGTGCGTAAACAGGTGGAACATCGCCGCGCCATAGGCACCGACGCCTGCGGCAAAGAACATGTAGCCGAGCTGCGAACAGGTCGAATAGGCGATGACGCGCTTGATGTCGGTCTGCACCATGCCGACGGTCGCGGCGAACAGGCAGGTCGCGGCGCCGACGAACATCACGACATGCAATGCGGCCGGCGAGGTTTCGAACATCGGCGACAGGCGGCACACCATGAACACGCCCGCGGTGACCATGGTCGCCGCGTGGATCAGCGCCGACACCGGGGTCGGGCCTTCCATCGCGTCGGGCAACCAGGTGTGGAGGCCGAGCTGCGCCGACTTGCCCATCGCGCCGACGAACAGCAGCAGGCAGAGCACAGTCATCGTATCGACCCGCATGCCGAGGAAGCCGATCGTCGATCCGGCCATGCCCGGCGCGGCGGCGAGGATCGCGGGGATCGATACGGTGCCGAACACCAGGAAGGTGCCGAAGATACCGAGCATGAAGCCGAGGTCGCCGACGCGGTTGACGACGAATGCCTTGATCGCGGCGGCATTGGCGGAGGGCTTGCGGAACCAGAAGCCGATCAGCAGGTAGCTGGCGAGGCCGACGCCTTCCCAACCGAAGAACATCTGGACCAGCGTATCCGCGGTCACCAGCATCAGCATCGCGAAGGTGAACAGCGAGAGATAGGCGAAGAAGCGCGGCTGATCCGGGTCCTCGCTCATATAGCCCCAGCTATAGAGGTGGACGAGCGCCGAGACGCTGGTGATGACCACCAGCATGATCGCGGTCAGCTGGTCGACGCGCAGCGACCAGTCGACCGCCATGTCGCCGCTGACGATCCAGGTCAGCACCGGCACGACCGTGGCGGTGTTGGTGCCGGCGAGGAAGCCGAGGAAGATCGGCCACGACAGCAGGCACGATGCGAACAGCGCGCCGGTCGTGATCAGCTTTGCCGGCACGAAGCCGATCGCCTTGTTGCCGAGCCCCGCGACCATCGCGGCGAGCAGCGGCAGGAACACGATGAAGAGGATGGAGGTCACCGGTATTTAGCCCTTCATCCGATTGACGTCGTCGACCGCGATCGTGCCGCGGCCACGGAAGTAGATGACGAGGATCGCGAGTCCGATCGCCGCTTCGCCGGCGGCCACCGTCAGCACGAACATCGCGAAGATCTGCCCGACCAGATCATGCAGGTACGCCGAGAAGGCGACGAGGTTGAGGTTCACCGCGAGCAGGATCAGCTCGATCGCCATCAGAATGACGATCAGATTCTTCCGGTTCAGGAAGATGCCGAGCACGCCCATCGTGAACAGGATCGCCGCGACGACGAGGTAATGGGTAAGACCGATCACAGCTGGACCCCCTGGCCGATCGGCGGCTGGACGTTGCGCGTCGCATCCTCTGGACGGCGGCCGATCTGGCGGAACGGCGACTGGGCGCGCACTCCGCCACGCTGCCGATGCGTCAGCACGATCGCGCCGATCATCGCGACGAGCAGGACAAAGCCCGCCGCCTCGAACACAAACAGATAGCGCGTGTAGAGCAACGTCCCCATCGCCTGGATGTTCGGGACGGCGCTGTCGATCGGCGCGATCCGCTGGCTGATCTTGAGTCCGCCGGCGTTCCAGGCGCCGATGCCGATCAAGATTTCAGCGGCGAGCGCCACCGCGAGCGCAAGGCCCAGCGCGGCATATTGCGCAAAGCCGGCGCGCAGTTGCGCGACCTCGATATCGAGCATCATGACGACGAACAGGAACAGCACCGCGACCGCGCCGACGTAGACGATGACGAGCAGCATCGCGATGAACTCGGCACCGACGAGCACCATCAGTCCCGCCGCGTTGAAGAACGCGAGGATCAGCCACATCACCGAATGCACCGGATTGCGCGACGAGATCGTCATCGCGCCGGATCCGATCACCACGATGGCGAACAAATAGAAGGCAATTGCCTGGATCACGATTGGGTCGGCCCCCTAAGCCCGGAATCGAGTGCGGCGCGCATTAACGGTAGGGCGCATCGGCGGCAAGGTTCGCCGCGATTGCGCTTTCCCAGCGGTCGCCGTTATCGAGCAGCTTTGCCTTGTCGTAGATCAGCTCTTCCCGCGTTTCGGTCGAGAATTCGTAGTTCGGCCCCTCGACGATCGCATCGACCGGGCACGCTTCCTGACACAGGCCGCAGTAGATGCACTTGGTCATGTCGATATCGTAGCGCGTCGTGCGGCGGCTGCCGTCGTCGCGCGGTTCGGCCTCGATCGTGATCGCCTGCGCCGGGCATACCGCCTCGCACAGCTTGCATGCGATGCAGCGTTCCTCGCCATTGGGATAGCGGCGCAACACGTGCTCGCCGCGGAACCGCGGGCTGATCGGGTTGCGTTCGTAGGGATAGTTGATCGTCGCCTTGGGCTTGAAGAAATACTTCAGCGTGAGGGCGTGCGCCTTCACGAATTCCCACAAGGTGAACGACTTGACGATCTGTGCGACGCTCAAGATCCAAATCCTACTACTCGGTCGATCATCACGACCAACAACCCGATACCGACGCCTGCCAGCGCCCGGTCACGCAACGCCTGCGGCCGGAGGCCACGGGCGATCAGCCAGTTCGACACGCCGCTCATCCGGGCAGGCCCACGCGCATCAGCATCAGCACACCCGACACGAGAAATACCCAGAACAGCGACAGCGGCAGGAATATCTTCCACCCCAGCCGCATCAGCTGGTCGTAGCGATACCGGGGAACGGTTGCTTTCACCCAGCTGAAGACGAAGAAGAAGAACAGGATCTTCGCGAACAGCCAGATGATGCCTGGCACGTAATAGAGCGGTGCCCAGTCGATCGGCGGCAGCCATCCGCCCCAGAAGAGCGTCGCGTTCAGCGCACACATCAGCAGCACGTTGGCATATTCGCCGAGCCAGAAGAGCGCGAAGCTCATCGAGCTGTATTCGGTCTGGTAGCCGGCGACGAGTTCCGATTCGGCCTCGGTCAGATCGAACGGCGCGCGACCGGTTTCCGCCATGCCGGAGATCAGAAAGACGATGCTCATCGGGAACAGCAGCGGGTTGAAGCCGAAGCCGTTGACCGGAAGCCACGGATAGATCGCCTTCTGCGCCATCACGATCGCGGACAGGTTGAACGTTCCCGCCCACAGCACGACGGTGATGAGCACGAAGCCGAGGGCAACTTCGTAGCTGACCATCTGCGCCGCGGCGCGCAGCGCGGAATAGAAGGGGTACTTCGAGTTCGACGCCCAGCCCGACAGGATGATGCCGTAGACGCCGAGCGACGACGCCGCGAGCACGTAGAGCAGGCCGACGTTGATGTCGGCGAGCACCGCGCCCTCGGCGAACGGCACCACTGCCCAGACGATCAGCGCGACCGTGAAGGTGATGATGGGCGCCATCAGGAACAGGCCGCGGTTGGCGGCGGACGGGATGATCGTCTCCTGAAGGAACACCTTCAGGCCGTCGGCGAACGACTGGAGCAGGCCGAACGGCCCGACGACGTTGGGGCCGCGGCGCAGCGCCATCGCCGCCCAGATCTTGCGATCGGCGTAGATGATCATCGCAACCGCCAGCATCAGCGGTAGTGCGATGACGAGGATGCCGACGATGGTCGCGGTGAACCACGCCCATTCGTACGACATGCCGACGGTGGAATTGAAGAAGTCGGTCACTCCGCGGCCTCCGCGAACGTCTCGCCATGGACCAGTTCGGCCGAGCAGCGCTGCATCGTCGGCGATGCGCGGCAGATGGCGTTGGTCAGATAGAAATCCTTGATCGGATAGCCCGACAGGCTCCCCTGCCCCGCTGCGTCGAGCACAGGCGGGTTCCATTCGAACGTGGCGAGACCGGGCGTGCGCAGCGCCGGCACCTCGGTTCCCATCGCCTCGCGCAGGCCGGCGAGGCTGTCGAACGGCAGGGTATGGCCGAGAGCGTCGGACATGGCGCGGAAGATCGCCCAATCCTCGCGGGCGTCGCCCGGCGGGAACACCGCGCGCTCGCCACGCTGCACGCGGCCTTCCAGGTTCACCCAGGTGCCGGACTTCTCGGCATAGGTGGAGCCCGGCAGGATCACGTCGGCATGGTGTGCGGCCCTGTCGCCATGGTGGCCGACATAGACCTTGAAGCCGCCGAAGTTATCGAAGTCGACCTCATCTGCGCCGAGGAAGAAGGTCACGCCGGCGTTCGCGAGATCGGCGATGCCGCCTTTCTGCGCATAGCCGAGCATCAGTCCACCCATGCGGCTTGCGGCCATGTGGACGACGTTGAAGCCGTTCCAGCCTTCACGAACGAGGTTGAACTGCTTGGCGAACGCAAGCGCGGCACCATGGCCGCCCTTCAAAGCGCCTCCGCCGACGATCACCATCGGCTTCTTGGCACCCGTGAACAGCTTGGTAGCCGCTTCGGGCAGGTTGCCGAGGATCGACAGGTCCGCACCCAGCCATTCGACCTTGTAGGTCAGCTCGGTTTCCGGGCCGATCGCGAGGACCTTCGCGCCCTTCTTGATCGCCTTGCGGATGCGGGTGTTCACAAGCGGCGCTTCCCAGCGCAGGTTGGTTCCGACCAGCAGGATCGCGTCCGCCTCTTCGACGCCGGCGATCGTGGTGTTGAAGTTCACCGCACCGAGGCTGGACGTATCGTAGTCCATCCCCGTCTGCCGCCCTTCGAGCAGTGACGAGCCGAGCTTCGCGAGCAGCGCCTTGGCTGCATACATCGTCTCGCAATCGACGAGATCGCCGGCGACAGCAGCGACGTTCGAACCGGCGGCACCGACCTTCGCCTTGATGACGCCGAATGCCTCATCCCAGCTTACAGGTGCGAGCTTGCCGTCGCGGCGCACGTACGGGCGATCGAGACGGCGACGCACCAGCCCATCGACGTGATGGCGGCTCTTGTCGGTCGCCCACTCCTCATTGACGTCCTCGTTGATGCGGGGAACGCAGCGCAGCACCTGACGGCCGCGGCTGTCGAGGCGGATGTTGGTGCCGACCGCGTCCTGCACGTCGATGGTGAGCGTCTTCTTGAGCTCCCACGGACGCGCTTCATAGGCGTAGGGCTTGGACGTCAGCGCGCCGACCGGACACAGGTCGACGACGTTGCCGCTGAGTTCGCTGGTAACGGCCTGTTCGAGATAGGACGTGATCTGCATGTCCTCACCGCGATAGATGGCGCCGATTTCCTCGACCCCGGCGACTTCCTCGGCGAAGCGGACGCAGCGGGTACACTGGATGCAGCGGGTCATGATCGTCTTGACGATCGGCCCCATATATTTCTCGGTGACCGCGCGCTTGTTCTCGGTGTAGCGGCTATGGCCCTTGCCATAGGCCATCGACTGGTCCTGCAAGTCGCATTCGCCGCCCTGATCGCAGATCGGGCAATCGAGCGGGTGGTTGATCAGCAGGAATTCCATCACGCCTTCGCGCGCGTTCTTCACCATCGGGCTGGTGGTGAAGACCTCCTGATTGTCCGCGGCGGGGAGCGCGCACGACGCCTGCGGCTTCGGCGGCCCCGGCTTCACCTCGACGAGGCACATGCGGCAATTGCCCGCGATCGACAGCCGTTCGTGATAGCAGAAGCGCGGGATTTCCTTACCCGCGGCTTCGCACGCCTGGAGGACTGTTGCGCCCTGCGGCACCTCGACCTCGATCCCGTCTACCTTCAGCTTGGGCATTATTCAGCAGCTTCCTGCATCGGCGTCAGATCGCCGCCGCTACGTTCGATGATCCGGCGCTCCAGTTCGGGGCGGAAATGTTTGATGAGACCCTGGATCGGCCATGCCGCGGCATCGCCGAGCGCGCAGATGGTGTGGCCCTCGACCTGCTTGGTCACCTGATGCAGCGTATCGATCTCGGCGATGTCGGCATCGCCGGTGCGCAGCCGCTCCATCACGCGCCACATCCAGCCGGTGCCTTCGCGGCACGGCGTGCACTGGCCGCAGCTCTCGTGCTTGTAGAAATACGAGATGCGGCTGATCGCGCGGACGATGTCGGTCGACTTGTCCATGACGATGACCGCTGCGGTGCCGAGGCCGGAACCGACCGCCTTCAGGCCGTCGAAGTCCATCGGCGCGTCGATGATGTCCTTGGCCGGCACGAGCGGCACCGACGACCCGCCCGGGATCACCGCGAGCAGGTTGTCCCAGCCGCCGCGGATGCCGCCGCAATGCGTCTCGATCAGTTCGCGGAATGTCAGACCCATTTCGTCCTCGACGACGCAGGGTTTGTTCACGTGACCGCTGATCTGGTAGAGCTTGGTTCCCTTGTTGTTCTCGCGGCCGAAGCTGGAGAACCACGAAGCACCACGCCGCAGGATCGTCGGCGCGACCGCGATCGATTCGACGTTGTTTACCGTCGTCGGGCAGCCATAGAGGCCTGCACCCGCCGGGAACGGCGGCTTGAGGCGTGGCTGGCCCTTCTTGCCCTCGAGGCTTTCAAGCATCGCGGTTTCTTCGCCGCAGATGTAAGCGCCGGCCCCACGGTGGACGAAAACGTCGAAATCGTAACCCGAACCGCTGGCGTTCTTGCCGATCAGGCCGCGGTCGTACGCCTCCGCGACCGCCGCGAACAGCGTCTCCGCCTCGCGGATATATTCACCGCGGATGTAGATATAGGCGGCACGCGCGCGCATCGCATAGCCGGCGATCAGCGCACCCTCGATCAGCTTGTGCGGATCGTGACGGATGATCTCGCGGTCCTTGCAGGAACCGGGTTCGGACTCGTCGGCGTTGATGACGAGGAAGTTCGGCCGGTCCGGCTTCGGCTCCTTGGGCATGAACGACCATTTGGTGCCGGTCGGGAAACCCGCACCGCCTCGGCCGCGAAGCCCCGACGCCTTGATCACGTCGATGATCGCGTCCTGGCCGAGCGCCATCAGCGCCTTGGTATTGTCCCAGTCGCCACGCTTCAGCGCCGCTTCGAGGTTCCACGGCTGGAACCCGTAGACGTTGGTGAAGATGCGGTCCTTGTCGGCGAGCATCAGGCCCATTCGCTCCGATAATCGTGGTTGGCGTCGACCATCGCGGTCAGCGTCGTCGGGCCGCCTTCGGGGCAGCTGGTCTGGCGACCGATCGTCGAGCCGGTTTTGGGCTGCTCGCCCTTGGCCAGCGCCTCGAGCACCGCGACGGTGCGGTCATAGTCGAGGTCTTCGTAATTGTCGTCGTTGATCTGGACCATCGGCGCATTGGCGCAGGTGCCGAGGCACTCGACCTCGGTCAGCGTGAACATGCCGTCGGGGGTCGTACCGCCCTTGACCAGCCCGCGGTTCTTGCAGGCAGCGAGCACGTCGTCCGACCCGCGCAGCATGCATGGCGTCGTGCCACAGACCTGCACATGATAGCGGCCGACCGGCGCGAGGTTGAACATCGTGTAGAAGGTCGCGACCTCGAACACGCGCATGTACGGCACACCGATCTGGCGCGCGACGAATTCGATCACCGGGACCGGCAACCAGCCCTGCGTATGCGTTTCCGCGCCGACCTGCCGCTGGGCGAGATCGAGGAACGGGATCGACGCCGACTGTTCGCGGCCCGCAGGATAGCGCGAGAGGATCTCGTTCGCCTTGCGCTGGTTGTCGTCGTTCCAGGCGAAGCCGCCCCAGCGTGCGCGGGTCTCTGCTTCGTCGGGGATCCGGGGTGCTTCAGCCATCAGCGGTCACATTCACCAAAAACGATATCCATCGCGCCGAGGATCGCGGTCGTGTCGGCCAGCATGTGGCCTCTGGACATGAAGTCCATCGCCTGCAGGTGGCTGAACGCGGTCGGGCGGATCTTGCAGCGGTAGGGCTTGTTCGAGCCGTCGGAGACGAGGAACACGCCGAATTCGCCCTTGGGGCTTTCGGTCGCAACGTACACTTCGCCGGCGGGGACGTGATAGCCCTCGGTATAAAGCTTGAAGTGATGGATCAGCGCCTCCATCGACTGCTTCATCTCGGCGCGCTTGGGCGGGACGACCTTGCGGTCGGACGAGGCGATCGGCCCCTCCGGCATGTCGCGCAGGCACTGCTTCATGATCCGCGCTGACTGGCGGACCTCCTCGACGCGCACCATGAAGCGGTCGTAGCAGTCGCCGCGGGTGCCGACCGGAATGTCGAATTCCATGCGATCGTAGACGTCGTAGGGCTGCGACTTGCGCAGGTCCCATGGGATGCCGGCGGCACGGATCATCGGGCCGGAGAAGCCCCAGGCGATTGCATCCTCGCGGCTGACCGTCGCGATGTCGACGTTGCGCTGCTTGAAGATGCGGTTGTCAGCGACGAGGCTGATCGCATCCTCGAACAGGCGCGGCAGGCGCGTGTCGAGCCAGTCGGCAATGTCCGTCAGCAGCTTTAGCGGCACGTCCTGATGGACGCCGCCCGGCCGCATGTAGTTGTGGTGCATGCGCGCGCCCGAGGCTCGCTCGAAGAAATTGTAGCAATCCTCGCGAATCTCGAACAGCCACAGGTTCGGCGTCATCGCGCCGACGTCCATGACGTGCGAACCTAGGTTGAGCATGTGGTTCGAAATGCGGGTCAGCTCGGCGAAGAACACGCGCAGATACTGGGCGCGGATCGGCACCTCGATATCCAGCAGCTTCTCGATCGCAAGCACGAAGGTGTGCTCCATGCACATCGGCGAGCAGTAATCGAGGCGATCAAAATAGGGGATCGCCTGCGCGTAGGTCTTGTATTCGATCAGCTTTTCGGTGCCACGGTGGAGCAGGCCGACGTGCGGATCGATGCGCTCGATGATCTCGCCGTCCAGCTCCATCACCAGCCGCAGCACGCCGTGCGCCGCCGGATGCTGGGGACCGAAGTTGATCGTATAATTGGAAATGGTAACGTCGCCGGTGGTCGGATCGCCCGCGTCGGTGACGTGCATCAGTTCGTCGACATAGTCGCTCACTGGTTCTGTCCTTCACCCTTGGTCGGCACCACGTCGGCATCGGCGGGCTTCTCAGCGGCCTTGTTGCCCGCGTCAGCCTTGCCTGCACCGGTGTCGGCGGTGCTGTCGGTCGTCGTCTTCGCGTAGGGTTCGCTGCCCGCCTTCGGCGTTTCGGTCGGCGCCTTGGTCGCATCGGCCTTGACGATGTCGTCAGCCTTCAACGGCGTCGGTGCTCCCTTCGCTTCTGGCAGCATGCCCTTTTCGTCACCGGGAAGCACGTATTGCGCACCCTCCCAAGGAGACTGGAAGTCGAAGTTGCGGAAGTCCTGCGCCAGACTGACGGGCTGATAAACGACACGCTTCTGCTCTTCCGAATAGCGCATCTCGACGAAGCCGGAGAGTGGGAAGTCCTTGCGCTGCGGATGGCCGCGGAAACCGTAGTCGGTCAAGATGCGGCGCAGGTCGGCATTGCCGGTGAACAGCACGCCGTACATGTCGTACACTTCGCGCTCCAGCCAGCCGGCGACCGGCCAGATGCCAGTCACCGACGGCACCGGCTTCACGTCGTCGGTCGAAACGTGGACGTGCAGGCGATGGTTTCGCGTCAGCGACAGCAGGCAATAGACGACTTCGAACCGCTCCGGGCGCTCCGGGTAATCGACGCCGGCGATCTCCATCAGCTGCTGGTATTCCAGCCCCGGCGTGTCGCGCAGCTTGGTCAGCGCGTCGACGATAGCCTCGCGCTCGACGTAGAGTGCGACTTCGCCAACCTGTTCGACGGCGTCAATCAACGCCGTGCCGAGCGTGATCCGCACCGCCTCGATCGTTTCGCCGTTGAGGTTCGCCGCATAGGCGGGAGCGGGCGCCCTCACCGTTCGACGCTCCCCTGACGGCGAATCTTCCGCTGCAACTGCATGATGCCGTACAGCAGAGCCTCCGCGGTTGGCGGGCAACCGGGAACGTAGATATCGACCGGCACGACGCGATCGCAGCCGCGCACCACCGAATAGCTATAGTGGTAATAGCCGCCGCCGTTGGCGCAGCTACCCATCGAGATGACGTACTTCGGCTCCGACATCTGGTCGTAAACCTTGCGGAGCGCCGGCGCCATCTTGTTGCAGAGCGTACCCGCGACGATCATCACATCCGACTGCCGCGGCGATGCGCGTGGCGCCGCGCCGAAGCGTTCGAGGTCGTAGCGTGGCATGTTGACGTGGATCATTTCTACGGCGCAGCATGCCAGGCCGAACGTCATCCACCAAAGCGAACCGGTTCGCGCCCATTGGAACAGCTCCTCGGTCGACGTGACGAGGAAGCCCTTGTCGGTCAGTTCACCATTCAGGCTGTCGAAGAACCCCTGATCCGGCGCGATCGCCGTGCCTTCGGGGTTATTGACCAATCCGATGGGACCGGAGTGTGCCTCTACTCCCAATCCAAAGCTCCCTTCTTCCAGGCATAGACGAGGCCGAGGGCCAATTCGCCGATGAAGATCATCATGGAGATCCATGCGGTCCAGCCGATGCTGAAAACCGAGACCGCCCAAGGATATAGGAACGCGGCTTCGAGATCGAAGATGATGAACAGGATGGCAATCAGATAAAATCGCACATCGAACTGGCTGCGCGGATCCTCGAACGCGGGAAAGCCGCATTCATATTCCGACAGCTTCTGTTCGTTGGGCTTGTTCGTGCCGGTCAGCTTGGCGACGGCCATGGGCAGGAACACGAAGGTGCTCGACAGCGCCAGGGCGACACCCAGGAACAGCAGGATTGGCAGGTATTGGGACAGATCGACCAATGGGCTTCTCGCAAGTGCGAAGGATGTGGGGTCGCTTTAGGCCCGTGGGGTGGGACGGGCAAGGCCGGGAGGGTGTGAGAATCACTCGCAATTAAGCAAGAGTGAATGACCGACACGGCTCGCCCCTGCCCTCACCCTATCGCCGTCTTCGCCGTCTCTTCCCTCTCCCGTCGGGAGAGGGAGGGAGGCGCGAAGCGCCGGAAGGGTGAGGAAAGCAGTTGGCGGCGATCAGCGCAGCGCGCCAGCCACCAGCTTGTGCAGCTTGACGTGCAAACCATCGTTCGCAGCGAGGAACTCGTTCCGCTCCATCGCACGGTCGCTGCCGCGGAAGTCGGTGACGTAGCCGCCCGCCTCTTTCACGAGCAGCATGCCCGCAGCAACATCCCAGGGTTTGAGGCCCGATTCCCAATAGCCGTCGAAACGCCCTGCCGCGACCCATGCAAGATCAAGCGATGCCGCGCCGAAACGGCGAATACCGGCGACTTCCGGTGCGATCGCACCGAAAATGCGGCTCCATTCGACGAAATTGCCGTGGCCGAGGAACGGGATACCCGTGGCGATCAGCGCCTCGGACATGTCCCGGCGGGCCGACACGCGCAGACGCTGGTCGGTCAGCCACGCCCCCCGGCCTTTTTCGGCCCAGAAGCTCTCGTCGGTCAGCGGCTGATAGACGAGCGCGGTCGTGATCTCGCGCTTGCCCGCCGGGGTCGCCTCCTCGACCGCGATCGAAATCGCGAAATGCGGGATGCCGTGGAGGAAGTTGGACGTGCCATCCAGCGGATCGATGATGAAGCGCGGTTTGTCGGGATCGCCCGCGACCTCGCCACCCTCCTCCATCAGGAAGCCCCAGTCGGGACGCGCGCGGCTCAGTTCCTCGTACAGCGTCTGCTCGGCGCGCTTGTCGGCGATCGACACGAAGTCGGCCGGGCCCTTGCGGCTGACCTGGAGGTGCTGGACCTCGTTGAAGTCGCGGCGCAGCGCCGTGCCGGCCTTGCGGGCGGCGCGTTCGATGACGGTGAAGAGGCCGGAATGGCTGGGCATTTTGCAGCTTTCTAGCCCCTCCCCTTCAGGGGAGGGGTTGGGGTGGGGGAGTCGGGAGTGGAGAGACACAGCAGCTGCGCCGCACTGCCCCACCCCAACCCCTCCCCCGAGGGGGAGGGGCTATAGACGGGTCAATCCGCGCGGCGGACGTACGTCTGTTCGTACACGTCGACGACGATCTTCGTGCCCGCGCCGATATGCGGCGGCACCATCACGCGGACGCCGTTGTCGAGGATCGCGGGCTTGTAGCTGGACGAGGCGGTCTGACCCTTCACGACTGCATCGGCCTCGACGATCATCGCCTCGATGGTGCTCGGCAGTTCGACCGAGATCGGGCGCTCGTCGTACAATTCGAGCACGACGTCCATGCCGTCCTGCAGGAACGCCGCGGCATCCCCGAGGATGCCGGCGTCGAGCGTGATCTGTTCGTAATTGTCCTTGTCCATGAACGTCAGCGCTTCGCCGTCGCGGAACAGGAACTGGAAGTCCTTGGTGTCGAGGCGGACCCGCTCGACGCTTTCGGCGGAGCGGAAGCGGACGTTGTTCTTGCGACCGTCGATCAGGTTCTTCAGCTCGACCTGCATGTACGCCCCGCCCTTGCCGGGCTGCGTGTGCTGGATCTTGACGGCGCGCCAGATGCCGCCCTCATATTCGATGATGTTGCCGGGACGGATGTCCACGCCGCTGATCTTCATGGTCTGAACCTGCTGGAAAGAGCGATTGCGGCACGCGGGTCACGCGCACCTCGATGCGACGCCCTTTATCGCGTGGACCCGCGGGCGGCAAGCATCGGGTCGGGATTCACATCCTCTCCCTCGTACCAGCGTTGCTGCGGGCGCATCCGCTGCATCCCGAAATGCAGGTGATAGTTGCCGGGTCCGGCATCTCCGGTGTCACCGACGAAAGCGATCTGCTGACCGATGCTGACCTTCTGTCCTTCTCGCAGACCCGGCACATAACCGGCGAGATGTGCGTAATAATAAATCCAGAGCCGATCGGCAGACCGGATGTAGACGGTGGTTCCGCCGAGATTCGACTGGAACAGCTTTTCGACCGTGCCCGAGGCTGCCGCGAGGACGGGCGTGCCGCCGGGCGCGAGGATGTCGGTGCCATGATGGCCGCGCGTGCCGCCGCCGCGAGGATCGTTCCAGCTATCGACGAGCGCCGCACGGGTCACACCGGCGACGGGGATGGTAAGTATACCGGCATCGTCCGCAGGTAACGGCGCAATGCTCTCGGCGCGCGGACCGACGGGCTGGCGAGACGCGGTGCCAAAGCTGGTCATCGACAGGAATGCGGCAATGACCAGCATCATGCCGATCAGAATGGCCCAGCCCAGCCGCGTCACACGCGCCGGCCCGTCATCGTGGTTGCAGTGGGAACGCGATCACCCGCCCAATACTTCACCGAAGGCCCTCACTGCCTCCGCTTCATCGCAGCCCCATACTGCACCACAGACTGCGAGGAAGTCGGCGCCCGCGGCCACCAGCGGCGGCGCGTTGACCGGCGTGATCCCGCCGATCGCGACGCTGGGCAGTTCGAACATCGATGCCCACCACGACAGGATCGAGAGGTCGGGCTGGTGTTTCACGGTCTTGGTCGTCGTCGGGAAGAACGCTCCGAACGCCACATAATCCGCGCTCCCCTCGCCTGCCTCCATCGCCAGATGACGGCTGTCGTGACAGGTCACGCCGATCTGCACGTCCGGCCCCAGACTATCGCGCGCCTCGCGCGGATCGCCGTCGCCCTGACCCAGATGTACGCCATCCGCGCCGAGCCGCTTGGCGAGCGCGATACTGTCGTTGACGATGAACGCGACCTCCCGGTCGGCACATATCCGTTGCAAAGGCTCGGCCAGCGCCGCGGCGGCATGCTGGTCCACGTCCTTGATGCGGAACTGGAAAGCGGCGACCGGCCCGGCATCGAGCGCCCGCGCCAGCCGGTCGGCGAATGCGCCGGTCACGTCGAGCGGGGAGATCAGGTACAATTGGCACGGCGGCCGGCGATCGCTGCGCCGGAAATGTTCGGCAAAGGCGGGATCGAGCGGGCCGAGGGGATCGTCTTCAGTCATTGCTGCCCCCTACAGCCAACACCGCCCCGGCGAAAGCCGGGGCAGTGTCGTATCGATCAGGCCGCTTCACCCTTGTAGATCGCGATGATCTTCTCGAGCATCGCGAGCGCATCCTCGCGGCTGCGCTGGAAGGTGTTGCGGCCGATGATCGAGCCGTTGCCGCCACCGGCCAGGATGTCGCGCGCATCCTGATAGACCGCATCGTTGCCCTTGGCCGCGCCACCCGAGAAAACGACGATGCGACGGCCGGCGAAGCTCGACTGGACGACGTGCTTGACGCGATCCGCCTGGTTCGACCAGTCGGTGCCCTCATAGGCCTTCTTGGCTTCGGCCTGTTCGATGTGCGCGGTCGGCAGCTTCACCTTGATGATGTGCGCGCCGAGCAGCGCCGCCATGTGTGCGGCATAGGCGCCGACGTCGAGTGCCAGTTCGCCGTCCTTCGACAGCTTGCCACCGCGCGGATAGCTCCAGATGACGGTGGCGATGCCGACCGATCTCGCTTCTTCGGACAGTTCGCGAATCTCTTCCATCTGTTCGAAAATGCCGTCCGAACCCGGATAGATGGTGAAGCCGATCGCCGCGCAGCCGAGGCGCAGGGCGTCGCCGACGCTGGCGGTCACCGCCTGATCGATGCTTGTCGCCCAGCTGTTCGAGCTGTTGACCTTGAGGATCGTCGGGATCTGGCCGGCGAACGTGTCCGCCCCCGCTTCGAGCGGACCGAGCGGCGCGGCATAGGCCGACAGGCCGGCGTCGACCGCGATCTGATAGTGATAGTGCGGATCGTAGGCGGGGGGATTGACTGCGAACGAGCGTGCCGGGCCGTGCTCGAAGCCTTGGTCTACCGGCAGGATGACGAGCTTGCCGGTGCCGCCAAGCTTGCCCTGCATCAGGATGCGGGCGAGGTTGCCCTTTACCGCGGGGCTGGTGGCTTCGTACTTGTCGAGGATGGCTTTTACGGCGGGTGTGACGGTCGTCATGGGGTTCGCTCCTTGGGGTTCGTATCTGGGTATTAGAGCATCAGCCAGCGCCGCAGCGCCTGGTCGATCTGCTCCATCCGGGTGGGGCTGGCGTGGCCGATCACCGCGGCGATCCGGTCGCGCGCAACGCTGGTGACGCGGTCGACCTGCACCTCGCATTCTGCAGTCAGGCCATTGTGTTCACGTGGCGACATCGCGACACGGAACAGCGCCTCGCCGCCCATGATGCTGGTCAGCGGACAAACGGTGATCGTCGCATGGGTGGCGTTGAACAGGTCGGACTGGACGACGACGCACGGCCTCTGGGGCGCGCCATCGGGGCCGTCGACCAGCACGATGCCGCCATGCTTCACTTCCACGCGGCGGCGTCCTGCCAAAAAACGCTGTCGTCGGCGGATTCGCGTCCGGAGGCGCGCGTCGACTGCCGCCGCGCTTCGCGCCGATATGCCTCGTCATGCAGGTCGACATAGCGGCGCACCGCCTCGCGCGCGATATCGCTCTTACTGCGGCCCTGCGTACGCGCAACCGCGGCAAGTCGCTCTTCCAACTCTGTGTCGAGACGCACTCCGAGCATGCAGGCTCCTGTTTAACGCGTTTAACATACTGACGGGCGGCGGGGTGCGCAAGCGGCAACCGGACACGAAAACACCCGCACTTCCCGGTGGAAGCACGGGTGTTTGGCTGTCTGTGTTACAAGCCGTGCTACAAGGGCGTCAGCCCATCAGTGCGGCGACGCCAGGCAAGTCTTTGCCCTCCATCCATTCGAGGAACGCACCGCCGGCCGTGGATACGAAGGTGAAGCGATCCGCCACGCCGGCCTGGTTCAGCGCCGCAACGGTATCGCCGCCGCCCGCGACCGAAACGAGGCTGCCGTCCTGTGTCAGCGCCGCCGCCGTCCGGGCGAGGCTGACCGTCGCGATGTCGAACGGCGGCGTTTCGAACGCACCCATCGGGCCGTTCCAGACGAGCGTGCGGCAGTTCTTGAGCACGTCCCCCAATGCCTCGACGGCGCTAGGACCGACATCGAGGATCATCTCGTCCTCGGCGACTTCGTGCACGTTGACGGTGCGGACCGGCGGGTTGGCGCGGAATTCCTTCGCCACCACCACGTCGTAGGGCAGATGGACGGTGCAGTTCGCCTTGTCGGCCGCCTCCAGGATCTCGTCCGCCGTACCGGTAAGGTCGTGCTCGCATAGCGACTTGCCGACGTTCACCCCGCGCGCGGCAAGAAAGGTATTGGCCATGCCGCCGCCGATGATGAGGTGGTCGACGCGCGTGACGAGATGCTTGAGCACGTCGAGCTTGGTCGACACCTTCGCGCCGCCCACCACCGCCGCGACCGGATGCTCCGGCTTGCCGAGCGCCTGCTCCAGTGCGTCGAGTTCGGCCTCCATCGCGCGGCCGGCGAAGGCGGGCAATACCCTGGCCAGCCCCTCGGTCGAGGCATGGGCACGGTGGGCGGCGGAGAAGGCGTCGTTGACGTACAGATCGCCCAGTTTGGCGAAGCGTGCGACCACCGCAGGATCGTTCTTTTCCTCGCCGCCGAAGAAACGCGTGTTCTCGAGGATCGCGATATCGCCGGGCTGCAACGTGGCGACCGCGTCCTCGGCGCCTTCCCAGTCGATGTAGCGGACCTCGCGGCCGAGCACGTGGGCATAGGGTCTTGCGAGCATCGACAGCGACATGTCCGCGCTCGGCACGCCCTTCGGTCGACCGAAATGCGCGAGGATTAGCACGATCGCGCCGCGATCGGCGAGTTCGGTGACGGTCGGCAGCGTGGCGCGCAGCCTTGTGTCGTCGGTGACCGCCCCGTCCACCATCGGCACGTTCAGATCCTCGCGGACCAGCACCCGCTTGCCGTTGATCTCACCCATATCGTCGAGCGTCTTGAAGGGCTTGGTCACGTCGTCTTCCTTCGTATCTGAAATGTCAGGGGAGTATCGTCACCGTGTCGCCGATCGCGATCCGCCCGGCGGCCCTTACTCGCGTACAGGCCCCGCCGCGCCAATCGGGGGTCAGCGCTGCCTTCAACCCCGTGGCGATCGTTTCCATACGGCTGCACGGATCGCATTCGACGGTAATCTCGAATTCGGCGCTGCCGATCGCCACGCGAATACCCGGCACCTGCGGGATGTCGATCCCGTCGAGCAACAGGTTCACGCGCCGCTCCTGCCACGGAATCGTATGGCCCAGCTCGGCCATCGCCGCGTCCCAGTCGACGCGCTCCATCATCGTGACCTGCCGCTTGCCGCGCCCGCCCGGCTTCACCGCGCCGCGGAAGTCGCCCTGCAGGCCGCCGTCGAGCGTTACGTCGACGGCCTTGAGCAATTCCATCGGCGCCTTGGGAAAGGCGTGCCGGGCGATGCCGACCAGCACGCCCATATGCTTAGAGGAAGCTCGCCATCACGGTCGCGGTATCGACCATGCGGTTCGAAAAGCCCCATTCGTTGTCGTACCAGCTGACGACGCGCACCAGCTTGCCGTCGAGCACCGCGGTCTCCAGGCTGTCGACCGTCGACGACTGCGGGGTATGCATCAGATCGATCGAGACGAGCGGCTCGTCCGAAAACACCAGCACGCCCTTCAGCGGGCCGCTCTCGGCCGCGGCCTTCAGGATGGCGTTGACCTCGTCACGCGTCGTGTCGCGCTTGGGCGTGAAGGTCAGGTCGATCAGGCTGACGTCCGGCACCGGCACGCGGATCGCCGAACCGTCCAGCTTGCCTTTCAGTTCGGGCAGGACTTCGCCGACCGCACGGGCGGCACCGGTGGTGGTCGGGATCATCGACATCGCGGCGGCACGGGCGCGGCGCAGGTCCGGATGGATCTGGTCGAGGATCTTCTGATCGTTGGTATAGGCGTGGACCGTGGTCATCAGGCCGCGTTCGATACCGATCGCATCGTTCAACACCTTGGCGACGGGCGCGAGGCAGTTCGTCGTGCACGATGCGTTCGACACGATCGTGTGATCGGCGGTCAGCTTGTCGTGGTTGACGCCATAGACGACGGTCAGGTCGACGCCCTTGCCGGGTGCCGAGATCAGCACCTTCTTGGCGCCGGCATCGATGTGCTTCTGGCAGGCGACGTTGTCGGTGAAGAAGCCGGTGCATTCCAGCACCAGATCGACGCCCAGTTCCTTGTGCGGCAAATTGGCGGGATCGCGCTCTGCGGTGACGCGGATGCGCTTGCCATCGATGACGAGATCGTTGCCCTCCGCGGTGACGGTGCCGGGATATTTGCCGTGGACGCTGTCGCGGCTGAAGAGCCAGGCGTTCGACTTGGCGTCGGCAAGGTCGTTGATCGCGACCAGCTCGAGTTCGCTGGAATTGCGCTCGATGATCGCGCGCGCCACCAGGCGGCCGATGCGTCCGAAGCCGTTGATCGCAACCTTCACCGTCATTGTGGCTCTCCTCGCGTGGGATTGTACGTGCGCGACAGATATGGGGCCGCGCCGGGCGGGCAAGCCTTTGCGAGGGGGCGCCCCGTCCTGTCAACCGCGCGTTCGTCGCGTCGGCGGGATTGCGGGTCATCGCAACGCGTCTTGCCGCCCACCGTTTGCACGCTTACCTCGTTGCGCATGGCCGAAAATTCTACTGCCGTCGATCGGATCGACGCCGCGATCGCCCGTATCGAATCCGCTATCGATGCCCGCGCAAAAGCAGGTGACGCGCTGGCGCGGCGGCATGCCGCGCTGAAGGCACGAATGGCCGAGGCGGTCAGTGCGCTTGACGACGTCATCGCGCGCGGAACGGCATCCTGATGGCCAACGTCACGCTCGATCTCGGCGGTCGTCCGCACACGGTCGCCTGCCGCGACGGCGAAGAAGCGCGGCTGCAACAGCTCGGCCGCATGCTGGAGGATCGCTGGCCTACGGCATTGCGCGCGGCGGGCGGCGTTCCGGGTGAACGGGCCATGCTGTTCGTGGCGCTGATGCTGGCGGACGCACTCGACGATATCCAGCAACGGCCGCCCGAGGGCGCTGTCGTCAGCGAACCGGCACTGGCCCGTATCGCCGATCGCCTCGAAGCGCTGGCGAATGCGCTGGAGCACGCACCGCCGGCGGCATGACGGCGTGCCGTCGGGTCAGCGCAGCCGCCTGACACGTACCGACCGCCGTCCCGGCGCGGTCGCGATATAGCTTCCCAGCGATCCCGCCTTGATCGTCACCACGTCGCCACGCCGGGGTGACAGCATCGATTGTTCGGTCGTCTCCCACAGCCCGCCGCCGTCGAGAGCGAAGCGAACGAGGCCACCGGGCAACGGCGAAGAGGACGTCATCGTACCGACCAGCTGCTTCAGCTGATCGTCGCCTTCACCATCCCCGAACAGCCTGATCGACGGCAGCGAAAATCCGAACAGCGACCGCTTCGCCTGCTGCACCTCGCCGCGATCGAGCACCACGATCGATTTGTCGCGACGTGCCTCGACCACCGCCGCCGCGGTCCGGTCGAAACAGGCAAGCCTGGCTTCCGCGGACGGTATCGTCCGACAGCCCGCCAGTTCGTCGATCAATTTGGGGGTTCCGCCGCCCAGCGCCTGGGCCGCAACCAGCCCGATCATCCACATCGTCATGCCGTTTCACCCGATCTCACTAAGCAGCAGTGTCGGCCGTGCGTGGCATGGAAGCAACCCTGCCAAGACGGTCCCCGCGCAAACTGTTGCACCACAGCAACTACCTTGATCCAAATCGTTGCACTCCGACACATGGCCATTGCGGCCCCATCCTTGCCCTGCTCTAACCGGTCACAGAACCGGGTGGTTAACATCCGGCAGAACCGCCGGTCTTCAGGGACGGCAACAGGGGTTTTTGACCATATGACGTCACGTTTTCGTACGCGCCTGCTGAACACGAGCCTGTTCGTCGGCGCCGCAATGGCTGCAACCCCCGCCCTGGCGCAGGTCACTCCCGCGACGCAGGAGACGCAGCAGACGTCGACCGATCCCAATACGCCCCCGCCGGCCACCGAAGGCCAGGACATCGTCGTTACGGGCACGCTGATCAGCAACCCGAACCTCGTCTCGTCGAGCCCCGTCAGCGTGGTGTCCGAGAACGAACTGACGCTGCGTAACATCAACAACGTCGAGCAGGTCATCCGCGAACTGCCCGGCGCCGTTCCCGGAATCGGTGCCGCCGTGAACAACGGCAACGGCGGCTTCGCGAGCATCAACCTTCGCAATCTCGGCGAGCAGCGCAATCTGGTGCTGATCGACGGTGATCGCATCGTCCCAGCGGCATCCGGCGGCACGGTCGATCTCAACAACATCCCTGTCGCACTGTTGCAGCGCGTCGACGTGCTGACCGGCGGTGCATCGACCAGCTACGGTGCCGATGCGGTCGCGGGTGTCGCCAACTTCATCACCAAGAAGAATTTTGCCGGTTTCGAGGCTTCGGCGAGCCAGCAGATCAGCGAGCGCGGCGACGCGAACTATCTGCGCGCCGACGTGACGATCGGTGCCAATTTCGACGACGGTCGCGGTAACGCAGTGCTGAGCATCGGCTATCAGGAAGCCGACCCGCTGTATCAGGGCAAGCGCGACGAATCGGTCTTCACGATCGGCTCGACCAACGGCGTCGCTTCCGGTGCGTCGCCGACGTCGGTGCCGACCGGCGTCGATTTCGGCAATGGCCAGGGCCAGCTGCAGCTGAACCCCGGCAACACGGCGCTCGTCGCGGCCTATGCGCCTTTCAACTTCAGCCCGTACAATATCTTCCAGACGCCGTTCAAGCGCTACAATATGTTCGCTCAGGCGAATTATGAGATTTCGGACAATCTGGAAGTCTACACGCGCGGTCTGTTCTCCAAGAACACTGTCCAGACGATCATTGCGCCGTCGGGCATCTTCGCCGAATCGCTGACGATCCCGGGCTTCAACCCATATCTGTCGACGACCCTGCGCGACCAGATCTGCACGCTCAACAACATCGCGATCGGCGCGGCCTGCAACACCAACGCCGCGATCCCGCTGCCGGCGGTGTACCGTCGTACGGTTGAAGTCGGCCCGCGTGTCTCCGAATACACCACGCAGGTCTTCGACTATAAGGCCGGCTTGCGGCTCCGCTTCTCCGATCATGTGAAGCTGGACGTATCGGGCAGCTATGGCGAAAACGACCTCAACCAGACCCAGTCCGGCTACGTCCTGCGGTCGCGCGTGCAGCAGGCGCTGAACGCCAACAACACGACCACCTGCCTCGTGACGACGAACAACTGCGTTCCGCTCAACCTGTTCGGCCAGGCCGGCTCGATTTCGTCCGCACAGGCCGGCTTCCTGAACGGCCAGAGCACGATCCAGATCAAGACGGCGCTTTCCCAGGCGAAGGCCGTCCTGAACGGCGACTTCGGCACGACGATCCCGAGCGCGAGCGAGCCGATCGCATTCGCCGCGGGTGCGGAATATCGCAAGTATACCTACCGCCGCATTCCGGATGCCTTTGCGCTGTCGCCGGGCGAGCTTGGTGGTGCCGGTGGTGCGATCCTGCCGTTCGCAGGCAGCTACGACGTGAAGGAAGCCTTCGGCGAAATCATCGCGCCGCTGGTCGCCGACAAGCCGTTCTTCTACTCGCTGACCCTCGAAGGCGGCGTCCGCTATTCGCAGTATCAGGTTCAGGCGGCGAACAACCCGAGCTTCAACGCCACCACCTTCAAGGGTGGCGCGACGTGGGAGCCGTTCAAGGAGCTGAAGTTCCGCGGCAACTACCAGCGTGCGGTACGTGCGCCGAACATCGCGGAACTGTTCACGCCCTCGGTGACGGCACTCGACAACCTGTCCACTGATCCGTGCGCGGGTACGGCACCGGTCGGCAATGCGAACCTGACGCTCGCCTGCCGCAATCAGGGCGCGCCGGCTTCGTCGATCGGTCTCATCCTGACGCCGGCTTCCGGTCAGGTGAACGTGACGGGTGGTGGCAATCCCAACATCCGGCCGGAAACCGCCAACACCTACACCCTCGGCGTCCTCATCCAGCCGCGTGGTCTGGTGCCGGGGCTGAGTGTCGGGCTCGATTACTTCAACATCAAGGTGGAGAACGCGATCACGTCGGCGACGCCGAACGATATCCTCGCCAACTGCTTCGGCGCGACGCCGGGTTCGATCACCGCGGCGCAGGCTGCATCGGCGGCCTGCACCTCGATCCGTCGTAGCACCACGAACGGTCGTCTCAGCGGTTCGACCGCCACGGTGGCCGGCCTGCCGCAGCCGCTCACCAACAACGGCCGCCTGGCGACCGACGGTATCGACCTGACCGCCAACTATGCGCACGACTTCGGCGACTTCGGTCTTGACGTCGGCTTCCAGGGCACCTGGACCGCGCATCGTTACTTCCGTGCGTCGGAGACGGCCTACAACCGCGACTGCATCGGCTATTACAGCGTCAACTGCGCGTCGATCCAGCCGGAATACCAGTGGAACCAGCGTACCAGCCTGTCCTTCGGGCCCGGCACGTTGTCGCTGCTGTGGCGTCACATCGGTGCGGTCCAGTACGAGGGTCAGGCAACGGACTTCGCGGCACGCGGCTTCACCGCTGCTAACCGCAACCTGTTCAACGGAACCGTCACCGGACCCAGCCCGGTTGCGGGCAAGGCCTATAACTTCAACCGTATCGGCGCGTACAATTACTTCGACTTGTCTGCGCAGTTCGAGGTCAACGAGAACCTGACGCTCACCTTCTCGGGTCGCAACATCGGCGACAAGAAGCCTCCGATCGTCGGCTCGTCGGCCGGTGCCACCGCTTTCAACAGCGGCAACACCTATCCGTCGACCTATGACGTCGTCGGTCGCAACTACAGCGTATCGGGTAAGCTGCGCTTCTAGGCGCCGCTCGCGATGTGACGACTTGAAAGGGGCGGCCTGCGGGCTGCCCCTTTTTTTTCGAACCGCTCTGCCCACCGGTTTCAAGGACCATCGAACGGCATGTCACAGTCCTCAGGTGCGATCCCCTCCTCGGCCGACTTGCAACGCTACGTCACGGCGGCGCTGGACGCGCGTCGACGCGGTGACGCTGCGGAGGAACGACGGCACCTCGATGCTGCGTTGGCGATCGAACCGGCGAACCCGCAACTGCTCAACGCGCGCGGCATGTGTGCGCTCGCGATGAACGACGCCGCAGACGCCCGTGCCCGATTCCAGGCGGCGACTGCGAGCGACCCGGACCAGCCGATCCTGTGGATCAATCTCGCCACTGCGTGTCGGTCGTTGAATGACGATACCGGGGAAGAGGCGAGCCTCGATCACGCGCTGGCGATCGACCGGCTCAACCTGACCGCGCAGATCAGGCTGGCCGATCTGCACCAGCGCCTGCACCGCACGATACGGGCTGTGCAGAGTTGGTCCAATGTCGTTCAGATGATCGCGCCCATGACGGATCGGTCCCCGGCGCTGGAGGACGCACTGACCCGTGGCCGGACCTATCTCGCTGCGCAAACATCGGCGTTGGGCGAGACATTGTCGGCCACGCTCGGCGACGCGATTACTGCTGCCGGTCCCGACGCTCGGCGCGTGACGGCATGTCTCGACAACCTGCTGGGCCGCCGACGCATCTATCCGAACGTCTGCGCCGGCCTCCATGTCCCGTTCCTGCCAGCCGACGAGTTTTTCGATCCACGGCTGTTTCCGTGGTTCGGTGCGCTCGAACGCCAGACGGATGCGATCCGCGCAGAGGCGCTATCACTCGTCGAACGCGGCGTGCCGGGTATCCGCCCGTACGTCCGTCAGGACGCGGGCGTACCACCAAACCAATGGTCCGCGCTCGACAACAATCTGGACTGGAGTGCCTGTTTTCTGTGGGAATATGGCGTACGCGACGATGCGATATGCGCGTTATGCCCGCAGACGGCAGCAGCACTGGCGGCAATCCCGCAGAACGACAGCCCGGGCAAGGCACCCACCGCCTTCTTCTCCATCCTGCGACCACACGCGCATATCCCGGCGCATACCGGGGTCACCAACAGCCGCACGATCATACACCTGCCGCTGGTGGTGCCGGACGATTGCCGCTTTCGGGTCGGCGGCGAAACGCGACGCTGGCAGGAAGGCCGCGCCTTCGGGTTCGACGATACGATCGAACACGAAGCTTGGAACGACAGCGACGCGTCACGGATCGTACTCATCTTCGACGTATGGAACCCGCATCTGACGGCACAGGAACAAGCCATGCTGAAAGAGGTGTTCCGCATAACGGGTCAGGGCGTCGACGAGGCTTGATCTGGGCGATTGTCTCCCAGCGGTCCGAACCGCGTTTCCAACGGCTCCCGGTAATGCCGCCATCGGCCTGACGAGCGGGAATGCAGCCGCTGCCGCACCTGCCATACGCTGGCCGTGCGCACCATATTGGTCGCAGCCTCCGGCATCAGCACTGCATCTTCCCACGCGAGGCCGCAGAATTGCAGGAGCGCTGCGATCGTCGGCTCGGGATCACGAACCAGCGCATCGTATGAGATGTCATGGATATCCCCCGGATACGTCGCGCGCCAATACGCCATCAGCCGGCCATATTGGTCCAGCCAATGGGCGATATCCTCCAGGTCGCGACCGTAGCTGACGCTATCGTCGAAATGGTTGAAATACACCGACAGCATCGTGTCGAAACGGTCACGCACCGTGTGAACGATACGCGCGCCGGGGAACAGGCGCTTGATCAGCCCGATGTGGAGAAAATTGTCGGGGCGCTTGTCGGTCAGCAAATCAGCACCGGGATGAAGATCGCGTACCTCCGCAAGATACGCGTCGCGCAACGTCGCACTCTGTTCATCGGACATGACGGCCAAGACTTCGGGATAGCCCGGCAGCCTCGCGGCGATCGACGTCAGGATATCCAGTTCGCCGCCGCTGGTGACACGGCTGTGCCGGGACAGAATCTGTTCGACCAGGGTCGAACCCGACCGGAACATGCCGCAGATAAAGATCGGCGATGATCCGTTGCCGCGTGGCTCGGGGGTGGGCGGTGTCGCGACGAGCCGGTCGACATATGCCGCGTGCCGAGCGCGATCGTACCGGTGTTGCGGCGGTGCCATCGTCGATGCCGCGCGATTCGCTGCGGCAAAGCACGCGAACGCCTCGTCGTACCGGCCTGCGGCATCATGCGCAGCGCCGAGCGCGAAGCCGATCTCGGCCGTATCGGGAAGGGCCGGCGCGGCCGAAGCGAGCACGGACTGCAATCGCGGGATCGATGCGTCGCCCCGCCCCTCGAACAGATCGATCGCCGCCAGTCTGGCGTGCGCCCGACCGTTCGCAGGATCGATCGCCAACACCTGCCCATAGCTGTGCCGCGCGGCCGCCGCGTCTCCGCGATCCTCCAGCAGATTGCCGAGGTTCAGCCATGCGGGCACGAACCCGGGCGCGATCGCCAGCGCAAGGCGTAGTTCCGCCTCGGCATCGCCGTCGCGCTCGCGGAACTCCGACAGGATGACGGCGCGGTTGAGATGGACCTCCTCGGGATGGTCGATACCGGCGCACAAGGCCTGTCCGTAAGCCGAGAGCGCGTCGTCGAAGCGGCGAACGCAGCGCAGGAGGTAGCCTAGGTTATACCAGGAGACGGGGTCGCCGGGCGAAAGAGCGAGCAGATCGTGGAACGCAAGGATGCCGTCTTCTAACCGCCCGTCGGCAAGCGCGCGATCGGCCCGTCGTCGCAATTCGAGGATCGTCGTCATCTGCCGGTCTTGCGTCCGTCCGGACCGGCGAACAAGCCCGGTCGCAACACGTAATCGACCGGCGCCCCGCATCACCCTCGCTTTCACGACCGCTTGTCCCTAGTCGTACGGCGAGATCGAACGGGACGGTGACGGGGCGACGATGGCACGGTGGCGGCAGTTCTGGATCGGGCTTCTGGCGATGCTCGCCTGCGCCCTGCCCGCCACGGCACAGCCTTCGCCGACCGACACCGCATCGCGGACGCTGGTGACGGCGGAAATAGACCTCAACGCCGTCGATCGTGCACTGGACTCGCGCATTGATCGGGATGCACGTGCCACACTGCGCGAACGTGCGCTGACAGCGCAGGGCAACGCCAGGGATGCCGCGGACCAGCTTCGTACCCAGCTTGCGTTGATCGATGCACGGATCGCCGGGCTGGGGCCCCCGGTCGCCGGCGTCGTCGAAGCGGCGGATATCCGGGTGGAACGGCGTGACCTTGCGCAGGCGCGCAGCTCGCTCGATTCCAAGGTCAAGCGCGGCCAGTTGATCGCGGTGGAAGCGGGGCAGCTCGTCGCCGAGATCGACCAGACGCAAGCGGCGGAGATCGGCCAGCGTATCTCGGTCCGTGCACCGTCGCCGCTATCTCCGCGCTTCTGGAGCGAACTGTTCGCCGCCATCCCGCGCGATGCGCGCCGGGTGTCGGTCTTTATGCAGCGGGAATGGAGGCAGGCGGATGCCGGCCTGCGCGGCAGCTTTCCCTGGGGTGCTCCGCTAGGCGTACTCGTAGCAATAGTGCTGCTGTTCCCCGTTCGACAGGCGTTGCGCGGCGCCGGTCAGCGCTACCTGATCGCCGATGCGCCCGGACATCGCGTACGGCGCTCGGTCAACGCACTGTGGAGGGTGCTGACCGGCACGGCGATGCCCACGATCGCTGCGTTTCTGTTCGTGCAGGGACTGCGGTGGTCGACACTGCTGTCGCCGACATGGAACACGCTGGCCGACACACTTGTGATCGCCAGTGGCTTCGCGGGCTTCATCGCGTCGTTGGGGGCGGCCTTTCTAATGGCCAGCCAGCCGTCCTGGCGGCTGGTTCCGCTCAGTGATCAAGCTGCGACGGCATTGCGGCCCGTGCCGTGGGCCTTTGCCACGTTGACGTTCGTCGTGTTCCTGCTCGGTGCGTTCAACACCGCGGTCGGAGCAAGCGGCGCGGCGCTGCTCGCGACGCAGGTGGTCGAAGTGGTCGTGCACCTGCTGTTGATCGGCGGTACCTTGCTGATCGTCGGGCGATTGCGAACACTCGAGGCCGCCGACGGCGAGAGCGATGCCGAAGCCGCGACGAGTGCCGGCGTGGGCGCGATCACGCTGACGCTATGGCTGGTGGTGACCGGTGCGGCGCTCGCGCTGCTGGCGGGATATGTCGGCTTTGCCATCGTCGTGATGCAATTCGTCATCTGGGCAACGCTGCTGGCGATCTCCACGTTCCTGCTGATGATCGTCATCGACGATTCGGCGACCAGTCTGTTCCAGCGCAACAGCCGCGCCGGCCTGACGCTACGCCACGGCCTCGGCATCGGCGCGAGCGCGATCGATCAATTCGGCGTATTGCTGTCCGCGGTATTGCGACTTGCGATCATCGTCGTGGCGCTGGGCTTGATGGTCTACCCGTTCGGCGCCGGCTTCGGATCGTTCCTCGACCGCGTCGGCGGTCTGGCCCGCGGCGTCGAGATCGGCGGCATAGCGATATCCCCAGGCACGATCGTCCGCTTCGTCGCCGTACTGGCGCTGGGCCTGTTTCTCGTCCGCCAATTCACCGGCTGGCTGGATCGCCGCTATCTGCCGAGCACCGACCTCGACGGATCGGTCCGCAACTCGATCCGGCTGGTAGCGCGTTACATTGCCATCGCACTCGCCATCGTGTGGTCGCTCGCCTCGCTCGGAATCGGGATGGAGCGGATCGCGCTGCTGCTGTCGGCGCTGTCCGTCGGCATCGGCTTCGGCTTGCAGGCGATCACCCAGAATTTCGTATCGGGACTGATCCTGCTGGCGGAGCGACCGATCAAGATCGGTGACCTGATCCGTGTCGGCACCGATGAGGGCGACGTCAAGAAGATCAGCGTACGTTCGACGGAAATCGAACTCGGCGATCATTCGACCTTGATCGTGCCGAATTCGGAACTCATCACCAAGTCCGTTCTCAACAAGACGCTGGCGAACCCATTGGGTCGCGTGCAAATCCAGTTTTCGGTGCCGATCTCCAGCGACGCCGATCGCGTGCGCGAACTGGTTCTGTCCACGTTTGCGGATGAGGCGACGGTGCTCGATGTGCCAGCACCGGCGGTGCTGATCGACGGCATCGCCGACGGCCGCATCCTGTTCAACTGCATGGCGCATGTCGCGTCACCGCGCGTGTCCGGCGAGGCGCGCAGCAACGTGCTGCTCGTCCTGCTGCGCCGCATCCACGAGGCAGGCATCGAGCTGGGCACCGTACCGCAGCGGCTGGAGTTGGTCACGCCGCCTCCGGGTCGCCGCGATGACGACTGACCCCGTTCAGCCGATCATGCGCGTCCCGGCCTGTTTCCATGCGAGATAGCGTTCGCTGGATGCCGCCGGGGTAGCCGAATCGCTTTCAGCAGGCGCGGCGGTTCCGGTCAGCAATTCGACCACCGCGACCCGGGCGCGGAACACGCGGCTGCGTACCGTTCCCATCGGCACACCCAGCCGCGAGGCCGCCTCTTCGTACGAGAGCCCTTCGTGCGCGACCAGCATCAGCGCTTCGGCCTGACCGGGCGTGATGCTGCCGAGCGCCGTATCGAGATCTGCCAGCATAACGCCGGATTCCTGATCCGCCGGCGTCGTGAGCCGATCGTCGTCAAGGTCGGGGTTCCACGACACATTGCGCACGTTGCGGCGCCGGTCGCTGAGGAACAAGTTGCGCAAGATCCGGAACAGCCAGGCGCGAAAATTGGTGCCGGGCTGGAATCGGGTGCGGGCCGCCCATGCGCGGGTCATCGTTTCCTGTACGAGATCGTCACCGTCGCCCTGATCGCGCGTCAGATGCCGGGCATAGCGGCGAAGAGCCGGCAGCACCCCGTTTATGGCAGACACGAAACCCCGTTCCGAAAGGACGTCGTACGAGGAGGCGGCAATCGTCATGGTGGTGCTTATCGATCGAAAACAGGAAACGCGACGACGCGCATGCGCGTGGCCATGCAAAAGCCGATCAGGCGTCTCGCCCGTCCCGCTCGTGCATCGTCAACCGATACAATACGGCTTGGTTCCTTTATTTTTGATGCACCGCAGCATTTATTTCATGCCGTACAGGGTCAGAAAGGCATCGAACCGGGCGGCAAAAGCCCGGTCCTCGCATAGACCATCGAGCGCCAAATGCGGATCGAGGCTGGCGCGCAACCGGTTCACCGGGCCGCTGAGCAGATCGAACAGCATATGCGCCATCTGTTCGGCATCGCCGGATCGGAGCAGCTCGCGTTGCTGTGCCCGGACGATAGCACAGGTCATCGGTGCCATCAGCATCGCATGCCAATGCCGCTGACGGCGTGCGAACTCCGCATCGGTGAGCGATGCATGATTGATGAAGATGGCCAGTCCCATATTCTCCGGCTTCAGCAGCATCGCGAACAGGTGCCGGGCAAACGCCCGCAACCCCTCGACCGGCTCCGGCGCGGTCCCGGCAGTATCCGAGGCAAACGCATGCAATTGTGCCATCTTGTGCTGGATCGCGGCATCGATCAACGCGTCCTTGCTCGGGAAGCGACGATAGATCGTCTGTTTGGTCACGCCGATGTCCTGCGCCAGCGCGTCGATCGACAAGGTGGCGTACCGTGCGTCGCGCAGTGCGTCGATCGTGCGATCGAGGATCATCACCTCGATTGCCTGTGCCTCTTCACGGCTCGGGCGCCCCGCCCGACGCTGGGGCGGCTCGGTCATGATCGTCGCACGCTGGTCTGTCATGTGCGTGATGTTCGCAGGTGATCCGGGAAAAGCAACACGGAGCGGCATTCGCATATGCCCGATGAATGTGCCGTGTCCGCGCTGCGGCATTGCCGCGTGCGCGTCCACCCACTACCGGCGGGCAGACCGGGAAGCGAAGGAACGGATGTGGCGTCGAACCGCGTTGACATGGCAGCCGGCGATCACGTCGTCATCATCGGTGGCGGTTTTTCGGGAACGCTGCTCGCGATCAACCTGCTGCGTCACGACGGAACCCGCGCCACCCTGATCGAACGCAGGGCCGCGCAAATGGCGCGCGGCGTCGCCTATAGCGCGGCGCACAACGAGCATCTGCTGAACGTTCGCGCCGGCAACATGAGTGCATTGCCGGACGATCCAGGCCATTTCGTGCGCTGGCTCGAAAGCCGGGATATGGGAGACGCCGGAACGTTCGTATCGCGCCGCGTCTATGGCACCTATCTGCGCGAGATGCTGGATGACGCCGCCGCGTCGCACGGCGACCGGCTGACGCTGATTGATGCAACGGTCACCGATCTGACGCGGGATGCGTCGGGTATCGTGGCGGCGACCGGGGACGGACGCCGCATCGCCGCCGACGTCGCGGTGCTCGCCGTCGGCAATCTGCCACCCCATACCCCGCCGGGACTGGATCCCGACGCGTTGCCGAACTGCTATCGCGCCGATCCCTGGGCCGGCGACATCGCCGACGGGCTGGACGACAAGGATCGCGTCGTATTGATCGGCACCGGACTGACCGCGATCGATGCGGCGCTGATGCTCGACGCAGCAGGTTTCCGCGGGCCGATCCTCGCCATCTCGCGGCGCGGGCTGGTGCCACGCGCGCATGCCGATGCGCCGGGCCGGCCCGGCCTTCGCGAAAAACCCGCCGGCGAAGCCTCTGCATTGATCCGCTCCGTCCGCACCCGCGCTGCCGACATCGGCTGGCGGGCGGCGGTCGACGAATTACGGCCGATGACGCAGATCATATGGGGCGCGGCGAACGGCATCATGAGAGGGCGCTTCCTGCGCCATTTGCGACCCTATTGGGATGTCCACCGGCATCGACTCGCGCCCAAGATCGCCGCCCGTATCGATCGGTTGCGCGATGACGGACGCCTGCAATTCGCGGCAGGCAAGCTGGTGTCGGCGGCAAGCGATGGCGACGGTGCGATGCTGCGCTGGCGACCGCGTGGCTCGGATGCGGTGGAGACGGTACGGGTGGCCCGCATCGTCAATTGCACCGGGCCGCAGGGAGACCTGCTGCGATCGGACGAGCCTCTGCTGCAACGCCTGCTCGCCGACGGCATGATCCGTCCGGATGCATTGCGGATCGGACTGGACGTCGATGCCCAATCGCGGGTGATCGACCGGTCCGGCCAAGTGGACGAGCGGATGTATTGCATCGGCCCGATGACGCGCGGCGAGTTATGGGAGGTGGTGGCGGTGCCGGATATCCGCCAGCAGAACTGGACGCTCGCCCGCCGCCTCGCCCACGCGCAATGGGTGGGTGGCGAGGGATTGTGACTCGCCCCACCCCGCCGAACCGAGGCCACCTGTCGATCCGGCGAAACGCCACCGCTTGCTACCGATAGCGATCAGGCGGTAGTCGCGACGCGTCTGTAGATGACCGGAGCCTGCCTATCATGAAGACCCGCGCCGCCGTCGCGTTCGCCGCGAAGCAGCCGCTCGAGATCGTCGAGCTGGACCTCGAAGGCCCGAAGGCCGGGGAGGTGCTGGTCGAGATCATGGCGACCGGCATCTGCCACACCGATGCCTATACGCTGGACGGTCTCGACAGCGAGGGGCTGTTTCCCAGCGTCCTCGGCCACGAAGGGGCCGGGATCGTGCGCGAGATCGGCGCGGGCGTGACGAGCGTTGCGGTCGGCGATCACGTCATTCCGCTCTACACGCCCGAGTGCCGCCAGTGTAAGTCGTGCCTCAGCCAGAAGACCAACCTGTGCACCGCGATCCGCGCGACGCAGGGCAAGGGGCTGATGCCCGACGGCACGACCCGGTTCAGCTACAAGGGGCAGCCGATCTTCCATTACATGGGCTGTTCGACCTTCTCGAACTTCACCGTGCTGCCGGAGATCGCGGTGGCCAACATCCGCAAGGACGCTCCGTTCGATACCAGCTGCTACGTCGGCTGCGGCGTGACGACCGGCGTCGGCGCGGTGGTCAATACCGCCAAGGTGCAGGTCGGCGATACCGTCGTGGTGTTCGGGCTCGGCGGCATCGGCCTGAACGTCATTCAGGGCGCGAAGCTGGCCGGCGCAAAGATGATCGTCGGCGTCGACATCAACCCGGACCGCGAGGAGTGGGGTCGCCGCTTCGGCATGACGCACTTCGCCAATCCGCGCGATGTCGGCGATATCGTCCAGCATATCGTTGCGCTGACCGATGGCGGGGCGGATTATTCATTCGACGCAACCGGCAACACCGATGTGATGCGACAGGCGCTGGAATGCTGCCACCGCGGCTGGGGCACTTCGGTCATCATCGGCGTCGCCGAGGCCGGCAAGGAAATAAGCACCCGCCCGTTCCAGCTGGTGACGGGGCGCAACTGGCGCGGCACCGCGTTCGGCGGTGCCCGCGGACGGACCGACACGCCCAAGATCGTCGACTGGTATATGGACGGCATGATCCAGATCGATCCGATGATCACGCACCGGCTGACGCTGGACGAGATCAACAAGGGGTTCGACCTGATGCATGCGGGTGAAAGTATCCGCAGCGTCGTGATCTACTGAACGCCCGCCCGCTCTCCGGATGCCCGGCACTTGTTCGCTGGCTCGCCTCACGGCAAGGAACACGCAAGGGCAAGATCGAAACCGGGGTGGCCCAATTGCCCGTGCGCCACCCCGATAAACAGGAGAGAGTATGTTCAGCCATATCATGATCGGCACGAATGACATGGATGCGTCGAGGGCATTCTACGACGCCACGCTGGGAGCGCTCGGCGCGGGGCCGGGTCGCGCCGATCCGATGGGGCGCACGGCCTACATGCATGGCGACGGCCTGTTGATCCTGACCAGGCCGATCAACGGCGAGCCGGCCTGCCACGCCAATGGCGGTACGATCGGCTTCGCCGCCTCCTCGCCTGACGCGGCTGATGCATGGCATGCGGCGGGCGTCGCGGCCGGAGGCACCGCCATCGAGGATGCGCCGGGCGTGCGTAATTCGCCGTTCGGGCCACTCTATCTCGCCTACCTCCGCGATCCCGCCGGCAACAAGGTATGCGCGATGCATCGCGTCGCCGCCTGATGACCGATGCGGCGCGCGCGCTGGTCCTGACGCTGACCTGCCAGGATCGCGTGGGCATCGTCGCAGCGGTGTCCAGCGCGCTCGCCGGTATCGATGGCTTCATCCTCGATAGCCAGCAATATGCGGATCTGGAGACGGGGCGCTTCTTCATGCGCGTCGTCTTCACCGGCGGCGGCGCGCGCTTCCCCCACGATCCCGCAGTGGTACGCGCGATGCTGGTTCCGGTCGCCGCCACCTTCGGCTTCGACTGGAACCTGCACGCGCCGGAGGATCGTCCCCGTGTGCTGATCGCCGTGTCGAAGGGGTCGCATTGCCTCAACGACCTGCTCCACCGATGGCAGACGGGCACCCTGCCGGTGGACATCGGTGGCGTGCTGTCGAACCACGACACGCTGCGACCGCTTGTGCAATGGCATGGTCTGCCGTGGCATCACCTGCCGGTCACCACCGAAACCCGCCACGATCAGGAAGCGGCGATCGTCCGGCTGATGGCGGACACGCGAGCGGATTATCTGGTGCTCGCCCGCTACATGCAGGTGCTCAGCCCCACGCTGGTCACGGCCCTGGAAGGGCGCTGCATCAACATCCACCACAGCTTCCTGCCGGGCTTCAAGGGCGCACGACCGTATCATCGCGCGCACGCCCGCGGCGTCAAGCTGATCGGCGCCACCGCGCATTTCGTCACAAGTGACCTAGACGAGGGACCGATCATCGAACAGGCGGTCGAGCGCGTCGATCATCGCGCCAGCGTCGACGATCTGATCCGCATCGGTCGCGACATCGAGTCGCAGGTGCTCGCCCGTGCGGTCGCATGGGTCGGCGAGCGACGCGTCTTCCTCAACGGCAACAGGACATTGGTGTTCAGATGACGATCGAGACCGTTTCAACGGCCAGGGCATATGGCGGCACGCAAGGCGTCTACACCCATGCCTCGACCGCGACCGGAACGCCGATGACGTTCTCGGTCTACGTACCGCCGCATAACGAGGGAGCGACGTTGCCGGTGGTATGGTATCTGTCGGGGCTGACGTGCACTCATGCCAACGTCACCGACAAGGGCGACTATCGCCGTACCTGCGCGGAACTGGGGCTGATCTTCGTCGCACCCGATACGTCGCCGCGGGGCGAGGGCGTGGCAGACGATGCCGCCTACGACTTCGGTCAGGGTGCGGGCTTCTACGTCGACGCCACGCAGGAGCCGTGGTCGTCCCATTTCCGTATGTGGTCGTACGTGACCGAGGAGCTGCCCGCACTGATCGCCCGACATTTCCCGGCAGACATGAACCGTCAGTCGATCATGGGTCATTCGATGGGCGGACACGGTGCGCTGACGATCGGACTAACGCTCGCGGATCGCTTTCGCGCGGTGTCCGCCTTCGCACCGATCGTGGCGCCGTCACAAGTGCCGTGGGGACACAAGGCGCTGGGCGGCTATCTGGGCGAGGACCGGGCGGCGTGGCGGGCGCATGATGCGGTCGCGCTGATCCAGGACGGCGCAAGCGTGCCATCGCTGCTGGTGGATCAGGGCGATGCAGACCAGTTCCTGGATAGCCAGTTGCAACCGTCACTGCTGGCGGACACCTGCGGGACCGAAGGGATCGACCTGACGCTGCGGATCCAGCCCGGGTACGACCACAGTTATTATTTCATCGCGACGTTCATGGCCGATCATCTGCGCTGGCACGCGGCGCGGCTGGGATAGCGGTTTGCGATGCTGCCGGGGCAGACGCGTTCCGGCATACGATCAGCCGCCGACCAGGCTGTGCATCATAACGCCAGCCGGTCATCGCGACCTGTCGATGACGGAGCACCGGTCAGGCCGGCGACGGGCCTTCTACGAATTAGCGGCGGGCGATGGTGATATCGGCCGCCGTGCGCTGGTCGGGCAAGGTGAAGCTGAGCGTATTGGCGGTCGCATCGCGTTGCGCCGCAACCGCGCGCCGCGCTGCCGATACCGCGCCTTCGCCCGTCCAGCCGTGGACCACCACGCGCAGCTGCTTCCACCACGGCGCATAACGCCCCTGCCGCGCCGCGAAGCGCAGCGTCATGCCGGCGTCGCCCACCTGACATGAGATCGCCTGCCGCAGGAACTGCCCACGGGTATAGCCCATGGAATGACCGTCGTCGGCGTACAGGTCGCCGCGGCAATCCTCGCCGGGATAGACGTCGAGTTGCAACGGGCCGTCCGGCACCTGCGCCGTGCTCTGTACCAGCGGCTGGCGGGGCAGGATCGTCCCTGCGCGTACGAACACCGGCAGCGTTGCGATCGTCGGGGTCACCGTAACCCGGTCGCCCGATACGGTCGCCTGCCCGGTCGCCTGCGTCGCCGACTGGATCTGCCCCGGTCCGGTCTGCTGCTGCGGCACGCCGGCGCGCTGGCCCGTCCAGTAATCGTACCAGCCGCCCGCCGGCAGGCAGACGTCATAGGCGCGCGGCTGGTCGGGGTTGGGCGCAGGCGCAACCAGTAGCGAGCGGCCGAGCGTGAAGGTCCACGACTGGTCGCACGACATGCGCATCGCCGACGGATAATCGTAGAACACCGGGCGCAGGATCGGGTCGCCGGTGCGTGCGTTCTGCTCCGCCAGCGCATACAGGTACGGCATCAGGCGATAGCGTTCCTCGACGAATCGCCGCCGGATCGCGAGATGTTCGGGCGAACCGACCCACGGCTCCACCCGGGGTGTGCCCTTGGCACTGTGGTTGCGGAAGACGGGATAGAAGGCGCCGATCTGGAACCAGCGCGTCAGCAAGTCCTCGCCCGGCCCGCCCGCGAAACCGCTGACGTCCGCCGCGCCATAGGAAAAGCCGGACAGGCCGAGATTGATGATCTGCTGGATCGACAGCTTCAGATGATCCCAGGTCGCGAGATTGTCGCCGGTCCACGTCACCGAATAGCGCTGTCCGCCGGCGTAGCTGGCGCGCGTCATGACGAACGGCCGCTCGTTCGGTGACAGCTTGCGCAGACCCTCGAAGGTCGCGCGGGTGTTTTCCATACCATAGACATTGTGGATTTCGGCATGCGTCGCGGTGCGGCGGGCGAAATCGTCGCTGACGATGCGGTGCACGACGTCGTCGGGCATCGTCTTGGTCGGCGTTTCGAAGATCGCCGGTTCGTTCATGTCGTTCCACGCCCCGGCGACGCCCATCTTCACCTGATCGGCGAACAGGCCGCCGAACCAGTCGCGCGTCTTCGCCTGCGTGAAATCGGGGAACACCGAGGGTCCGGGCCAGACGGGGGCGACGTATACCGAATGGTCGGCGCGGCGGATGAATTCGTCACGCTTCGTGCCATCGTCATAAGGGGCGTAGCCCTGCCCTTCAGCCCTGGCGATGTGCATGTCGGTGATCGTCACCACCTTGAAACCCTGCTGTTTCAGGTCGCCGATCATCCCCTTCATATCGGGAAACGCCTTGGTATCGACGGTGAACGGCCGGTTTCGATCCTGCCAGTCGATGTCCAGCCACAGCACGTCGGTCGGCACGCGTTCCTGCCGCAGCCTGGCCGCGACACCGCGCAACTCGTCGGCGGTCATGTAGCTGTAGCGCGACTGCTGATACCCCAGCGCCCATTGCGGCGTCAGCGGCGCCTTGCCGGTCAGGTCGGTGTAGCGGCGCACAACCTCCGCCGTCGTCGGTCCGGCGATCAGATAATAGTCCACCGGTCCGTCAGGCCCGCCGAAGCTCAGTTCGTTCGCGTTGCGGTGGCCAAAGTCGAACCAGGTCCGCCATGTGTTGTCGAGGAACACGCCATAGCTGCCGCCTGCCCCGCCGACTCCGATGAAGAACGGGATCGATTTGTAGATCGGATCCTCCGCGCTCGTGAAGCCGAACGCATCGGTGTTCCAGTGGACGAAGCTCTTGCCACGTCGGTCCAGCCCGCCAGTCTTGTCGCCCATGCCGAAATAATGTTCGGCCTGCGGCATCGTCTTTTTCAGCGTGAATGCGGTGCCGTCGAACGTCGCCGGAGTGGCATCTTCCGAGATAACGTTCCCCGCCAGATCCTCGACACGCAGCCGCCCGTCGGCAAGGAACCGCACCCGCATCGTCCTGGTCGTAAATCCATCCGCGGCGGGGGTGACGGCGACCTTTTGCGCGCGCGTCGCCTTGTCGACCGCCCAGCTCGCATCCTCGGGCATCGCACCGTCGCGGCCAATCCGGATGCGGAGGATGGCATCGGTCAGCGCGACCACGCGAACGATCGCATCGCCCTGCCGCGCTTCGGCGCCATCGGTCCGGACGGTAACGGCGGCGGCGGTCTGTGCCGTTGCGGCTGCCGGCACCGTCATCGTCGCCAGCGCAGTCATCGCCAGCAGCAGGTTGGCTCGCATCGTCGTCTCTCCCGTCGTCGTTTGACGCGGCTCTGGGCGGGAGGCGGGAGGCCGTCAACCGCACGGCCGAGGGCATACGTATGCAGGGATCAGGATGCCGGCGGGGCAGCTCGACGGGACCGTGGCCTCACCCCGAGCGCGTCGAGGGCGTCGGCATTCTCGCGTCCCCACGCGTACAGCATCTCGACCGGGGTGACGAAGCGGCGACCGAGATCGGTCAGGCGATATTCCACCGCTGGCGGGATCGTCCCCTGCACGTGGCGCGACACCAGCCCGCTGCCCTCCATCTCGCGCAGGGTCTGCGTTAGCATCTTCTTGGATATGCCGGGCAGACTGCGCAGCAGCACGCCGGTGCGCGCGGCGCCATCATGCCGGGCATGCAACGTGTGCAATATCATGCTCGTCCATTTCGTCGCGAACAGCTCCAGCACGCGCCGCGGTGCACAATCCTCGCGCCATTCGTCGTCGTCGCTACCCGGTTGCATCGCTGGGTACCTTCTGGTGCCTATGATCCCAAACGGTGCCGTCTAGAAGATGCGCCGCGCACTGCCTAGCTCGTTGACCGAACAGGATAAGGACACGACTTTATGGCAGGTACCGCATTGGTGGTCGGCGCGAGCGGCATCGTCGGCAGCGCGACGGCAGAATTGTTGAACCGCGAAGGATGGACCGTCCACGGCCTTGCCCGTCGCCCCGTCGCGCAACCCGGCGTCACGCCGGTCGCGGCCGACCTACTCGACGCCGCCGGCACCGCGGCGGCGCTGGCCGATATCCGCCCGGATGCGGTCTTCATCACCACGTGGCTGCGACAGGACAGCGAGGCGGAGAATATCCGCGTCAATGCGACGATGGTCCGCAACCTGCTCGATGGCCTGCGTCCGGGAGGTGCGCCGCGTCACGTCGCACTCGTCACCGGTCTGAAGCATTACCTCGGGCCGTTCGAGGCTTATGGCAAGGGCACGCTGCCCCAGACCCCATTCCGCGAGGAACAAGGCCGGCTGGACGTGGAGAACTTCTATTATGCACAGGAGGACGAGGTGTTCGCCGCTGCTCGGCGCGATGGATTTTCGTGGAGCGTCCATCGCCCGCACACGGTGATCGGTAAGGCAGTCGGCAATGCGATGAACATGGGTACGACGCTCGCCGTCTATGCCACCCTGTGCCGGGAAACGGGGCGACCGTTCCGCTTCCCGGGGTCGGCAGCGCAATGGAACGGCCTGACCGACATGACCGATGCCGGACAGCTGGCCGCGCACCTGCTGTGGGCAGTGACCACACCCGCCGCGCGCAACGAGGCGTTCAACATTGTCAACGGCGACGTTTTCCGCTGGAGCTGGATGTGGGGTCGCATCGCCGAATGGTTCGGCGTCGAACCAGCCCCGTTTGACGGCACGATCCAGCCGCTCGAAACCGCGATGGCGGGCGACGCCGACCGCTGGCGCCGGATCGCCGGGCGTCACGATCTGGTCGAACCCGACATGTCGCGACTCGCATCGCCTTGGCACACAGACGCCGATCTCGGCCGCCCCATCGAGGTCGTGACGGATATGTCGAAGAGCCGGCGGCTAGGCTTCACGTCCTATCGACCGACCGACGATGCGTTCTTCGATCTGTTCGCCCGGTTGCGTGCTGATCGGCTGATCCCCTGACGGACACGGACGGCCCGGCGGTGCGTTTACCCACTGCCGCGCCGTTCGCCCGGCCGTTTCAAGGACATCCGAATGACCGACGACAGCAGCCCCTCCAGAGGCCGCGCGGTGCCTAGCGGCCGGCTGTCGCGGCTCGGCGCGTTCGGACGGCTCGCCGCCGGGGTCGGCGGCGGCGTCGTCGCCGAGGGCGCGCGACGGCTCGCGGCGGGCGAACGTCCCCGGCTGGGCGACATGCTGCTGACGCCGGCCAACGCGACCCGCGTCGCCGATCAGCTCTCCCATCTCCGCGGTGCGGCGATGAAGCTCGGCCAGATGATCTCGATGGACGCAGGCGACATGCTGCCGCCAGAGTTGGCCACCATCCTCGCGCGGCTGCGCAACAACGCTCATCATATGCCGCCGCAACAGCTCGATACCGTACTGGCGCGCGAATGGGGGCGCGACTGGCGGCGGCGCTTCGCCCATTTCCAGGCGCATCCCATCGCGGCTGCATCGATCGGTCAGGTGCATCGAGCCCGCCTGCCCGATGGGAGCGAATTGGCGATCAAGGTGCAATATCCCGGGGTGAAGGAGAGCATCGACGCCGATGTCGACAATGTCGCCACGCTGCTCCGCGTCTCCGGCCTGTTGCCGAAGGAGCTCGACATCGCGTCGCTGCTCGGCGAGGCAAAGCGTCAGCTTCACGAGGAAGCGGATTATGTGCGCGAGGGCGACATGCTGGCCCGCTACCGCGCCGCGCTCGCCGGCGATCCCGCGTTCGTCGTCCCCGCCCTGCATTCCGATCTCACCACCCCGCGCGTCCTTGCGATGGACTTCGTCGCCGGCACCCCGATCGAGGCGCTGGAGACCGCCGAGCCGCCGATCCGCGACCGCGTGATGGCCAGCCTGATCGCGCTGGTATTGCGCGAGTTGCTCGACTGGGAGTTGATGCAGACGGATCCCAACTTCGCCAATTATCGGTGGCAGGCCGATACCGGACGGATCGTGCTACTCGATTTCGGCGCGACACGTCCGATCCCGGCGGAAACCGTCGCCAATTATCGTGCGCTGCTCGCCGCCGGGCTGTCCGGCAGCCGCGATGCGGTACGCGCGGCGGCGATCGCCGCGGGCTTCCTCGGCGCTGCCGCCGCCGCCCGGCACGAACCGCTGATCGATACGATGATCGACGTCATCCTTGGCGAACTCAACCGCCCCGGCCCGTTCGACTTCGGCGACCGGGCCTTCGTCGGCGTCGTGCGGGAACAGGGCATGGAGATGGCGCGCGACCGTGCCACCTGGCACCTGCCGCCCGCCGACACCCTGTTCGTCCAGCGCAAGATCAGCGGCACGGCACTGCTCGCCGCACGCCTGCGGGCGCGGGGTGACATTCGCGCGATGGTCGAGACCAAATTGGGTATTGCGCTCACGCGCTGACGCTTGCGCCTCGCCCCCACTGCCTGCGGCGGCGGAAGGTGAGGCGCAGGTTGCCCGCGGCTAGCGAATGTCCAGCATCACCACCGATTTGGGCGGCAGCGTGACCGACACCGTGCCGTTCGCAAGCGTCGCACCGGTGAATGCCACCGGCCTTACCGCATCGGGCGCATCGAAGGTGTTATGCGCATCGATCGTGGGTGCGGTCAGGATACGGCCGGTCACCGTGCCGCCGGCGATCCCGGCCAGTTGCACCGTGACAGTCGCCGACTGGTTCGGATCGACGTTGGTCAGGCCGACGTGGACCACGCCGTCGATGCCGCGTACCGCGCTGGAGCTGACCGAACGCAGCGTCCATTCACCATGCTTGTACAGGTGCGAACTTACCTCGGCAGGCAACACGGTACCGTCCTGATAGTCCTTGTACATGTCGAACACCCAATAGGTCGGCGTCTTCACCATACGTTTGCCATCGGTCAGCAGCATCGCCTGCAATACGTTGACCATCTGTGCGATATTCGCACCACGCACGCGATCCGCATATTTCGCAAAGATGTCGAGGTTCAGGCTCGTCACCACGGCATCGCGTAGGCTGTTCTGCTGATACAGGAAACCGGGGTGCGATCCCGGTTCCTGGTCGTACCACGTCCCCCATTCGTCTACTAGCAGCGCGACCTTCTTCCCGGGATCGTATTTGTCCATGATCCGGGAATGGCCCTGGATCAGCTCGTCCATTTTCATCGTCTTGACGAGCGTACGCGCCCACGCGTCCTCGTCGAAACCGGTCGCGGGGCCCTTTTTCGCCCAGCTGCCCGGCACGGTGTAATAATGGACGCCGATGCCTTGGAAGACGGTGCCCGCCTTCTTCATCATCACTTCGGTCCAGTTGTAATCCTCGGCATTGGCGCCGCTCGCCACCTTCATCACCGGCACACCGTCCGGCGTCTTGACGAACGTCGCATAGCGCCGCGTTTCGTCCGCCGCATATTCGGGCAGCATGTTGCCGCCGCAGCCCCACAGTTCGTTGCCGATCCCGAACATCGGCAACTTCCACGGCTGCTTGCGCCCGTTGGCCGCGCGTTCCCTGGCCAGGCTCGATCCGGTCGGCGAGGTCATATACTCGACCCACTCCGCCATCTCGCGCGGTGGCGCGGACCCCACGTTGCCGGATACATAGGCCTCCGCGCCCAGCATCTCGGAATAGTCCATGAACTCATGCGTGCCGACAGCATTGTCCTCGGTCACCCCGCCCCAATGCGTATTGATCTTGACCGGGCGCTTCGCTCGCGCGCCAATCCCCTCCCGCCAATGGTATTCGTCCGCGAAACAGCCACCGGGCCAGCGGACCACAGGGACGCGGATCGCCTTCAGTGCGTCGATGACATCGGTGCGATAGCCCCGGACGTTGGGAATCTTGCTGTTCGGTCCGACCCAGATACCGCCATAGATGCCGGTGCCCAGATGCTCGGCGAACTGTCCGAACAGGCGCTTGTCGTATTTGGGGCCGGGTTGATCGCCGCGGATCGATACGGTGTCGGGCGTGGTCGTCGCAGCCGGTGCTGCGGCCTGCGCCGACAGTCCGGCCGGCGCCAGTGCCGCCAGCCCGGCACCCAACAGCCATGTCAGGGTCGTCTTCATCCATCTCTCCCCTTCGCGTCCATGCGCGTCCGGTGATGATGATTACCCGGCCGAACGACCCTCGTCAATTTGCCTGACAAATAGCCGGTCTTGTGAGCGTGTCGAGAATGTCGAGACGGTGCAAGGCAGCGGATAAAAGTTGGCATCGGACCGATTGCAGCTTTGGCCAAAGCGCGCGATACCAATGCGATTATGGCCACGATTTCCGCAACCTGCCTTCAATGGATGTCGGTCGCTGGCGACGCGCATGCGGGCAGGCCGGGCCGCCTGGCGCCGCCATCGCGGGCCGGCGCGGGGTTGCTGCGACTGACGACGGTCGGCCGGCAGGCGCTCCGATGACGATCGACCTGCGCGACCGCCGCATCCTCATCGTCGAAGATGAATATCTCGTTGCGGACGATCTGGCGCTGGCGCTACGCGATGCCGGTGCGACGGTGGTCGGGCCGGTCGGCAGTGTCGCCGACGCATTGTCGCTGATCCGCGCTACCGCCCGGATCGACGGCGCGGTGCTGGACATCAATCTGCACGGCACGATGAGCTATCCCGTCGCCGAGCTACTGCTGGCGAGGGCGATACCGTTCCTGTTCGCGACCGGGTACGATGCATGTACGGTCGATGAAGCGTATCGATCGATCGTCCATCACGAAAAGCCGGTCATGCCCGCCGATATCATCGAATCGCTGTTCGCGATCGAGCAAATGACGAACCGCTTCTAGCGACGACCGCGCCTCGCCTCCGACTGTCGTGCCGATGCGATCGTATCGACGACCATCTCGTAGAATGCCGGCGAATAGCCCGATGCGAGGAACGCCTTCACCTCCGCCGATGCGATCGAATATCCTCGCTTCCAGCTTAGCACCGCGATACGGCGCAGCGCCTCCAGCTTCGGATCGGCGAGCTGGGGGCTGATCCGCACGCCGAACACCAGCCCAAGCCAACGCGATACCCGCCCCGGCTGGCGCAACGTCGCCAGACCGTCATGGCGGGCGATCCCGATGACCGACCGTTCGAGTTCCGTCAGCATTGGCCGCTCTTCCGCGACGATTACAGGGGCGTCCCGATCCACGACGATCGATCGGGGAAACGGAGCAGACGACATCGCGGTCACGCGCGCATAGCCGGCGTTGCCGGGCTCGGCGAAAGCAAGAAAGGCCATGGCGTCACTCCCGTTACGATCCGCGAACCATCCCATCGCTCCGCCGCTGCCTAGTAGCAGCGAAGTGTTGCGTCCGTTTTGCTGCCGCCGACCGGCATGCGTATTGATGATCGAAGGTCACGCGCGGTTTCGTCCGTCACCTTCTATACTGCTTGGTATATAACGCGAGCCCGCCGGCGTCAATGGTTTTCATACCGGTCAGTAGCAAAGATCCGCGACGAACGTCGGGAAAAAGGGCCGGGCCGCTCGATCGACGATCGCTCTGCCGGACGGAACACGATTGCACCCACCGCGCGTTGCCAGCCTGTCACATCAGGAGGTTACCATGTCTGACACGCCAAAGGTCGATCCCGGTCGCGATCGTCGAGGCAATCCGTTCGACAGCGAGGATGGATTTTACGGGCTCGACTACAACAAGGATCGGGAAGCCGAACTCGGTCGCCAGTTCCCCAGTGGCAAGGTCGCCGCGAAGCCGACCGACGCAGGCCCGCCGCGCGACCCTGCCCTGCCCCCGGAAAACGGCCGGCGCGCCTCGTTCGATCCGAAGACCGGTGCGGTACACGGCAGCGGTAGCAGTGCCGGCGGCGGCAATCCCGGCGAGGACTTCGCCAGCGATGCGGCGGCAGGCGACGGCTTCCCGATAACCGGCGGCGTAGGCTCGACGAAGAACGGCGATACGGATCTGGGACCGCCCCACTTCAAGGAGTGACAGGCCGCGCCATGCATTGGTGACAGGGGGCGAGATGAAAGGCGCCCCCAACCCGGCGGACCGACGACCGTGAGAAGACGGGAGGGCGATGCCTCCACCGTCACCTGAGCGGAACGATCACCTCATCGGGATGCGCCACGTTCAATTCCTTGCGCACCATCTCGTCCACCATATCCGGGTTTGCATGATCCGGATCGAGCAGCGCCACGCGGTTCTTCAGCACCGCCCGCTTCTGGTCCAACGCCGTGAATTGCTTCTCTCGCCGTGCCAGCTGCTTTTTATAGTCCCCGTACGCGAGGATGCCGTTCGGCCCCAGCACCGCATAGGCGCCGAAGAACGCCATGATCGTCAGCCCGAGGGCGGGCAACGCGGCGCGCCGCATCACCCTTCGAAACGCCGATTTCCGGACTGTCCGCGCCATAGGCTACATCCTCGCTCGCAACACGCCTGCGATCAAGCCTTGAGAACGCTGCGCCCGGCATAACGTGCCGCATCGCCGAGCTCTTCCTCGATACGGATCAGCTGGTTGTACTTGGCGAGCCGGTCGCTGCGCGCGAGGCTGCCGGTCTTGATCTGTCCGCAATTGGTCGCGACCGCGAGATCGGCGATCGTCGCATCCTCGGTTTCGCCCGAGCGGTGGCTCATCACCGCGGTATAGCGGTTGCGCTGCGCCATGTTGACCGCCTCCAGCGTCTCGGTCAGCGTGCCGATCTGGTTGACCTTCACCAGCAGCGAGTTGGCGTAGCCGCCGTCGATGCCGCGCTTGAGGCGCTTGGGGTTGGTTACGAACAGGTCGTCGCCGACCAGCTGGACCTTGTCACCGATCAGATCGGTGAGCGCCTTCCAGCCCTCCCAATCGTCCTCGCTCATGCCGTCCTCGATCGAGAAGATCGGATACCGGCGCGTCAGATCGGCGAGATATTCCGCCATCGCGCCGCTTTCGAGCACCTTGCCCTCGCCCGAAATGTCGTAGCGACCGTCCTTATAGAATTCGGTCGCAGCGCAATCCAGCGCCAGCATCACGTCGTCGCCAGGCGTATAGCCAGCCTTTTCAATGCTCTGCATGATAAAGCCGAGCGCTTCCTCGGTCGACGCGATGTTCGGCGCGAAACCGCCCTCGTCGCCGACGCCGGTCGCCAGCCCCTTGTCGTGCAGCGCCTTCTTGAGCGTGTGGAAAATCTCCGAACCGCAGCGCACCGCCTCGACGATGTTCTCGGCGCCCACGGGGACGATCATGAATTCCTGGAAATCGATCGGATTGTCGGCATGTTCGCCGCCGTTGATGATGTTCATCATCGGCACCGGCAGCACATGCGCCGACACGCCGCCGACATACTTGTACAGCGGCATGCCACGCGCTTCGGCTGCGGCCTTGGCGGCGGCGAGGCTGACGCCCAGGATCGCATTGGCGCCCAGCCGACCCTTGTTCTCCGTTCCGTCCAGTTCGATCATCGTGCGGTCGAGGTCAGCCTGATCCTCGGCATCCAGACCGATCAGCGCCTCGACCAGTTCGCCGTTCACCGCATCGATCGCGTCGTCGACACCCTTGCCGCCCCAACGGCTCTTGTCGCCGTCGCGCTTCTCGACCGCCTCGTGTGCGCCGGTCGACGCGCCCGACGGCACGGCGGCACGACCGAAGCTGCCGTCTTCCAGCAACACGTCGACTTCCACGGTGGGATTGCCTCGGCTGTCGAGGATCTGGCGGCCATGGATGTCGATGATTGCGGTCACGTAACGATGCTCCTACGTCTCGGGCGGGATGCGGCGGCCTCTACCCTGCCGGACGCGGTGCGGCAATCTCCCGAACGATCAGGGAACCGCACTCGCAACGACGGGGTTGAGGGTGTCGAACAACAGCAAAGGGCGCGTCATGGCCGATAACGACCTGAAACCGATCAACGACGGCGACATCACGCCACCCCCCGCCAGCACGGAATTCACGCCCGCAGAGCCGCTGAAGGATGCAGGCGTCGATTTCGATCCGGCATCGGGCGGCAGCAAGACCGAACAGGCGAAACAGACTGTAAAGGACTATTCGTCCAAATACGGTGCGCAGGCGACGGACAAGATTCGCACCCTGGCCGATACCGGCAAGGAACGTGCGGTGGGTGGTCTCGATCAGCTGTCGCAGATGATCAATGACGCTGCCGGTCAGGTCGACGAGAAGCTCGGCGCGCAATATGGCGAATATGCCCGTTCGGCGGCCGGCGCGGTCTCCAGCTTCTCCGAACAGATCAAGGGCAAGGACGTCGAGGAACTGCTAGACGAGGCGCGCGAATTCGTTCGCAAGAGCCCGGGCGTCGCCGTCGGTGTGGCCGCAGCGCTTGGCTTCGCGGTCGCCCGCATCGTCCAGTCCGGCATCGACGGCAACAAGGCCTGACCGGTCCCATGGCGGTGATCGAACAGGTGGCGGAGGACGAGGGCATCGGCACCCTAGTATCCCAGCTCGTCGAGGATGCCCGTGGGCTGGCCGGCGCCGAGGTTGCGCTGGTCAAGGCGCGGGTCGGCGAGCGGGCGAGCGCGTACAAGAATGCGGCGGTCTTCTTCGCCGTTGCGGGCGTGCTCGCACTGGCGGCGCTGATCGCGTTGCTGGTCGGGTTGATCCTCAGCCTCGCGACGCTGATCGGGCCCGGCCTCGCCACCGCCGCGGTGGTGATCGGCACGCTGGCGATCGCCGGCGTACTGGCGATCATCGGCAAGGGGCGTCTGACACCGGGGAAGCCGCAATGAGCACCGCCGATCCTTCGACCCGCCTCGCCGACGCCGAGCAGGAGGCCGCCGCGGCGCGCGAGCGCCTGTCCGCCACGCTCGGCAAGCTGCAGGTGAAGCTCAACCCCAGGACGCTGGCGTTGCAGGCGGCCCGCGACGTCACCGACAAGGGTGGCGCGGCGGCTCAAGCCAGCCTGAACGCCGCAGTGCGCAATCCCGGCGCGGTAGCCGGCGCCACCGCGGTAGCGGGCCTGTTCCTGGCCCGCCACCGGATCGCCAGCATGTTCCGCCGCAAACCCAAGCCGCACAAGCCGGGTTATCGCGATCACGAACCCGGCCTCGGCCCGCAAGACCAACTCCCACAAGGATGAACCCGATGTCCAATCTGCATACCCAGGACCGCATCGACGACGCCAAGCATGCCGCGAGCGACGCAGCGCATCGCGCCGCCGACGCGATCGAATCCAACCCGCTCGCCATCGTCGCCGGCGGCCTCGCCATTGGCGCACTGGCCGGTGCGCTTATCCCGCGTTCGGCAAAGGAAAAGGAACTGCTCGCCCCCGTCGGCCGCAGCCTCGGCGAACGGGCGCGGAGTGCGTTCCAGGCGGCGCGGGAAACCGGCACGAGCGAATTGCAGAACGCCGGCCTGTCGAAGGATGCGGCAAAGGATCAGGTCAAGTCGCTGTTCCAGGGCATCGCCAAAGCAGCGACCAGCGCCGGCTCCGCCGCCGCCAAGACCGCGGCCAACAAGGGCTGAACACCCGGCGGGATTGGCGATCATCGCCGGTTCCGCTGCCGTCGGGGGTTCAATACTGCAGCGCAACACGCTAGTGCCGCTGCCTGAACCTCACACCCGGGACACTCGCATGAGCAAGCTCCACCTCGTCTTCGGCGGTCGCGTTACCGATCCCCGTACACTCGAATTCGCCGACCCGTCGAAGCTGGAGGTCGTCGGTATCTTTGCGGACTATGCCAGCGCCGAAAAGGCTTGGCGCGCGAATGCGCAGCGCACCGTGGACGACGCCGAGATGAAGTTCGTGGTCGTTCACCTGCACCGCCTGCTCGAGCCGGAATTGCTCACGCCACCAGCTTGAGGTGCTTATCGCCCTCACGCTACTGCGTTATTCCCGCTAGGGCGGGAATCCATAATCAAGACGGCTAAGTCAGATCGCAGCAGGATCGACTAGTCATCCCCGCATTCGCGGGGATGATGTTGCGATGCGCCAGTTCAGCGACAGGTCAGACGCCCCCTCCCGGTAATCCCGGCGAACGCCGGGACCCATGGATGCGGTGAACTCAACACGGCGGGCACATCAGCGGCGGTGCGAAGCCGTGGGTCCCGGCGTTCGCCGGGATGACAGAAGTTGAAGCTCGATGAAGTGCCGACCGATGGTGGCGCTTCCCCCTCACCCCTTGGCGATCAAATAAACTCGATTTTCGACACGACGTAATACCGGTCACCCGCGGGCACCGACACCTCGACCTCTTCATCGACCTTGCGCCCAATGAGCGCCCGGCCCAGCGGCGAATTGTACGAAATCCGGCCGGTCTTGGCATTCGCCTCGGTCTGGCCGACGATCTGGTACTTCACCGGCTTGTCGTCGTCGTCGAGCAGCGTCACGGTAGCCCCGAACACCACCTTGTCACCCGACAGCTCCAGCGGATCGATGATCTGTGCACGGGACAATTTGTCCTCGATATCGCTGATCGTCGCCTCGTTCTGGCCCTGCTGCTCCTTCGCAGCATGATATTCGGCGTTTTCCGACAGATCGCCGTGCGCGCGCGCTTCCTCGATCGCATCCACGATCAGGGGACGCTCCGCTTTCAGACGCTTCAGGTCCGCGGTGAGCGTCTCATAGCCCTCCTGGAGCATCGGCATCTTTTCGACGGTCGCCATATCTACGTCCCCAATTCACTCTGACCCGTGCGCGCCTTTCACCGACGCGCCCGCACACATTCCATTATGTCGGGATTAGTTGTGCGACTGCGAATAATAGGATTGCAAGGGCCGGACTTCAAGATGCGTCACTCCGATCGCCGCCGCCGCCTGCACACTGGCAGGTGCCGTGGTGAAGTACGGGATCTTCTGCGCCAGCGCCGCCTGACGGATCGGCTTCGAATCCTTCAGGCTCTGCCAGCCTTCGGTCGTGTTGAAGATCAAGGTCACCTCGCCGTCCATGATCCGGTCGAGGATATGCGGCCGCCCCTGCGCCACCTTGTTGACCTTCTCGACCCCCAGACCGGCGAGCGCGAGGTAGTCCGCCGTCCCGCCGGTCGCCAGCACCTTAAACCCGCGCTCCAGCAGCGACTTCACCGCCGGCACGATATGCGGTTTGTCGCCGTCCTTGACGCTGACGAAGGCGGTGCCCCCGGTCGGCAGCACGGTACCCGCACCCAACTGCGACTTGGCGAAGGCGGTAGTGAAATCGGGATCGATCCCCATCACTTCGCCGGTACTCTTCATTTCCGGTGACAGCACCGGATCGATGCCGGGGAAGCGATTGAACGGGAACACCGCTTCCTTCACCGCATAATAATCGATGTGGCGATCGATCTTCGGCAGGTCGCGCAGCATCTCGCCCGCCATCACGCGGCTCGCGATCTTGGCGATGGGAACGCCGATCGCCTTGGCAACGAACGGCACGGTGCGCGATGCGCGCGGGTTCACCTCGATGAGGTAAACCTCGCCGTCCTTCACCGCGAACTGGATGTTCATCAGGCCCTTGACCGACAGCGCATGCGCCAGCGCCACCGTCTGCCGCTCGATCTCGGCGATCGTCTCCGGCGTCAGCGAATAGGGCGGGATCGAACAGGCGCTGTCGCCGGAGTGCACGCCCGCCTCCTCGATATGCTGCAACAGGCCGGCGACGACGACATCCTCGCCGTCGCAGATCGCATCGACATCGACCTCGATCGCGTCGCGCAGATATTGGTCGATCAGCACCGGCGAATCGCCCGACACCTGCACCGCGGTCTGGATGTAATCGTCGAGCTGCTGGAGCGAATCGACGATCTCCATCGCTCGCCCGCCGAGCACGTAGCTCGGCCGCATCAGCACCGGATAGCCGATGCGCTCCGCCGCCGCGACCGCCTCGTCGCGGCTGCGCGCGAGGCCGTTCGCCGGCTGCTTCAGCCGCAGCTTGTTGACCAGCGCCGCGAACCGCTCGCGATCCTCGGCCAGATCGATCGCGTCGGGCGAGGTTCCCAGGATCGGGATGCCCGCCTTCTCCAGCGCGCGCGCGAGGTTGAGCGGCGTCTGCCCGCCGAACTGCACGATCACCCCGACCAGCTCGCCGCGCGACTGCTCGACGTGCAGGATCTCCAGCACGTCCTCGGCGGTCAGCGGTTCGAAATACAGGCGGTCGGACGTGTCGTAGTCGGTGCTCACCGTCTCCGGGTTGCAGTTGATCATGATCGTTTCGTAGCCCGCATCCGCCAGCGCAAAGCAGGCGTGGCAGCAGCAATAGTCGAATTCGATCCCTTGCCCGATCCGGTTCGGGCCGCCGCCCAGGATCACTACCTTGCGACGATCGGAGGGCATGCTCTCGTCCTCGGGTTCGCCGAACGAGGGCGCCTCATAAGTCGAATACATATACGGCGTCTTGGCGTCGAATTCCGCCGCGCAGGTGTCGATGCGCTTGAACACCGGCCGCACACCGTGACGATGGCGCAGCGCCCGCACTTCCTCCTCGGTGACGCCTCCGGTCATCGCGACGACCGCTTCGTGGATCAGCCCCGATCCGCGAGCAATGCCGCGCTCCATACCCCGCAGATTGGCCGACTTCAGCGCCAGATAGGCGAGCCGTTTGTCGCTGAACCCCATCGACTTGAGCTTGCGAAGACCCGCTGCCTCGATCGGCAGGCCGTTCTTGCAGACCTCCGCCTCAGCCGCGACAATCTCTTCCAGCCGCTCGATGAACCACGGATCGAACTTGGCGATCGCGTGAATTTCCGCGACCGTGAAGCCCTCGCGCAAAGCCTGCGCGGCGACCAGCAGCCGGTCGGGTGTCGCCACCGCAAGCGCGGCTTCGATCTCCGCACGCGGCGCGCCGACCAGCCGCTCGACCGCGTTGAAGCCCGACAGGCCGGTCTCCAGCCCGCGCAACGCCTTCTGCATGCTCTCGTGGATATTGCGCCCGATCGCCATGACTTCGCCGACGCTCTTCATAGCCGTCCCGAGCACCGATTCCGCGCCCTTGAACTTTTCGAAGGCGAAGCGCGGGATCTTGGTGACGACGTAGTCGATCGTCGGTTCGAAGCTCGCGGGCGTCGCGCCGGTGATGTCGTTCTCGATCTCGTCGAGCGTATAGCCGACCGCCAGCTTGGCGGCGACCTTGGCGATCGGGAAGCCGGTCGCCTTCGATGCCAGCGCCGACGAGCGCGACACGCGCGGGTTCATCTCGATGACGACCAGTCGGCCGTCCTTCGGATTGACTGCGAACTGTACGTTGGAACCGCCTGTTTCGACACCGATTTCCCGGAGCACCGCGATCGATGCATTGCGCATGATCTGATATTCCTTGTCGGTCAGCGTCAGCGCCGGCGCGACGGTGATCGAATCGCCGGTGTGGACGCCCATCGGATCGACGTTCTCGATCGAGCAGATGATGATGCAATTGTCGTTGCGATCCCGCACCACCTCCATCTCGTATTCTTTCCACCCGAGCAGCGATTCCTCGATCAGCACCTCGGTGGTCGGCGATGCGTCGAGCCCCTTGCGGACCATGTCGACGAATTCGGAGCGGTTGTAGACGATGCCGCCGCCGGAGCCGCCCATCGTGAAGCTCGGCCGGATGATCGCGGGCAGGCCGGTGATCTGCAGCCCCGCCAGCGCCTCTTCGATCGTGTGCGCGATGGCGGAGCGGGCGCTTTCCAGCCCGATCTTGGTCATCGCATCCTTGAACTTCAGCCGGTCCTCGGCCTTGTCGATCGCCTCGGCATCCGCACCGATCATCGTCACGCCGTACTTCTCCAGCGTGCCGTCGTGAAACAACGCCAGCGCGGTATTAAGCGCCGTCTGCCCGCCCATCGTCGGCAGGACCGCGTCGGGCCGCTCCTTCTCGATGATCTTGGCGACGATCGCGGGCGTGATCGGCTCGACGTAGGTCGCATCGGCCAGCTCGGGGTCGGTCATGATCGTGGCGGGATTGGAATTGACGAGGACGATGCGATAGCCCTCCTCCTTCAACGCCTTGATCGCCTGCGTGCCCGAATAATCGAACTCGCATGCCTGACCGATAACGATCGGCCCCGCGCCGATCACGAGGATGGAGGAGATGTCGGTGCGTTTTGGCATTACTTGTCTTCCGAAATCTGTTCGTTGCCGACGAAGCCGATGTTCGGCATGTCGACCACCGCGCTGATCTTCCTGAGCATGCACTCGATCTTCTTATATTCTGCATCCGGATTAGCCTTGAACACGACTTCCCGGCCTCTCAGTTCGACCCACTTTCGCGGTGCGTGGCACGCATCGGCCATCGCATTCAGGCGTGCCTGGCTCATCTGGCGACGTGATGAGGAATGAGGGAGCGTCGCAGCCTGCACAGCAAGTGCGAGCAACGCACTCATGATGCCGACCGGCTAAGCGACCCGACAAACCGCTCGAACAGATACAGGCTATCCTGCGGCCCTGGCGACGCTTCAGGGTGATACTGCACGCTGAACGCCGGCCGATCCGTCAGTTCCAGCCCGGCGTTCGACCCGTCGAACAGTGACACATGTGTCTCCCGAACGTTAGCCGGCAGGCTGTCGCGCTCGACCGCGAAGCCGTGGTTCATGCTGGTGATCTCGACGGCGCCATCGCTCAGCCGCTTGACCGGGTGGTTGGCGCCGCGATGGCCCTGGAACATCTTGGTCGTGGTCGCGCCCACCGTCAGCCCCAGCAACTGGTGGCCGAGGCAGATGCCGAACAGCGGCTTTCCCGTATCGAGCAATTGCCGGATCACCGGCACCGCATATTCGCCCGTCGCAGCAGGGTCGCCTGGGCCGTTGGACAGGAAGATGCCGTCCGGGTTCTGCGCCATGACCTCGTCGAACGTCGCCTCTGCGGGCAGCACCGTCACCTTCGCACCGGCCTGAACAAGGTTGCGGAAGATGTTGTGCTTGCTGCCGTAATCGATCGCGACGACGTGCGGTCGCTCGCCGCCTTCGTCCCCACCATAGCCGAAGCCCAGCCGCCACGGGCCGCCCTCGCGTGTCTCGCCCCAGGCGTAATGCGTCTCGGTCGACACGCTCTTGGCGAGGTCCATTCCCTCCAGCCCCGGCCACGCCCGTGCCATCGCCAGCAGCGCGTCGAGATCGAACACCCCGTCCGCCGCATGCGCGACTACGCCGTTCGGAGCGCCACCGCTGCGGATGCGCCGCGTCAGCGCCCGCGTGTCGATCCCCGACAGGCCGATCCGGGCATGGCGCTGCATCCAGCCGTCCAGCCGCTCGACCGCGCGGAAATTCGACGCCGCGGTCACGTCCTCGCGCACGATCATGCCCAGCGCATGCGGCGCATCCGCCTCGATATCGTCCGGGTTCGCGCCGACGTTGCCGATGTGCGGGAAGGTGAAGGTGATGATCTGCCCCGCGAACGACGGGTCGGTCATGATCTCCTGATAACCGGTCATCGCGGTGTGAAAACACACCTCGCCGACCGCCGCGCCCTCCGCGCCGAAGCCGCGGCCCCACGCGACGTCGCCGCTCGCGAGAACCAGAACGCCGGTCGCACCCTCAGGTTTGGCGGGCATGGCAATGGGCTTGGCGTCGGCCATGGCTTGGCGGGCACTCCGGTTGGTTTCGTCTATGTCGCTAAGCGGTGGCCGCTAGACCCCTGCCCCCCTCAGGTCAACCGGTTCACGGGCAGCCGTTCCTCCGCTAGGTCGTCCGCTTCACCGTCATCTTCGAGAGCTTCCCCATGATTCGCGACGACATCAAGGCCGCACAGGTCACCGCCATGAAGGCCGGCGACAAGGAAGCGCGCAACGCGATCAGTCTGATCCAGGCCGCGATCAAGAACCGCGACATCGAACTGCGCACCGGTACCGCGCCCGCCGACGACGATGCGGTGGTGGTCGAGGTGTTGCAGAAGATGGTCAAGCAGCGCCGCGAATCGATCACGATGTACGAGACGGGCGGGCGTCAGGAGCTTGCCGATGCCGAGAAGGCGGAGGTCGCGGTGATCGAACGCTTCCTGCCTGCGCAGATGAGCGAGGCCGATACCGTGGCGGCGATCGAGGCGATCAAGGTGGAACTCGGCGCATCGGGGATGAAGGACATGGGTCGCGTGATGGCGGAGCTGAAGGCGCGGCATGCGGCCAACCTCGACATGAGCAAGGCGAGCGGGCTGGTGAAGGCGTCCCTATCCTGAGGAAAGGGAAGCCCTGTCCTACAAGGAACCCCCTGTCCTACACGGAACAAAGTGTGTACGCTTGTTGCCTACGCTCTTTCCCATCGTCGATCGTTCACGCACCCCGGCCGGGCAGGTCACCCGCCGGGAAGGTGTTTCCGAACCCGACGTAGTGGCAAGTTTGGCAACTTCCGCGGCTTCGAAGGTCGAGATTTGCCGCGCGGCCCCGCTTCGTTCATGGTAGAATCAGCCGCATGAGCCTGTCTCCGCAGTTCCTTGACGAGCTCCGCGCCCGCACCTCGCTGTCGGCGCTGATCGGCAAGACGACCAAGCTGCAAAAGGCCGGGCGCGAGATGCGCGGGTGTTGCCCGTTCCACAACGAGAAGACTCCGTCGTTCTACGTCAACGACGACAAGGGCTTCTACCATTGCTTCGGCTGCTCCGCGCACGGTGACGCGATCAAGTGGATGACGGACCAGCGCGGCCTGCCGTTCATCGATGCGGTCAAGGAACTCGCGCAGGCCGCCGGGCTCGAGATGCCGGCGCAGGACCGCGCCTCCGCCGCCAAGGCCGAGCGTGCCAAGGGCCTGCACGATGCGATGGCCGACGCCGCGACCTGGTTCACCGAACAACTGGGCGGCATCGGCGGCAGCGAGGCCCGCGCCGTGCTCGCGAAACGCGGCATCTCCCCCGACACCGCGCGCACCTTCGGCATGGGCTTTTCCCCCGACAGCCGCGGCAAGCTGAAGACCGCGCTGAAGGACTACGGCGACCCCGCGCTGGTCGAATGCGGGCTGCTGATCCAGGTCGAGGGGAAGGCCCCGTACGACCGGTTCCGCGGCCGGCTGATGATCCCGATCCGAGACGCGCGCGGGCGGACGATCGCCTTCGGTGGCCGCGTCATTGGTGAGGGCGAACCGAAATATCTTAACTCCCCCGATACGCCGCTCTTCGACAAGGGCCGCACGCTCTACAATCTCGACCGCGCCGCCCCGGCCGCACGCAAGGCCGCCCGCGTGCTGGTGGTCGAGGGCTATATGGACGTCATCGCTTTGTCGCAGGCGGGCATTCACGAAGCCGTCGCGCCGCTCGGCACCGCACTGACCGAAGCGCAGCTGGAGCGGCTGTGGCGGATGGTCGACGTGCCGATCCTTTGCTTCGACGGCGACAGCGCCGGGCAGAAGGCGGCGTTGCGGGCGGCGGCGCGCGCGATGCCATTGCTCGGCAACGGTCGAAGTCTGTCGTTCATCACCCTCCCACAGGGGCAGGACCCCGACGATCTGGTCAAGGCGGGCGGCGCGCAGGCGATGGAGGCGCTGCTCCAGCAGCCGCAGCCGCTGGTTGATCGCCTCTGGCAAAGCGAGGTCGCCGCCGGCCCGCTCGATACACCCGAACAGCGCGCCGGCCTGAAGCAGCGCCTGGCAGAGCTCGCCGCGACGATCGCCGATGCCTCGGTCCGGCGCGAATATGAGAACGACTTCAAGAACCGCTTCTACGAACATTTTGCGCCGAAGCGCCGCGTCTTCACCCCCAACGCCCCTCGGCCGCAGGGCAAGCGCGGCAGCGACGGGCAGTGGAAACAGCCGATCGCGCCGCCGACCGAGGACGTAAAGGCGTTCCACGCCGTCGGCATCGACCGCGTACTCGCCAAAGCGGTACTGGCCGGACTGATCCGCCATCCCGTGGAAATCGCCCGGCATATGGAGGTGCTCGGCAGCCTCAAGCTGGTGGGCGGGCCGCTCGGCCGGCTGTTTGAGGCGGTGGTCGACGTCGCGCTGGAGGATCAGGCGCTTGATAGCGCGGCCCTGCGCACCATATTGGCACGAAGCGGTTTTGATTCAGTCGCGAGCGAACTGCTGAGAGCCGATACGATGCCCTATTCGTTCACGCAAAGCGGCGGTGATCCGGACCGCGCCCGAGCCGACCTAGACGAAGCGATCGCCATCATGGTGGCGCGTCCCGAGGTCGATCTGGCGCTGATGGAGGCGACCGCTTCGATGCAGACGCACTTCACCCACGAGGCGTTCGAACGGCAGGTGGCATTGGTGAAAGAGAAACAGGCGTTGGAGCTTCGACTTGCAAATTTGGTGCAGTCGAACGAAGACGCCCGAGCGTTGGGATCCGAGGGCAATTGATGGCGAAAGTTAACGGTAACGGTGGCGATGAGGGTGGTGACGTGACCGACGCGCCGCTGATCGACCTCAATGATGCCGATATCAAGAAGCTGGTCGCCCGCGCCAAGAAGCGTGGGTACATCACCTACGACCAGCTCAACGAGGCGCTGCCGCAGGACCAGATGTCGTCCGACCAGCTCGAGGACATCATGTCCGCGCTCAACGAGATGGGCGTCAACATCGTCGAGAACGACGAAGCGGGCGATGACGGCGACGAGAAGGAGCAAGCCGAGGACGACGAGCCGGAGGTCGTCGAGGTCGACGGCGACGGCACCGCCGCGCCTGCGCTAGAGACCAAGAAGAAGGAAACCGTCGATCGTACCGACGATCCGGTCCGCATGTACCTGCGCGAGATGGGAGCCGTCGAGCTGCTGTCGCGCGAGGGCGAGATCGCGATCGCCAAGCGGATCGAGGCCGGCCGGGACACGATGATCCTCGGCCTGTGCGAATCGCCGATCACCTTCAACGCGATCATCGACTGGTCGACCCAGCTCAACGAAGGCACAATGCAGCTGCGCGAGATCCTCGATCTCGATGCGATGCTGTCCAAGGGACCTTCGCCCGAGCAGGTCGAGGGTGCCGAGGACGACGAATCGGGCGAGATCAGCGAAAAGACCGCCGGCGCCAGCTTCAAGGACGAGCCCGAGCCCGAAGAGGCGTCGGCCGACGAGGACGACGAATCCGGTGAGCCGCGCGCGCCGCGTCCGTCCGACGACGAGGATGAGGACAACACCCTCAGCCTTGCGCAGATGGAAGAAACGCTCAAGCCACAGGCGCTGGAGCGGTTCGCCAACATCACGGCGCTCTACAAGAAGTTCAGCAAGATCCAGCAGGCGCGCCTCGATGCGATGACCGCTGGTGGCGAGTTGTCGGCGTCGGACGAGCGCAAGTATCACAAGCTGCGCGAGGAGCTGACCGCCGAGGTCGAGAGCGTCCAGTTCCACAACGCCAAGATTGAATATCTGGTCGATCAGCTGTATGCCTACAACCGGCGCCTGACCGCGCTGGGCGGACAGATGCTGCGCCTCGCCGAGCGTCACAAGGTGAGCCGCAAGGACTTCCTCGACCGCTACGTCGGCCACGAGCTGGACGATACGTGGCTGCAGACGGTCGGCAAGCTCGACAAGAAGTGGGTTGCATTCGCCACCAACGAGGGCGAGGCGGTCGACCGCATCCGCGGCGAGATCAGCGAGATTTCGCAACAGACCGGCATGGCGCTCCCCGAGTTCCGCCGCATCGTCAACATGGTGCAGAAGGCGGAGCGCGAGGCGCGTATCGCCAAGAAGGAGATGGTCGAGGCGAACCTGCGCCTCGTGATCTCGATCGCCAAGAAGTACACGAACCGCGGCCTTCAGTTCCTGGATCTGATCCAGGAGGGCAACATCGGCCTGATGAAGGCGGTCGATAAGTTCGAATATCGCCGCGGCTACAAGTTCAGCACGTACGCGACGTGGTGGATTCGGCAGGCGATCACCCGCTCGATCGCGGATCAGGCGCGGACCATCCGCATCCCGGTTCATATGATCGAGACGATCAACAAGCTGGTCCGCACCAGCCGCCAGTTCCTCCACGAGCAGGGCCGCGAGCCGACGCCGGAAGAGATGGCGGAGCGCCTCTCGATGCCGCTCGAGAAGGTCCGCAAGGTGATGAAGATCGCCAAGGAGCCGATCTCCCTCGAAACGCCGATCGGCGACGAGGAGGATTCGCATCTCGGCGACTTCATTGAGGACAAGAATGCGGTCATTCCGGTGGATGCGGCGATTCAGGCGAACCTGAAGGAAACGGTCACCCGCGTCCTCGCCTCGCTGACGCCGCGTGAGGAACGCGTGCTGCGCATGCGCTTCGGCATCGGCATGAACACTGATCATACACTCGAAGAGGTCGGCCAGCAGTTCAGCGTGACACGCGAACGCATTCGTCAGATCGAGGCGAAGGCGCTGCGCAAGCTCAAGCACCCGAGCCGCAGCCGCAAAATGCGCTCGTTCCTCGACCAGTGAGCATCGATCGGCAGGAGCCACCGGGCTTCTGCCGATCAGCGTATTATTCGCAGTCGATACGCCATTGGCAGAATGAAGGTCGGGCAGATGCTGCCAGCCTTGTTCTGCCAACCTACCGTATGCCGGGCACGTCCATCGCGACGAGATCTACCGTGATCGGTGCGGCATCACGTTGAACCGTCAGGTGCACCGGGTCCCCCGGTCGCAGCTTTGCCATCAGCTTCGTTGCCACTTCATAGTCGCCGAAGGTCTTGCCATTGATGGCGTGGATGACATCGCCGACACGCATCTGCGCCAGCGCCGCCGGGCTGCCGGCATCGACGTCGCCGACGACGAGGCCTCTTGTCTTGCGGGTTCCATCTCCGGTCGCATCGCTGACCTGATCGGTGCGGAAGCCCAGATATGCGATGCGCTCGAACCGGGTGCCTGGTGCGAACCGACCGCCTGCCAGCGCCAGTATATTGATCAGCCCGTTGAACGTATTCTCGTCTTCGATCGCTTTTCGCACTGGCGTCACACCCGATACGGCCGGAAAGAACCGGGCCGCCTGTGCCCGTACCACCGTACCACCGCGCTTCGCAGCGAGCAGAAAGACGACCTCCTTGCGCACCGGCACCGCCGTACCGGTCGCTATCAGGTAACGCAGGTCGCCCGCATTGGCGCCCGCCATCTGGACGATGGTGGTTTCGCTGGTGGGTACATCGCAGCGTAACGTGTCGCGCATGCTGCCCTTCCAGCGGACGCTCCAGCCGATCTTTTCACACAGGCCCGCCAGCGTCGCCCGCGTGTTCGCCACATCCGATGCGAACAGCATCTCGGCGTCGCCGGAACTCGTAACGACGCGCTTCTTGATCGTCGCGGGCACGGGCCTGCGTTGCGCCTCTGCCAACAGCGGCATGAAGGCCATGGCCATCATGGCAACGGCATGAACGGCTTTCCGTCGACAGTCAGGCATGTCCGTCACTCCCGCATCATCCCGATAGCTTTACGTCAATTCATACGGCAATCGATCGACTGTCCATCGAAATGACGTGTCAGCACCTTCACGGCAAGTCGTTCTGCCGCCTGCCGATCCAGCATCACCACCATTTAGTCGTCGATCTGCCCGAAGGGCAGCAAGCGTGCCGCCAGCGTTCGGGTCGCGCCCGCATTGCCGGATTGGATCGAGGCCAGTATCGCAGCGGCGGCACGACGCATCACGCGATCGAAAGCTGTAGGCGCACCCGCCCGGCTCGCAAATTCGGCAAGCGCGCGCCCCTTCGGATCGCCTGCATCCTGTTCCAGCCGCAACAGCGCCGCCACGCCGGCGTAGATCGCCCGGTTGCCCCCACCCGCCACAGCGCGGTCCAGCGCAGCGAGGCCGACACTCTTCTGTGCGCCCAGAGCCGCACGACCGATCATGCCCCCCAGCTTGAACACCGCACCCATGTGCCAGGCGCCCAGGCCCAGCTGCGGCTCGGGATCGAGTGGCGCCTTTGCCGCGAGCGCCTCGAACATCTTGCGAGCCGCGATCGCATCGGCCCTGCTGCCGTTCATCTTGGCGCGATAGCTGCGAGCCGTGGCCTGCATCAACAGCGCCTCCCGATCGCCGGGTGCGTGGGCCAGCACCGAAGCCGCCAGTCGTTCCGCCTCGCCGATGCTTTGCAACGCCGCCGGTTTGCTGCGAGCCGAGAACGATGCCTGGGTCAGGACGTCCCGCGCCGATTGCGCGGCTGCCGGCGCAACCGTCAACGCGGCCGCGGCGAAAAGCGTCATCACCCTGAATATCATGCGCCGCCTTCTCCGGTCCGGTTCGTCGCGGCGAAGACAGCACATTGCCGTCGCCGCGGCAATGCGCGTCAGCTGCTTTGACAATCCCGAACACACATCAACAACTTCGTAGCATCATACCCGTAACATCCTATAAATACGTCATTTATTTGCTGTATCGGGCATCCTTTCATCGTGATGAACGTAACGTTCTCAGGGATCAGGGCCGCCACGCCTGTTGGACCCTTGCCGAATGTCAGGGAGGTTACGAACGATGATGGAGTCAGATCAGCTGATCCATACGATGGACGCGCGCGTCCGGCGCCGTGAAGACCGTCGGGCTTTTTTCAAGACCGCGATCGGTGCCGCCGCTATCGGTGCGACGCTTTCCATTCCACTGGACGCCGCTGCGCAGACCGCGCCGTCGGATGCGGATATCCTCAACTTCGCGCTGAACCTCGAATATCTCGAAGCGCAATTCTACGCTTATGCGGCCAACGGCACCGGCCTTGCCTCCAACCTGCTCACCGGCAGCGGCACGCAGGGGTCCGTCAATGGCGGGCGTCAGGTGACCTTCACCGATCCCGTCGTACGCCAATATGCGCGGGAGATCGCAGCGGACGAGGTGGCGCATGTCGCCTTCCTGCGCAACGCGCTCGGCACCAGCACCGTCGCACAGCCGGCGATCGACATCGGCGTCGGCCCCAACACCGCCTTTTCGAATGCGGCCCGCGCTGCCGGCCTGATCGGCGCCGGAGCGACTTTCGATCCCTATGCCAATGACGAGAATTTTCTGCTCGGCGCGTTCATCTTTGAGGATGTCGGCGTTACCGCCTACAAGGGCGCATCGCCGCTGATCACCAACAACACCTACCTAGATGCCGCCGCCGGCATTCTGGCGGTGGAGGCGTTCCATGCCGGGCTGATCCGCAACGCGCTTTACGCCAAGGGCATCGGTGCATCGACCCTGCGCACGGCTTCGGAGTCGATCTCCAACGCCCGTGACACGCTCGATGGCCCTGCGGATCTCGACCAGGGCGTTGCCACGCAAACCGTGCCTTACGTTAATACCGGCGGCACCACCGTCAACGTCCAAGTCAGCAACATCGCGCCGACCGACGCCAACGGCATCGCCTTCAGCCGGACGCCCGCGCAGGTGCTCAACATCGTCTATCTGACCGCCGGCACGTCCGCTTCGTCGGGCGGCTTCTTCCCCAACGGCGTCAACGGCACGCTCCGCACGACCGCCGCCTGACGATACCGAACCAGGGAGAGACCCGTTATGACCGACCAGACCACGATCCTCGACATGATGGAAAGCGCCGGCCACGCCCGCGCCGCCCGACGCCGTTTCATCCGCTTGTGTGGCGGCGCTGCCGCGATGGCAGGCGGCCTGACGTTGTTGTCCGCCTGTGACGACGACGACGAGCAATCAACGCCGTTCCCTACGCCAACCCCTACCCCCACCCCGTCCGCAAACGTCGATGTGGACATCCTCAACTTCGCGCTTAGCCTCGAATATCTCGAAGGTGCCTATTACAACCAGGCGGCGTTCGGACAGCCGGTCCGCGCCGACCTGACCACGGGCGCCGGCACGCAAGGCGCGGTTACCGGCGGTCGTCAAGTGAACTTCACCGATCCCGTCGTCGCAGACTATGCGCGCGAAATCGCTTTTGACGAAACCGCGCATATCCGTTTCCTCCGCACGTCGCTGGGCAGCGCCGCGGTGGCACAGCCCGCCATCAACATCGCGGGAGATGCCACCGGTGCGTTTACGGCGGCAGCGCGCGCTGCAGGCGTGATCGGCGCAACCGAGACGTTCGATCCCTATGCCAATGACGAGAACTTCCTCGTCGGCGCTTATCTGCTGACCGATGTCGGGGTCACAGCCTATCGCGGCTCGGCACGGCTGATCACGAACAAGACGTTTCTGGAAGCATCGGCCGGTATTCTCGCCACTGAATGCTACCATGACGCCGCGATCCGCAGCACATTGTGGTCGAAGGGGCTGACGCGATCGGCGATCTACGGCAACATCACCAAAATCAGCGACACGCGCGATACGCTGGATGGCGCTGGTGACACCGATCAGGACATCGGCAATGCGACGACCGCCAACTTCGTGCCGGCGGTCACCAATGGTTTGGCGCTTGGCCGAACCGCGCCGCAGGTGCTGAACGTGGTGTACCAGAACCGCGCAGCAGTCACGTCCGGTGGCTTCTTCCCGGCGGGTGTCAACGGCAATATCCGGACCAGCGCTGCCAATACCTGATCCGCGACCACATCAAAAAGGGCGCGGAGGTCATCCTCCGCGCCCTTCCTTGTATCCAAAGACCGGCCGGGATTACTCCGCGGCGACGGTGCCCTTGGCCGGACGCGTGTCGCGGCGCTCGGCGATACGCGCCGACTTACCGGTGCGGCCGCGCAGATAGTACAGCTTGGCACGACGGACGGCGCCCTTGCGGACCACGTCGATCGAATCGATGTTCGGCGAGTACAGCGGGAAGACGCGCTCGACGCCCTCGCCGAAGCTGATCTTGCGAACGGTGAACGACGAGCCCATGCCCTTGTTCGAACGCGCGATGCACACGCCTTCGTAGTTCTGGACGCGGGTGCGCTCGCCTTCGACGACCTTCACGCCGACCTTCAGCGTATCGCCGGGACGGAATTCGGGGATCGCGCGCTTGGCGGTCAGCTTTTCGATCTGCTCGGCTTCGAGCTGCTGGATGATGTTCATAAACTTCAGTCCTTCGTTCGCCGCGCGCCAGAGGGAGGCTTGACCCGAGCGCCCTCATGGCGCTCCCACAGGTCCGGCCTCCGTAGCCGTGTATCGGTCTCGGCCATCGACTTGCGCCAGGCCGCGATCCTCGCATGATCCCCCGATCGCAGCACTTCGGGGATCGTGCGCCCTTCCCATTCATATGGTCGGGTATATTGCGGATATTCGAGCAGCCCCGTTTCGAAGCTCTCGTCCACACCGCTTGAAGCCGCGCCCATTACGCCGGGGAGCAGCCGAATGCAAGCATCGAGCAGGACGAGCGCCCCCATCTCGCCGCCCGACAGGATATAGTCGCCGATCGACACCTCCTCGATCTCGCGACCTTCGAAGATGCGCTCGTCGAAGCCCTCGAACCGGCCGCAGAGGACGATCGCGCCGGGGCCGGCGGCGATCTCGCGGACGCGGGCCTGGGTGAGCGGCCGACCGCGCGGCGTCATCGCGAGGATCGGGCGATCGTCGGCGACGCTGTCGATCGCGGCGGCGAGCACGTCGGCGCGCAGCACCATGCCGGCGCCGCCACCCGCAGGCGTGTCGTCAACCGAGCGGTGCCTGTCGGTGGCGAAGTCGCGAATCTGCACGGGGTCGCACGCCCAGCTACCCTCCCGCAGCGCGCGTCCGGCGAGCGACGCGCCAAGCTGGCCGGGGAACATCTCGGGGTAGAGCGTCAGGATCGTGGCGGTGAAGGTCATCGGGTCCAGTTCTCGACAGACAGGCCGGGGATGTCGTCGAAGTCGCCTTCGTTATTGGTGACGACGATCAGTCCCAGAGCAATGGCGTGCGCACCGATCAGCCGGTCGAAGCGCCCGCGCCTGAACGGAACACGCTGATAGACTTCAGCCGCCGCATCTCCGAATGGCAGCACCCTGCACACTGTGAAGAACGCCTTCGTCGCCGCCATAGCTCGCGCATTCGAGGGGTCGACCCCCCGCAAGACCTCCGCATACGTGATGGAGGACGCGGCGATCTCACCGGGGGCGCACGCCTCGACACGCGCCCGGGCGACGTCCGAAAGACCTTCCAACACGTAGATACAGATGTTCGAATCGAGCAGGTAACGCGGCTCAGTCACGACGCAGGAGCTTCCCCTCCCAGTCCAGTTCCCGTGGCTCCATCATCCGCTCATCGCGTGAGAGAGGCTTCAAACCCGGACAGGAACCGTAGATCCCGGTCAGGTCGATTCTCTTGCGCTCGACCGGCGCGGGTTCGAACGTGAACTTTCCCGCCTCCTCGCGCAGGACCATCTCGGCGCCATCGGCGATGCCAAGCGCTTTCGGTAGCCGCAGCGCGACGGAATTACCTGACTTGAACACCTTAGCGCGATATTCGTTACCCATGACGTATCTCCGTATACACGGGATGTATATACATGCTTGATCGGGTGCAAGGCTGATGGACGATTGCATCATCGTCGGCGCGGGGCCGGCGGGGCTGACCGCGGCGATCTACCTGGCGCGTTTCCACCTGTCGATCCGGTTGTTCGACAGCGGATCGAGCCGGGCGGCGATGATCCCGTGCACGCACAATCATGCCGGCTATCCCGAGGGGATCGGCGGCAAGGCGCTGCTGGGACTGATGCTGGCGCAGGCGGAGAAGTATGGTGCGCGTCGTGAGGAAAAGCGGGTCACGGCGATCGAGCGTGACGGAGAGGATTTCCGCATCGTTACCGACACCGGCAGCTATGCGGCGCGGACGGTGCTGCTGGCGACCGGTGTGGTCAACCATCGGCCGAACATCCTTCCCGAGGTGCACGATCCGGCGCTGGAGCGCGGAATGATCCGCTATTGCCCGATTTGCGACGGATACGAGGTGACCGACAAGCGCGTAGGGGTGGTCGGCACTGGCGATCACGGGACGCGCGAGGCGCTGTTCCTGCGCGGCTATACGCGGGACGTGACACTCATCTCGCCCGAGGCGGAGCATCTACTTGATGACGCCTGCGCCGCCAAGCTGGACGAGGCCGGCATCGTGCGGGTGCAGGGACCATGCGGCGGCTGGGCAATCAAAGGCGATCTGCTGGCTCTGGATACGGCGCGCGGGCGGATGCGGTTCCACAGCGTCTACCCGGCGCTGGGATCACGCATCCGCTCGCATCTGGCGGTCGCGGCGGGTGCGCGGGCGAGCGACGAGGGGTGTCTGGAAGTGGACGATCACCAGCGGACCACCGTGCCGGGCCTGTTCGCGGCGGGAGATGTGGTGAAGGGGCTAGACCAGATCAGCCACGCGATGGGCGAAGCCGGCGTCGCGGCGACGACGATCCGGAACCTGCTGAGCGAGCGGCGGCCGATCCGGCGGTAAGGTGCGCGCCCCTTTCCGTCATCACGGCGAACGCCGGAACCCATGGAAATGGATACGCACGGTCGGCGATGATCCGCGTCACACGCCCCAGGTGCCTCCATGGATCCCGGCTTTCTCGGGGATTGCGAGTTGGGAGTACCTCACGTCACTCGACGAAGTCGGCGTTCACCACCAGCCGTTCGGCGCTCCATTCGGGCACCGCGTCGGCGTTCATCGGGATCATGAAACGCTTGCCGTTCGGCCGCTCGATCTCAAGCACGTCACCGGCGCCGAAATTCTCGATCAGCACCACGCGGCCAAGCTCTTCCGCCGTGGTAGACACCACCGGTAACCCCATCAGATCGGCGTGGTAATATTCGCCCTCGCCGAGCAGTGGCAACGCCGACCGTGGGACGGTGAGTTCGGTGCCGCGCATCGCCTCGGCGTCGTTGCGGTCGGCTATCTCGGCGAAACGCGCGATCGTGCCGTTGTTGCCGGCCTGCGACGCCTTCAGCGTCAGTGCGCCTTGGTTGAAGCTCTTGTAGCTGCCGAAATCTTCGGCGAACACCTTCAGCCGCACCTGGCCGTGGATGCCATGCGCACCGATCACCACAGCCAGCGTGACGCTGGGTTCAGCCGCCGGCTTGTTCGGGCGATCCGTCGCCTCCTGTTGGGGCATCGTCGTCACCTTCCGCGGGCTCGGTGTTTGAAACGCCTTCGTTAGTGGCGTCGCTGGTGGCACCGTCCGCGAGATCGTCGGGCGCGGTGCGGGGATCGGGTTCGATGGCCATGATGCGTCAACTCCTTCAGAACGAGGAGGTCAACGCATCATGGCCGGTTCCGATGCTTACGCCTCGGTCGTCTCGGTGGTGGCGTCGTCGGCCGGAGCCTCCTCAGCGGCAGCCGGAGCGGCGGCGGCGGCCGCAGCGGCCTCTTCCTGCGCCTTCAACTTCTCGGCCCGCTCTTCGGCGCGCTCGGTGGCCTTCTCGCCCGGCTTGCCCTTGTTCGGGTTGGTGCGAGCCGCGCGCTCACGGACGCCGGCGACGTCGAGGAAGCGAGCGACGCGGTCGGTCGGCTGCGCGCCGTTCGACAGCCAATACTTCGCACGCTCGGCATCGAGCACGACGCGGCTTTCCGAATCCTTGGCGAGCAGCGGGTTGTAGTTGCCGATCTTCTCGATGAATTTGCCGTCGCGGGGGCTGCGCGCATCGGCAACGACGATGCGGTAATAGGGACGCTTCTTGGAGCCGCCACGCGACAGACGAATGCTGAGAGCCATGTGATATTCCTTCGTTCTAAATCAGTTGAGTTGAATGATTACTTTTTCTTGAGAAGATTTTCGAAGCCGGGCGGCAGCTTGGGCATGCCGTCCTGACCGCCGCCGAGGCCGGGCAGACCCTTGGGCAGCCCACCACCGGCCTTGTCCATCATGTCGCCGAGCCCCGCACCGCCGAGGGCGTTGCCGAGACCGCCCATGCCGCCCTTCCCCAGCATCGCCATCATGCCCTTCAGCCCGCCCATCTTCTTGATCTTCTTCATGGCGGTGGACATTTCCTGATGCATCTTCAGGACCTTGTTGACCTCCTGCACCGTGGTGCCGGAGCCTTTGGCGATGCGGATCTTGCGCTTGGCGTTGATGAGTTCGGGCTTGGCACGCTCCTTCACGGTCATCGAACCGATCATCGCGTCCATGTGAATCAGCATCTTGTCGCCGCCTGCGGTGGCGAGCGCGCCTTGCGCCTTCTTCATGCCGGGCATCATGCCGGCGAGCGCGCCAAGGCCGCCCATGCGGCGCATCTGAGCGAGCTGGCTGCGCAGGTCGTTCATGTCGAACTGACCCTTGGCGAGCCGCGCGGTCATCCGCTCGGCGTCTTCCTGCTGGATCGATTCCGCCGCGCGCTCGACGAGGCTGACGACGTCGCCCATGCCGAGGATGCGGCCGGCGACGCGGCTGGGGTGGAAGGCTTCGAGCGCGTCGAGCTTTTCGCCCACACCGGCAAACTTGATCGGCTTGCCGGTGACCGCGCGCATAGACAGCGCCGCGCCCCCGCGGGCATCGCCGTCCATGCGGGTCAGCACGACGCCGGTCAGCTGCACCTGATCGGAGAAGTTCTGCGCGACGTTGACCGCGTCCTGCCCAGTCAGCGCATCGACGACGAGCAGGATTTCCTGCGGCACCGCGATTTCGGCCACCGCCTTCATCTCGTCCATCAACGCCTGATCGACGTGGAGACGACCGGCGGTGTCGAGCATCAGGACATCATAGCCCTGCAGCCTGGCGGCCTGGAGTGCGCGGCGGGCGATGTCGACCGGCTGCTGGCCGGCAACGATCGGTAGCGTGGCGACGTCGATCTGCGTCCCCAGCGTGGCGAGCTGTTCCTGCGCGTTGGGGCGATTGACGTCGAGCGACGCCATCAGCACCTTCTTGCGCTCGCGGCCGCCGACACCCGAGGTCAGCCGCCTGGCGATCTTTGCGGTCGTCGTCGTCTTGCCCGAGCCTTGCAGGCCGACCATCATTACGACGGCCGGCGGCGTGACCGACAGTTCGAGTTCGGATTCGTCGGCGCCGAGCATTTCCACCAGCGCATCGTTGACGATCTTGACGACCTGTTGCCCCGGCGTGACCGAGCGCAGGACGTTCTGGCCGACCGCCTGTTCGGTGACCTTGTCGACGAAGCTGCGTGCCACCGGCAGCGCCACGTCCGCCTCCAGCAGCGCGACGCGCACTTCGCGCATCGCCGTCCGCACGTCGGCTTCGGTCAGCGCGCCACGGCCGCGAAGGCGGTCGAATACGCCGCCAAGCCGGTCGCTCAGACTGTCGAACATCGCCTCAAGACCCTCATCATACCCGCAACGCAAAAGACGCCGGCGGGCGAAACCTCGCCGGCCAGCGTGCACCCGTAGGCGCGCCATCAATCGCATTCCGTGGTGGAACGTGTGCGGCGCTTACCTTGGTTCGGCGGGAAAGGCAAGGTTCGGTTTTCCGTGGGGGTTGTTCGCGCGAAGACGCGAAGAAGAGTGGTTCACGCGGAGACGCAGAGAGAAGAAGAGTTTTGCGCGCAGAGGCGCGGAGGGCGCAGAGAGGGTGCGATTGCGGTGCTTTGCGCCATCTCAACGCATCCTCCGTCATCCCGGCGAACGCCGGGACCCATGGCTTCGATGGGGTCGTAGGGATTACCGCAGCCGGAGGGGGTCCATGGGTCCCGAATTTCGTCGGGATGACGGAAGGGGGTTGGGTTATCGCTTACTTAATTCTCTGCGTCCTCTGCGCCTCTGCGCGAACGCCTTATCAGCCCTGCCCTACCAACCGGCATCCGGTTGCGCGAGATATGTCTCTTCCGCCGCCGTCGACTCGCGGCCCAGCGCCGCGTTGCGGCTCGGGAAGCGGCCGTGGTCGGCGATGACGTCGCGGTGGTCGCGGGCGAAGGCGAGGTTTTCGGGGATGCCTAGGGCTTCGAATTTGGCGACGGACAGGTCCTGCATCGCCATGTCCTCGGCGTGCATCAGCGGCATGTAGAGGAAGACGCGGCGGTCGGGCGGGTAGCGTTCGTCCCAGCCGCGTTCGATTGCGGACCGCGTCAGCTCCAGCGCGAGGCCGTCGGCGGCGAAGGCGTCGGGCGTGCCGCGATGGATGTTGCGGGAAAACTGGTCGAGGACGATGATCGCCGCCAGCAATGCGTCGGGGTCATCGCGCCAGCCCTCTGCCCGGCCGCGCAGGATGCCGTCGCGAAGGTCTGCGAAGCGGTCGGTGATCGTCCGGTCGAGCGCATCGTCCTTGTCGAAATGCTGCTCGGTGGTCATCGCGAACCAGAAGTCGAGCACCTCCGCCGCCATGTCATGGACTTGGCGGTTTCCGTCGATTAGATCGCGCGTCATGCATGCTCCCGCGCCAGAGGTGATTTCCCTCGGCTGCCGTCTCAACATCGCCGAGAGCGAAACGATCCGCACGCTGATCGCGGGGCGGGACACCGTCGTGGTCAATTCCTGTGCGGTGACCAATGCCGCGGTGAAGGCGACCCGCAGCGCGATCCGGCGGGCGCGGCGCGATCGGCCGGGGGCGGAGCTGGTTGTCACCGGCTGCGCCGCGCAGATCGATCCGCAGGGCTTTGCGGCGATGCCCGAGGTCGACCGGGTGATCGGCAACGGCGAGAAGCTGTCTCCTGCCGTATGGGCGAGCGCAGAGGCGGTCGTTGTCGGCGACATCATGCAGTTGCGCGAGACGGCACCGCATCTGGCCGCGAGTTTCGGCGGGCATGCGCGCGCGTTCGTCGAGGTGCAGAACGGCTGCGACCATCGCTGTACGTTTTGCGCGATCCCGTTCGGACGCGGACCGAGCCGGTCGGTGCCGGCGGGCGCGGTGGTCGACCGGATCGCGGGGCTGGTCGATGCGGGCCATGCCGAGGTGGTGCTGACCGGCGTCGACCTGACCAGTTATGGCCATGACCTGCCGGGCGCGCCGACGCTGGGGCTGCTGGTCGAACGCATCCTGCGCCATGTGCCGGCGTTGCGACGGCTGCGGCTGTCGTCGCTCGATTCGATCGAGATCGACGAGCGGCTGTTCGAGATCGTGACCGGCGAGGCGCGGGTGATGCCGCATCTGCATCTGTCGTTCCAGGCGGGCAACGACATCATCCTGAAGCGGATGAAGCGGCGACACAGCCGGGCGCAGGCGGTCGAGGCGGTGCAGCGGTTGCAGGCGGCGCGGCCGGAGATCGCGATCGGCGCGGACCTGATCGCGGGTTTTCCGACCGAGGACGATGCGATGGCGGCGGACACGCTGGCGCTGATCGCCGATGCGGATATCGTCCACGCGCATATCTTTCCCTATTCGGCGCGGGCGGGTACGCCGGCGGCACGGATGCCGCAGGTCGATGCCGGCACGATTCGGGCGCGGGCGGAGCGGCTGCGCGAGGCGGCGGCGGCCCGTAGGGCGACGTGGCTGGCGAAGCAGGTCGGGAGCTTGCACGATGTGCTGCTGGAACGGCCCGGCGACCGCGGTCATGCCGGCACTTTCGCGGAGGTGCGCCTCCCCTCGCCCGCGGAACCGGGCGACATCGTCAGGGTCCGCGTCACGGCTGCGACAGACACTCATCTCATCGGAACATCGGTATGAGCACCATCCCCACCTGGCACGAACGGCTGCTCGGCGGCTTCAAGAAGACCTCCGACCGTCTCGTCGGCAACCTTGCCGGCCTTGGTGGTGCGCGGCTCGACGAAGAGACGCTCGACGAGATCGAGGAAGCGCTGATCGCGTCCGACCTCGGCCCCGACACCGCCGGCAAGATCCGTACCCGACTGGCCGAGGGAACGTTCGAGCGAAACATGGAGGAACTCGGCATCCGGCTGGTCGTCGCCGAAGAGGTCGAGAAGGCTCTGGAACGCGTCGCAACCCCTCTGGAGGTCAACGCCTTTCCGCGACCGCAGGTGATCCTGGTGATCGGCGTCAACGGGTCGGGCAAGACGACGACGATCGCCAAGCTGGCGCATCTGCTGATGGAGCAGGACTATGGCGTCATGCTGGCGGCGGGCGACACGTTCCGCGCCGCGGCGATCGGCCAGTTGCGGACCTGGGCAGACCGCGTCGGCGTGCCGATCGTCACCGGGCCGGAGGGCGGCGATGCCGCCGGCGTGGTGTGGGACGCGGTCAAGAAGGCGACCGAGACCGGCATCGACGTGCTGATCGTCGACACCGCCGGCCGCTTGCAGAACAAGCGCGAACTGATGGACGAACTCGCCAAGATCCGCCGCGTGCTCGGGCGGATCAACCCCGCCAGCCCGCATGACGTGGTGCTGGTGCTGGATGCGACTACCGGCCAGAATGCGCTGTCGCAGATCGAGGTGTTCAAGGAGGTGGCGGGTGTAACCGGCCTCGTGATGACCAAGCTAGACGGCACCGCGCGCGGCGGCGTCTTGGTCGCGGCGGCGGAGAAATACGGGTTGCCCATCCATGCGATCGGGGTCGGCGAAGGCATGACCGACCTTCGGCCGTTCGATGCGAACGAGGTGGCGCGGATCATCGCGGGCGTCGAGGCGGGAGGGCGGAAGTGACGGCGTCGCGCGCGCCCTCCCCCGGTTTGCGGATGGGCGTGGAATACGGCCCGCTGCTCGTGTTCTTCGCGGTCAATTTCCTGTTTCCCGCCACGCTTGCGATGCGGCTGGTCGGGGCGAGCACCGGCTTCCTTTCAGACTTGGACCGCGCCGGTGCGCTGGTGATCGCCAAGGTGATCGTCGCGACGACCGCCTTCGTCATCGCCACGGTCGCGGCGATGATCGTATCCAAGACGCGGCTCGGCCACATATCGCCGATGCTTTGGATATCGGGGGGGTTCGTTGTTGTGTTCGGGGGGCTGACGGTGTATTTTCACGACCCCAAGTTCATCCAGATGAAGCCGAGCTTCGTCTATGGCATGTTCGCCGCCGTGCTGGGGTTTGGATTGCTGACCGGGCGACCTCTGCTGCAAGGGTTGCTCGGCACCGCGTATCCGGGCCTGACCGCAGACGGCTGGCGCAAGCTGACGCGCAACTGGGCGCTGTTCTTCCTGTTCATGGCTGCGCTCAACGAGACGGTGTGGCGGACGACGAACTGGGATTTCTGGGTCGGGTTCAAGCTGTGGGGCGCGATCCCGCTGACCCTGCTGTTCGCATTCGCCAACATTCCCATGCTGTTGCGGCACGGATTGAGCACGGGGGATGAGGTCGCGGCGGACGTGCCGGTCGAGTGACCGGACGATAGTCCTCCCCCGCTGAAGCGAGGGAGGAATACGACAGTTTCAGGCGGCGTCGAAACGCTTGCCGGCTTCGTCCCAGTTCACGACGTCCCACCACGCCTTCAGATAGCCGGGGCGATCGTTCATGTACGTCAGGTAATAGGCGTGCTCCCACACGTCGTTACCCAGGATCGGCGTACCCGGCTCCTTGGCGTCGTCCATCAGGGGATTGTCCTGGTTCGGCGTCGAGGTCACCTTCAGCGCGCCGGACGAGTCCTTGATGACCCATGCCCAGCCCGAGCCGAACTGACCCGCGCCCTTGGTGTTGAAGTCGTCCTTAAGCTTGTCGAGGCCGCCGTATGCGTCGATCGCATCCTTCAGCGCGCCCGACGGCTGGGTCGACCCCTTCGGCGCCATGATCTTCCAGAAGAAATCGTGGTTCCAGAACCCGCCACCGTTGTTGCGGACCAGCGGCGGCAGCGTCGAGATCATGCCGAGGATATCCTCGATCGACTTGCCTTCCAGCTTGGGATCGGCGGCGACGCCTTCGTTGAGCTTGTTGGTATAGGCTGCGTGATGCTTGTCGTGGTGGAACTTCATCGTCTCCTTGGAGATGACCGGCTCCAGCGCGTCATAGGCGTACGGCAGCGGCGGGAGTTCGAATGCCATGGAATAGGCTCCTCAATGAAGGTGGGACGATGTCGTCCCCGCGTTAACGCGACACGTCGCCTAACGCTCCCGACACGTTACGCAAGCGTCATGAGCTACCGGCATTGATGAGGTCATGCCGACGCAGGGCATGACGCAACTGGTCGTAGCTGAGGCCCAGCGCCTCGGCTGTCGAACGCTGGTTGAAGCGATGCTCGGCCAGGGCGCGGGCCAGCAGTTCGCGTTCGAACCGTGCCACCCGTGATTTGAAGTCGGACGGACCGGTGTCGCACGCGACGACGGGGTCGTCCTCCGGCTGTTGCGGCTGGGACGCGGCGCTCGAGGGCGATGCATCCGCTTTCGGTCTGGCCGGTCCGCCCCCTGCCCCGCCCGTCGGCCGGAACGGCGAGGCGAAGG